>CAJBLH010000237.1 GCA_903953895.1 uncultured Desulfobacteraceae bacterium | reverse complement strand
TTCAACCTCTTCCCGCGCCGTCTTTCTGGCTGTTATCAGGATACTGCGACGATCCCACCAGGCAAAACCAAACACGGCCGCAAACAGAGTGGTAAAAATAGCGGACAGTGTATAAAACATATTGGTCATTTGCTCGAATCGAGCATTCATATCGGTTCGAAGCTCCTCGAAACGTTTGTCCACCTGCTCAAATCGCTTGTCCACCTGCTGCATAAAGGTTGTCAGGGTTGCCTCCACACGTACCAGTCGCTCGCGATCAGCCTGGGTGAAGCTATCCTCTGCCATGACCGGCAACGCAAAAACAGATAGCAAAAGACAAATTACACATCCTGTTATTCTTGTCTGAATGCAAGTCATGGCTTTCCTCCGATTTTTTATGTGCGATCCGCACAGATCATATAATGCGTTAAAAATCAAAATCTTAATCATTTTTGCACAGGCATTTCTTTCTGAATCTCAATGATTCCAAAGACAGCGCATCCTGAGTCAGGTTCCAGGTTCGGCTCACCTGATTCTATTGCTTCAACTGCGGTAGTCATAATCGGATACCCCACGCAGCAATTCACAGAAAAGGCGCTCATCGAACTTGTGCGCACGGGAAAGCTTGCGGCTTTCTACCCAGTACCAGCCAGCCTCTTCAACATCTCTGTAAAGCGGTTGAGTCCTGCTTTTCTGAACGCTGCTATCCTCTAATGGTGGTGGTAATGCTGGGGCCGCCCTTGTCCCAATCCGCTAATATGACGCTGTCAACTGTGCCGACAAAGTCAATCCGGTCCTTTGCACCGATTAATTGAGGCGCCCACAGGCACCAACTCAGCAATCTTTTCATCTCCATCTGTGAGGATTTGCAAGGTCTCGGCCTGGTATGATCCGTAGGCTTGCTCGTTAAGGGTTAAGCTACCGCGCTTGACACGCAAGCCCTTGGCAGTTGCCCAACTTTGGATTTCAGTGAATAATTCTTGGGTACTTGCGAGGAATTTGCTTGGTCTTTGCTTCTGCGGCGATTTCATCTCTATGTCCTCGGTTTATTCAAAAACTTCGATCTGGGCGATTATTTCATGTGCGTTGCCTTATATCACTCCATACGGCCCGATGGTGAATACCGTCGGAATATAGATCATTCCATCCGAGCTTTTCATCAGATTCGTAACAATTGCACTTGTTGAACCAATCGAAAATTCGTATGAAACCGGAATCCCGCTCGGAAAGCGATTGATCAGGTCATTTCCTTCAATGCTGGTTGTACCATGGCTATAGAGTTTCAAGGCTGGGGCGCTGGTGGACTCAGGTATCAAAATTCCGTCCACGTTCCTTGCCGTGATGCCGATATTGGCGCCTGTTGCCGAAATGCTGCCGGACATATCCGTAATTTGAATGGTGTTCAGATCGCTGACGTAGTTGGTGGTATAGTTGGTGATTCCTTGGGTGTAAACCGTCGGGATTTTGATGCTGCCGTCCGTACTGCTCTTGACATTGGTGATCAAGTGCTTTTGTGATCCGACGGTAAACTCATAAGTCATGGGGCTGCCGGAAGAAAAGCGGCTTTCCAGATCAGAACCAGTGATCGTTACTGTTTCATAATTGAAAATGTTATAAACACTGGCCGATGCGGACTCGGGAATTTCCGTTCCGGATACATCCCATGCCCTGACGCTGATAGCAGCTCCGGTTGTACCCAATGCACCCGAAAAATCGGAAATATAGAGGGTATTTTGTGGTCCGATGGCGTTCGAGACAAAATTACTGAGCCCCAGCGAATAAACTGCGGGAATTTTAAGTGTTCCATCGCTTTTATATTTTAAATTTGTAATAACCAGTTCCGCAGAGGCGCTGGTAAATGCATACGTCATGGGCGTACCCGTTGGAAACCGCGCCGCAAGATCAGTACCGTTGATGATGGTTGTGCCATGGCTGTAAAGCACCAAAGGCGCCGCAGATATGGATTCCGGAATTGCATTGCCGGCTGCGTTCCAGGCCGTAACGGTGATTGCGGTACCGCTGCTTGGGAGGGTACCGGACATATCCGTCACTTTAATCGCATTTCTGGAGCCAACGGTGTTTGAAACAAAGTTGCTGAGCCCGTTTGAATAAGTGATGGGAGCCTTAACTTCACCATCCATGCTGTTATTGACATTGGTGATAAGCATTTTAGGTGATTCGACTGCAAAGACGTATGCCGCGGGAATGCCACCCGGAAATCGGTCTTCGATGTCCGATCCGAGTGCACTTGTCGTTGCATGATTATAAATGAATAATGGCGGTGCGTAATCGGCCGGTGACAACTCACTTCCATTTTTATCCCAGGCCCTGACACCTACAGCAGTGCCGGCTTCTGGAAGTGTACCGGACACATCCGTAATCTTGACCACATCGATTGCATCAATTGAATTCGAGCCGATTCGTACATCTCCCGCCTGGGTAACTGATACATCCACCGGGCTTCCCGTTGCACCGGCCGCCGTGATCCGAACCGTGCCAGTGCGCGGCGTGCTGTCGAGGTTGGCGCTGTAGGCGCAATTGATCGTTCCGGCATTTGTTCCACTGAAACCCGATGTTATATACATCCAACTGCTGCCGGATACCACCTGAGACACCCAGTTCATCGTTCCTGTACCTGTGTTGGCTACACTGAATTGAGCTGTGCCGGCATCCGTTGTGACATCGCGATTGCTCGGCGTAACCGATAGCACGGTCTGTGTCGGTTCCACCGGAGCAGCAGCCTGATTTATCGTTACGCATTTAGGGCTACCGGAAATAAGCACTGGGGCGCCATCTATACCGGTTGCTGTAATCCAGAGTCTGGCTGTTCGTAAAGATGTCGCAGTATTTTTGTCGTATTCACATATAACAGTTCCATTACCTCTGTTTGGTCCACTGCTTGATGTAACCCGCAACCAGGTATTTCCATCCGTCACTTCTGGTACCCAATACAGTGTGTCTCCCGTTCCGGAATACATCACGCTGAAATACGTATTGCCGGCAGCGTTGGAAACATCTAGACTGTCCGGGCTCACAGAAAGCGCCATCTGTCCCGCCTGAGTTACCGTCACAGTCACATTCTCGCCACTTCTGTTTTGAGAAATGGGAGTACTTGCAGTAACTTGAATCGTGGCTATGCGCGCAAAAGAACTCGAATTCGGATCAAATTCGCAGTTTATCGTTCCAGAATTTGTTCCAGATACTCCTGATGTTATTCGTATCCAGGATGCTGTTGTTGCCACCCAAGACATTATTCCGGTTCCGGTATTGGAAACAGTGAATGTTGTCGTACCAGCACCATTACCCACATCCCGGTTGGTTGGATCGACCGAAAGAACCCATTCATTCGTAATTGCATTCTCGTATGATATTTTATGTAGATCGTTGTCCGCAGCCAAACAGTAACCGTTGGACATCACGCCGCCATGTGCAATTCCTAAACAAGAATTAATGGCCATCCAGACAAAATATAGAAACATTCGATTACGCATTTCTTCCTCCGGATTAATTGTTGATCAGCTTCACTTCTTAAACAACAGAATCAGGTTCACCTAATGAACATGACGATTCACCGCTATATCAGAATTCATGATAAAATCTGGCGAGAGGCCTTGCCAAAATTGGGCACAAAAAAAGATAAAATAAATCATCATGTTGTGCCTTGATTATTAGAATAAAATCTTCAATTTAACAACATCTAACTGATTATACTTATTGAAGACCCAGTTACAAGGGGTCTGCTAATCGAAACCAGCACCAGGGAACTCGGGTTGCCAATGATCATCTCTGGATAATAAATATACCGTTCGCAGTGATTAGGAAAGCACAGTATTGGGGGGGGCATTTTGGAGAATGGTGAATGTGGATGGCGAGTTCAATATAGTTAAACTTATCCACGATATAACAATACAAAGCAAAAAAGGGATAACCGATCTGGTTACCCCTTTTTGTTTAAGGCAGATTTTACATCATCGACGAATTAGATACCGCCGCCACCTCCAGCTTTGTAAACGTTGCTGCCAAATCCCTCAGGAGTTTTCTTAACATTGGTGACAACCGCTGAGGTGTCCTGAACTGCAAATTCATATTTCATTGGCGTACCGACAAACCGCGCAGCTATTGCATCGCCAGTTAAAGTGATGGTTTGATTGGCCTGCAATACTATGGCAACAGCGCCCGCAGCATCAGCAAGCTTTGTGCCAGCCGCATCCCATGCGCTGATGTAAACTATTGCACCGGTGGCTGGGATTTTGCCATTAATATCGGAAATCTTAACGGTATTATAAGTTCCAAGGCTGTTCGCTGAAAAGTAAACGCCGTTTCGAAGGATCTTATAATTCGTGCCCGGGCTCAACCATGTATTCGCATTATAATTACTGCTATCAACAAGGTTTTCGATTTTCGCCGTAAATGATCTTTCTGTCTGCGCTGTCGTTCCATCAATCGTAAACTGCGGATTTATTCCTATTGCTGTTGTTCCTTGTCCTACTAATGCATCAGTATTAACAGCATAAGCTGCGGTCTTAGCAGCATTGATCAAAAATTGGCCGCTAAGTCCGCCTGTTATTGAACCGGCACTGTCAGAACCAGTAATACCCATAGTAGAAGAACCACCCGCAACTTTTGTAATTCCAGTAAAATCCCCAGTCAAAGTGATGAGCAATTTATTCTTCGCCAAGCCAGCTATTGGATAGCTAGTAGTTTCACCTGCTACTGGAGATAAAAATGTTAACACGGTAGCCGTTCCCGTTGTTAGATTCCCTTCAAACTTGGTATACGGCCCAGATGCTGCAGAAACATCAGCAGAATCTTCTTTATAGGTGTTGGTGACTGTCAGAAGACTTTGGCCCACAAAAGGATAACCTGTGGCAGTATTGGTCGAATATAATGACTTACCAGATATGAGTGCTCCACCAGCGCTGTTTTCAAGGGTTGCCAAAAAGTCAACATTGGATCCGTGGGCCAAGGCAGTTACATTGAGAAGGGAAGAAATGGCTGTACCCGTCGTGACAAACTGAATCCCCCCTGGGGTTGCTATCGTTGTTCCCGTACCTACCCGAAACTTAGCAGTCGTGCTTCCTGCAGTGCCTCCAGAAAGAAGATTAATAGCTGTTCCGCTAGCGTTGTTCACTACTGCGACGACAGGGGTACCGTTAAAGACCGCCCCACCGGTTAACGTAATTGTAAAATAATCACCAGAACTCAACGTCTCTGCATCGCCAACGTTGAAAGTAGGAGAAGTCACAGTCGCTGCCGACGTCATAGATGCAGTGTTTCCACCTATGATGACTGTTTTAGTCCCTGCGTTTGTCCAGAAACCTGCAGCCGCCATTGCTGACCCACCAGTCATAACCATTATGCCCACAACAAAAAGTGCAGTAAAAATTATATAACCTTTTTTCATCCTTTTTTCCTCCTTCGATATTGAGATAATAATCTAAATCGTTTGCTACCAATTACAAAAACAACATGAATTTAGGGCATCCCTCCTTTCACTGAACATCTATTATTTATTCAAAATGATATTTAGCAGAATAAACACAACCACAGCGAGTAGCAATAGATTACAACAAAAATAATTTTACATCTTCATTCAGCGTTTTTTCAATAACATCTGAATTAGCCCGATGTCAAGATGTTTTAAGCACTATCTCACAACTTGCATTTCAACGATAACGACCAGTATAGGCAATGGTTCAAAATACTTCATGCGCTGTTTCAAGTCAAGAAAGTTATTCTTGATATTGAATGACTTCGGGATCGGCCAAGCACCGCTGCACTGCATTATCAGAGGTCCGCACAATGTTCTCCTAATGAGAAGCCGTGCAATCATTATGTTGTGAATCAGTTCATCCCAATCTGTTGAAAGTCACCAAAAATGACGTCCCGCATTTCATCAATGTGCTGAGTGTTTCGAATAATCCGAGGGGTAATTATAAGCACCAGCTCTGTACGCTCCTTGGTATCGCTGGTGGTTTTAAAGAAATATCCCAGATAGGGAATATCTCCCAAAATCGGTATCTTGTTAATGGTAAGGCTGTCTTTATCCTCGATCAGCCCCCCCAGCATTATGGTTTGGCCATCACTGGCCACCACTTCTGTGGTCAGAGTTCGATTAAGTATCAGTGGAGAATTAATATCTGATGTGGTGTTGGTTTGCGGCTTGCTGACCTCTTGGTTGATCTCGAGCGTAACCACGTTCTTGGCCTGCACCATCGGTGTTATATCGATGCTGACGCCTGTCTTTCGGTATTGAACCGCCCGAACGATGCCCGTTGAACCACTTGTGACTACCGTACTGGTAGCTTCGTTGGTAATAATTGGCACTTCGGTGCCGACTATCAGAGATGCTTTTTTGCCATCCCGCACCGTTACACGAGGGCTGGACAGTATCTTGATCAAATTATTTATGGCCAATGCATTGATCAAAGTTTGGAATTGAAATCCATCCGACAGGACAGAATAGTTAAAAATATCTCCCCCCAGACCCAGCTTGCCTACTGTACCCATGGTTCCAGCGACACTGCCACCGGAATTTTTAAGGAACCATTCCAGCCCGTATTTAAGATCATCCTTCAAGGTGATTTCTGCAACTGTCGATTCCAGTAGAACTTGAACCGGCATAATGTCAAGTCGTTTTAAAAGTGTTTCAATGATTTTATATTTCTGCGGGGTGGCAAAAATGATCAAGGCATTTTTGCCTTCATCCACGGTGGCAAAAACATCCTGAATGAACTTTTCTGTTTCCCCCGGTTGTTCCGTCTTATCTGTCGTTTTTGCAGGCTTTTTACCCACAACTGCAGATCGACTGGCGGCTGACGCAGTCGTTGCTGTTTGTGAAGTTGAAGGTGATGTTTTTTTCTCTGCTGCTTCCTTTCTGGATTTTTTTTCCATCTGTGACACACCGACAATGCTGGACAATGAATCTCCAAGCTCTAAAGCCAGGCAGTTCTGAGGGAAATAGATAAAAAACTGCTTTTCCTCGTTTTCCATCGGTACATCCAGTGTTTTAATCCAGAACTTGATCCTTTCCAGCCATTCTTTTTCTGCCGCAAAAAAAAGTAGAAGTCCCCGCTGCTCCAGCACATTGATCTGCACCCCCTTCTTGGTGGAGTCATATGTAACCGGAATGCCTTCCTGAGACATTATTTCAGTTAATTTATCAGCCAGTTCCCCAGGGTTCCAGTAGGTAACCTTCTGCATCCCCACAAACCTTCCGCGCATAGCTGGCCGATCCAGAAGATTGATCATCTGGATCGCCTGTTCAACCTGATCTCGGCTTCCGGTAACAATATACACATTTTCCCGTAAATCCGGAAGAATGGTAAGGCCCTGACTTCTGGGAAGCATGGTGAACAGATTTTCAACGTTCGCATATTTCACAGGAACAATCTGCTGGATCTGGCCGGATGCCACGGGAATGTCATCCAAGGAAGCCCCGATCCCTACCGTGATCCGTTTATCTTTATCTCCTTGAGTGAGAAAAAAAATATTATCTTTGTAATATACAGTGATTTCATTTTGCGCCAGCACCCCCCGAACCACCTCAAACATCTGAAATTCACTTACTTCCTTCTCCAGCTTTAAGGTGACAGTGCGTTTCAAATCCTCAATCTTGGAATCCAGAACATAGTTGACACCCAATATGCCGGTAAAAATATGATGAATAAATTCGGTGATCGGCATTTCATCAATCACCACTGTCACGAATTTATTCTGTTTAAAAGGAGTATCCGTAAGCAGTACATTTTTGCGGCGAGGCTGTTGGTCGCCCAGAGGAGGCAGAGAAACAAAAGGTTTCTTGCCCACCACCAACTCTGTTTTTACGGCGTCTTGATCTATCAGCAGAGAATCCTGAGCAAACTCTTCGGAAACCGGAGCAGCATCGGTCATACGCACCAGCATTTTATCTTGAACAGGGGGTACGGAATGGCAGCTCGCAAAAAAAAACAGCAAAAGCCACCATACCGCCAACTGGGTATATTTAATCATTTTTTCCGTCGATGAAGAGGGGTTTGTAAACCATGATCGTAACAGGCTCCGAAGATTGGGATGTCAGAACGATTCTGTCCGGCATTATCCGGGTAACGGTGAACCCTTCGACTGTATCTCCGGTCTTGCAGATAATCATTTTCTGTTGTTCCTTGGGTTTTTCCTGGCCCTTGCCGCCGGCAATCGTAATCACCGCTTTTTGTACATTATCATAAATAAAAATGCCCCTCAGGCGAATTTTTCCCTGAAAGGGCTTGCTGCTGTTGTCTTCAGCCTCCGGAAGGGCGGTATTGGCAATTGCCGCTGCCACGGCCGGCGTTGCACCGAAAAAATCCTGCCATTTTTCAGGAAGGGCAACCGGCGGACGGACAAATTCCGTATAAGCATATACCGGGTCCATATTTTTTGCAACCTTCATGCTTTCGATCTCCTGGTGCAGAGAAACTGTAAGGTAGGCGAAAAAAAGGGCCAGTAGCAGGTTGATAGCGATGATGTGTTTCATGGATTTGTTTGTAAATGGTTTATAGGGTTGATATAGTTTATAGGGTTGAAATGGTTGATGGGTGTCGGTTAGATGATAGTTGATCGATTGTGTTATTTCAATAGGGGATAAGAAAAACTTGCGATTCGGGTGTTAACGACTTGGGGTTGCCGCTGTTTCTCTTAATCTTTCCCGTTTAGCGTCGTCGATTAGACCGAGATTATGCAGGTGATCAATCAATCCGATGATGCTTGTCTTCATCGTGGCAGCCATATCCAGAACGTCCTGAATATTGGGTCGATCATTTGTCACTTCTCCAAAAAGTGTTCTTACGAGGTCTGTCGGCATGATGAACATCGCAGCAAAAGCATTGGCGCGTTTTTCGAGATCCCGGGGCGCCCACGGGCCTGTGGCCATCGCCAGTTCTACGCCATAAGATCGGTCGTGAAGGAGGTGGCAAAGCTCGTGGGCGAAAGAAAACCGGCGCCCTGACTCATACTGGTTTGTATCATTATTCATATTCAGCAAAATGGTTGGTTTGTGACGGGGGCCAGCCCAGACGTTCGGTTTGGTCGTCTTTCGGAATATTTTGAACATATTGAAAAAGTGTGGCCACCCTTTTAGAATCAGGACATCGTTCCTTCAAGTACTGAGCGGATTTAATCAGAGTATCAAACAGGGGCTGAGATACGGCTGTGGATTCAAGTCGTGAGACACCCTCCGGTACGCAAAAGCGAAACCCTTGCGGCGCACCGGCGTGCCGGATCTCTCCCCATGATATTTCAATATCATCCCGATAACGGCGAATAAATATATCCGGAAAAAGGCCGCCAGTCCGGGCTGTCAGCAAACTATGCCGTAGCATCCACGCATACCACTTCTTATCCCATACCGCAGACTGTTCATCGCTGTATCCCATCGGCGGAATAAAATGGCGATGGAATGACTCCCAAGCGGTATTTTGAGCATCCCCATGCTTTATCGGCAGTTTTTGCTCGTGCAGCAATGGGTCCCACTGCTGTGCGATCCATTCCAGAAACGGCAGCAGATACCAGTTAACGGATTTCAATATTACACCATCTTCAATGTGTTCGCACAGGTTTCGTCCTTTTACCCATAATTCCAACGATCCCCAAGAAATCGACTCGGCTTGTGTTGCCGCCTTTCCCTGATCCGGATCAGGGAAAAAAGCAATAGAGACGGCGAACTTCTGTTTATCGCCCGAATGCGTCTTCCAGGTTTTCATCTTTTTGCGCCTCTGCTGTCTTTAATCTTTCGGCTCATCGTGGATTGACGTGAAAGCCGGGTACGACCATCGTTTCGGTCGATCCGGTGAATGATTTTATTTGCCGCTGGTTCCCAAGCTCCAGCTTGGGAACCCAGTCGGGAAGCTCCC
>CAJBLH010000236.1 GCA_903953895.1 uncultured Desulfobacteraceae bacterium | reverse complement strand
CCCCCCCCCCCCCCCCCTCGTTTTTTTAGGATTTTTGCTATGGCCCAGTACGAGCATCTTCCAATTTATAAGGCAGCTTTCGACCTTCAAATTTACTTTGAGGGAATCGTGAGGAACTTTAGCCGCTACCACAAGTACACGCATGGAACGGCACTTCGAGATTTGACGCGGGAGGCTCTGATGCTGATCGTCAGAGCCAATAACACGCAAGAGAAGGTCCCGGTACTCGAGGAGCTTCGGATCAAACTTGAAGAGCTCAAAGTGGTTATTCGTATCTGCAAGGAGGTGAAAGCGTTTCCAAATTTCAATTCATTCGAAACCAGCATCAAACAGGTTATTGGGATTGCAAAGCAGAACGAGGGGTGGGTGCGTAGTATGTCGGCCCGAAGCGGGCCGAGGCCTGAATCGTCAACGCGTGTTCCTTCGGGGCCGCTGCGATGAGCGTGCCGAGAATCATCATCTTGTCCCCTCCGCCCAAGCGGCATATTTATGCAGGGAGCCATACCGAAAAGGATTGTCTCCCGGTGGCCGGGCGGTTCGTTCGTCCGGGAAGTGAGGGGAAGGCGATTCGTCGTCGGCGTGGAACTTCAACTTCAACAACGGCAACGAGAACTCGAACAACCGGAGTAACTCGAATAACAACCGGGTGTTTGGAGTGCGTTCGCGTCCGCGAAGATGATAACGACCTTGTTTACCTTTGAGAATCTGCACAGGGCATGGCTTGATTGCCGCCGTCACAAACGCGGCAAAACCGCAGCCCTTGCTTTCGAGGCAAACGCTGAGGAGGAGCTTTTTGATCTCGCCTCCGAATTGGCTGGCCGGACCTATCGACCCCGCCCCTCGTTCTGCTTTGTAGCCCGTAACGATAAATACCGAGAGGTTTTTGCCGCCCAGTTTCGGGATCGTGTGGTGCATCACCTGTTGGTGCGTGAATTGGAAAAAAACTGGGAGCCTGTCTTTATTCATGATTCGTATGCCTGCCGAAAAGAAAAGGGTACGCACGCTGCTGTCCAGCGACTGCAGAAATTCATGCGGCAGGCGACCGCCAATGACACGCGCAGGGCATGGTTCGCCCAACTTGACATTCGTTCTTTTTTCCCTTCCATTGACAGGCGCCTTCTGCTCGATCTTGTTCATGCCCGTATTCATTCCGAAGAGTTGCAGTGGCTGGCTGAAGTGTTGATATTACATGATCCAACGATAGAGCCCTTGCTGACATGTTCTCATAAGAAGTGGGTGAAAATCCTTCCTGGAAAAAGCTTATTCAGTGTTCCCCCTGGTAAAGGTCTGCCCATAGGTAATCTGACGAGCCAGTTTTTTGCCAATGTGTACTTGAATCCTCTGGATCAGTTCATAAAGCATGATCTCAAGGCAAAATACTATATTCGATATGTTGATGACCTGATCCTTGTCCATAAAGATCGGTATATTCTGGAGGCTTGGCGCAACCGTATCGAAGAATTTCTGCGTAATCGACTGCTCCTGGAGATGCATCCGGTCCGGCGTATCATCCGCCCGGTTTCCAATGGCGCCGATTATGTTGGTTATGTCGTACGACCGTCGCATTTGTTGATCCGACGAAGAATCGTGAATCGGTGCAAAGCGGCGATTGCCGGACAATCCAAGGTCATCCTTCACAAAGAAACAGAAAAACTCGTTATTTTTTTCCCGCCGGATGTTTACCAGCAAATGTATGCCACTATCCAGTCTTATTTTGGATTATTCTTACATGCGTCTTCAAAAAGTTTATGTGATTCGATGTTCGCCCATCGTCCGTTGCTTAGGCTCCTTTTCCAACGATGGGGTTTTATTATACGCAAAAGATGGGTATTTCCGGGTAAACCTGCCAACCTCAAGACGCAATACGGTTTTTTTCGTCGGCATTTTCGTGGCGTCATACTTTTTCAAGTGGGCAAGTACTTCGAGCTTTTTGACCGTGATGCAATTTGGTCAGAAAAAAATTTGGGAATGAAGAGAATTCCTGCAAGATTCCGCTTCTATGCCCGATGTGGAGTTTATCGGGCTCGACGCCAGGAACTTATAAATCGGTTGACTGCGGCACAACAGAATGTACTAGTCGTGGCCCAAAGCGATAGGCCTCTTGGCCACATGAAAAACCGCATGGGAGTTACTTTCGTTTTCAATCTGTTCGATGTTAGCCAATAAATGTAAGGCGATTTTCAACAAACAATACCATAAAATACTATTTCGCAATCACAATGAAAAATTGTTGATAAATTGTTATTGGAAAAAATCCAAATATCCGGAAATTCAAGGGGTGCCGGAATCCCTGAACCATGATGGAAGTCATTGCGTATTCCGATACGTTGGCGGCTGCTACCGGGAAGGATCGTTCCCATGCTTAAATCTCTGAAGCTTACAAATGTCGGCCCCATTTCGAACATGGAGATGGCGTTCGGAAACCGTTTGAATTTGGTTACCGGTGACAACGGTTTAGGAAAGAGTTTCTTGCTCGATATTGCCTGGTGGTGTTGAATCTCAGATTAATCTGACTTCCAATTTCTGATTATCTTGAACAATCGGTGCTATTTTTATTTTAATTGAACCGAAGTAGTGCATTTTTTGCTGTTTTAATCGAATTTGTGAGCAATTTCTCTTGCTCGGCGAAT
>CAJBLH010000235.1 GCA_903953895.1 uncultured Desulfobacteraceae bacterium | reverse complement strand
TCAGGTCTAATAATTTGGCGCCTTTGAATTTACCGTTTTTATCAAAATCATAAGCAATGGTTGCAGTACCAGCGTTTTCACAGGCATGACAGCCGTTAAGAATTCTATGTCTCCAGATAAATCTTTGGCCATCATCTGCCGTTTTGACCATCTTATCCAAATTCCCTTCAAACCACAATTCAGATTTCGGATACTTCTTGATGATGGCTGAATACTTCGGATGCTTTGTGAGATCGATTTTATCAAGGTATTTCTTATCTCCCGGTTGAACTATCGACGGTTTTCCGTTGACCAATAATGCATGTTCTGGGCTGTTCATGAACGGGCAATCGATCATCACATAATCTACCTGCCCCATTTCCAGGAATGTTTTCATATAGCAGAACGGAAAATCGTTTTTCATAAGGGTTCTTGTGAAATTGACGGATAATGGGGATGCTCCAGCTTTGATCATTTTCTTTACGAAACATTCCCCGCCATGCTCACAGGATTCTCCCATGTTCTGGATAACCGCTTCTGAAGGTGACCAAATTGCTTCTTGACTGATGGCTTTCTTATCTTGAGCGGAAATATGATGGGGAAGGATGAATATGAAACATAATGGTAGAAATAAACGGAAAAAAGTTTGTTTCAAGCAAATGTACTCGTGATTGGATTTCATGCTCATCCCTGGGGTTTATGGCTTATTTCAGTTGTCATTTCGAACCGGATGTTAATCTGATAAAGATGCCGGATCATCAGCCTCTTTTAAGTTTGGTAGCTTTGACCTGAGGGATTCATAGTAAAAAGCACTTTTTTGATCATAAGTTTTATTATTTAACTTCAATTTAAACTTTATGCCCTTTTCTTTTTCTTTATCACTGGTCCATTGAAATATTGTCCAATCGCCTTCTTGTTTTGTTTCATAAGCTTTTGACCCAATTTGCTCAGACACTCTTTCTTCCATTTTTTTTATTCTTGATTCTAAAGCCCCAAGATCATCTCTTGGTGGCAACGTAATAATTCGGGCATACAATTGATTCTCAATAAATGCATACGAAATTCTTGGGTTGTTAATATTATGGATATCCATCCGACATGGGCCGGTATAATTGTAATACGATATGCCCGCTTTTTCCATGTACTTCACAAAATACCCGTCTTTATTGATGTCCTCCAGTTTTGCCCCGAAATCCGGTTTGTTGCAGTCAAAACCATAAGACAGAAATGGAAGTACCAGAATAAAAGTGAAAATCAACATAGACATCTTTTTCTGCATTCTTGACTCCTTTCCAAATTGAAATTGTTGCCGTTATAGACCATACCCGATACCACACCATTTATTAATTCACCCTCCCAGTGTCAACACAAATCCAGATGGTTCAGAACACATACCAGCACCGAGTGCAACCTCCCTTATCTTACTTTTCCCTATAATATAGAGATATTAATACTAAACCATTGTCTTATATAACCCATAAATTAGGAGGAAAAGTTATGAATATGGACATCATCAAGATTGCAAAAGCTGGATTTGTTGGTGGTCTCATTGGAGCTGGCGGAAGCCTGTTCTATGCGACCAACCCGTGGTATCTGTTGGGTGGTTTAGCACTATCCAAAGGAACCATTATCGGTTGCGCTGGATTCGGAGCCATCACTGGCGGAGTATCAGCCGCTTTTGGCCCGTCAATCGAGGAAATCGTTAGAGAATCCTCCAGGCAGATCGTCGAAAATTCCAAAGCTTCTATGGCTGCCTATAAAGCCCAACAAACACAGACAACATAGGCGTTTTAACCCCTGACTTACAAATAGTCGGGGGAGTAAAACCCTCTGGCTATTTGTTT
>CAJBLH010000234.1 GCA_903953895.1 uncultured Desulfobacteraceae bacterium | reverse complement strand
TTCAACCTCTTCCCGCGCCGTCTTTCTGGCTGTTATCAGGATACTGCGACGATCCCACCAGGCAAAACCAAACACGGCCGCAAACAGAGTGGTAAAAATAGCGGACAGTGTATAAAACATATTGGTCATTTGCTCGAATCGGGCATTCATATCGGTTCGAAGCTCCTCAAAACGTTTGTCCACCTGCTCGAATCGCTTGTCCACCTGCTCGATGCGCTTGTCCACCTGCTCGAAGCGCTTGTCCACCTGCTCGAAGCGGGCATTCATATCGGTTCTAAACTCATCGATGCGCTTGTCCATCTGCTGCATAAAGGTTGTCAGGGTTGCCTCTACACGTACCAGACGCTCGCGATCAGCCTGGGTGAAACTATCCCCTGCCATGACCGGCAACACAAAAACAGACAGCAAAAGACAAATTACACATCCGATTATTCTTGTATGAATGCGAGTCATGACTTTCCTCCGATTTTTTATGTGCGAACCGCCCAGATCATATAATGCGTTAAAAGTCAAAATCATAAACATTTTGTGTTTCACAATAAGTTGACCCGTCGCATCAGTTCTTTCATGTCTGGGGATTTTTCGGCAAAACCCCGCAATACTTCAACCAGCCGATCAACCATCTGGGTCGTATTCCGATCCTCCCGTGTGTATGCTTCAACCTCTTCCCGTGCCGTCTTTCTGGCTGTTATCAGGATACTGCGACGATCCCACCAGGCAAAACCAAACACGGCCGCAAACAGAGTGGTAAAAATTGCGGACAGTGTATAAAACATATTGGTCATTTGCTCGAATCGGGCATTCATATCGGTTCGAAGCTCCTCGAAACGTTTGTCCACCTGCTCAAATCGCTTGTCCACCTGCTCGAAACGCTTGTCCACCTGCTGCATAAAGGTTGTCAGGGTTGCCTCCACACGTACCAGGCGCTCGCGATCGGCCTGGGTGAAACTATCCTCTGCCATGACCGGCAACACAAAAACAGATAGCAAAAGACAAATTACACCCCCGGTTATTCTTGTCTGAATACGTGCCATAATTCTCCTCCGGTGCTTTATGCGTGATCGCTTAAAGCAAATGATAAGTTTGATGGTCTCGTAAAAAGTCCGAATTTGGCCTTTTCAGCAAGGGTAACTTAATGAAATTATGATGTGCGATTTTCAAAATTTTGACTTTTTACGAACGCATCAAAATTTCTTTGATAACCCAGTATTTCAAATGGGACATCAAATTCTCCAGACATCCCATTGGCAACCAGCAACTCTGGAATTAATATCTTTAATTTTTCAATTAATTTCTCCATGGTATCTGCTTCAGTTGCCAAACCTGCAACATCGTCACTGGTCGCTACCCAGACCTTTGCCTCTTCGTCCCATTCAACTCGTACAAATAGAGGTTTTTTAAACATACATTCAACATTTCTTTCTGAATTTCAATGATTCCATCAACCGTCCATATCCGCGATCAACGCCACTTCTTCAACCGGCATGCCTCTTGTCAGTAACTCCTCAATTTTGTTTGAGAAATTCATTGATGTCAATATCCGCATCCCGTAATGCCCCTTTTAGGGTATATCTATCGATTTCAGAGTGATAGGGAAATACTATTTTTCGGCCATCTGAATGACACATTTTAACATGGCTGCCTTTTCGATGAATTTCTGTAAAGCCAAACCGTTCAAGTGATACATACACTTGCTTGCCAGACAGTAGTGGTAATTTCATACAGACAGTTCAACAATTTCCTGATATGTACCGGTGGACAATTCTATCGGATCCGGTTCTAAATATAACTCAATCGCCTCACGAATATTTTGAAGAACTTCTGTTTTTGTTTTTCCCTGAGACCAGCAACTTTTCAATGCGGGGCAACTGGCCACAAAATAACCATCTTCCCCTTTAGTAATTAAAACCTTTATAAGCATAATTCCACACTTTCATCTTACTTCTTGCTTTACGCAAGGCAGCAGGGAGGAGATTATACTGCAGTATATCTCCGACCGATAACGCCGCGAAATTATTTTTCTGAAAGTCTATAGCTTCAGCTCCGAGCGGGAGGGGGCAGGCAATAGCCATTTCTTTCTGAATTTAAATGATTCCAATGAGTTCCATATCAATAATCGATGCCACTTCTTCAACCGGCATGCCTCTTGTCAGTAACTCCCGAACATTTTTTTCTTGCTTTTCATAACCCCAATCTCTTCGCCCTTCCTGATTCCGATATCTTCGCCCTTCATAAATGCTGATTTTAAACGTGTTCTCTGATCCATCAGTTCGGCTTCACGAGCTTCACAAGCCATTCGGACCTTTTTTCCTCCGAAACGACTTATCGTTCAGTTTGTATTTCACAATAAATTAACCCGTCGCATCAGTTCTTTCATGTCTGGGGATTTTTCGGCAAAACCCCGCAATACTTCAACCAGCCGATCAACCATCTGGGTCGTATTCCGATCCTCCCGTGTGCATGCTTCAACCTCTTCCCGCGCCGTCTTTCTGGCTGTTATCAGGATACTGCGACGATCCCACCAGGCAAAACCGAACACGGCCGCAAACAGAGTGGTAAAAATAGCGGACAGTGTATAAAACATATTGGTCATTTGCTCGAATCGGGCATTCATATCGGTTCGAAGCTCCTCGAAACGTTTGTCCACCTGCTCGAAACGCTTGTCCACCTGCTGCATAAAGGTTGTCAGGGTTGCCTCCACACGTACCAGGCGCTCGCGATCGGCCTGGGTGAAGCTATCCTCTGCCATGACCGGCAACACAAAAACAGATAGCAAAAGACAAATTACACCCCCGGTTATTCTTGTCTGAATAC
>CAJBLH010000233.1 GCA_903953895.1 uncultured Desulfobacteraceae bacterium | reverse complement strand
TTTTTTCCGATGATATGTACAAATATGAGGAGGGTATGAAGATGCAGTACGTTACATCTATCGAGCGAATTGGAATTAAAAAAGGTAAAAAGGAAGGCATCGAGGAAGGCGTGATGAAGAATGCCCAGGAAGCAGTTATCGATGTCCTGCAAGCCCGGTTCGAGGCTGTACCCACCCCACTGATCAGCAAAATCAAAAAGATAAAAGATACATCCATATTGAAAATACTGCTTAAGAATGCCATTTTTGTCGGATCTGTAAATGAATTTAATGAGATCATGAGTCAGAGGCATGTTTAGCATAATTTCGCCTGGGCCGGCCCAGCAATCGAATCTCGTAGAGATGATCGAAAATAGCCCGGCAATTTATTGCCGGGCAGAATGCCGGACAAGTGTAACAAGTCTCGTATGGTATATTGAAATTTTCAGCTTCCCTAAGTTATAAACAAATTTTTACTTTGCGCTTTTGCGGTGATAATTTATTAATGAGGACAGGTTGTGTCCGAATGGATGATCAAGGCCAAACTTCTTGATGATTCGATTCCGGCTTGCCGCAAAGATTCAAATGGCACCGAATGTTTTGTTCTTGCTCTTTGACATTGTACTCTACGGTTAATTGTTTATACACGATAAAGATTTCCATAATAAATGGCTTGATCAATCCCGTGATAAATGTTATACGCCCGACCATATCAGCTTGCCCTTTCCTTTAGTTCTTTCGCCCTGATGCAGAGGGCTGGGGTGAGGGCCCAATACGCATTAAGTGCCAAACAGACAGTAGATCATCCACGACCGATGTGCCAAGGAAAATGGAATGAATTACGAAAAAGGCCAGCTCTACCAGGTCCCCTTATCCGACCTTCAGCCCGACCCCAACCAGCCCCGGAAATTCATGGACCCGCAGGCGTTAGACGATCTTTCCGCCTCCATCACCACGCATGGCGTGCTTACGCCCATTCTCTTTCGCATTGCACCGCCGCCTGAGGGTGCAGCCGCTGAAACACCGTCATCTTATTGGATCGTTGCCGGAGAGCGCCGATTCGAGGCCGCCAAGAAAGCCGGGCTGACGGATATCCCCGCCATTCGGGTCGAAGGCAAGACCAGCGAGATCGCCCTGGTGGAAAACCTCCTGCGTCAAGACCTCACGCCGGTGGAGGAAGCCGAGGCGCTGGATCGCCTCCTGAAGGTGGAAAATTACACCCAGGAGCAGTTGGGTGTTATCATCGGCAGGGCGCGCACCACCGTCAATGAAATCCTTTCCTTGAATCGTCTGCCCCAGGAAGTCCGGGATGCGTGCCGGATCGACCCGTCGGTAAGCCGAAAGACGCTGGTCTCAATTGCTCGCAAAAAGCAAAATCGCGGTATGATCACGGCATGGAAGAAGCTCAAAGAGAAGGCGGCCAGGGAAGAGAGCGGCAGTGGTAAGAGAAAGCCCCGGCCTGCCGCCACCCCGGCGGAGCTGATGGACTGGGTGGGTAAGGCCAATGTCCGGTTGTCCGGCCTTGACTCTTCCGTCTGGTCGGATGAAGAAAAAGCCGGGTTAACCACTTCTTTAAATGAGTTGAAAAAGACCATTCTGGCCTTGCTGAAGAAGTAAAAATGCTGCCCGGGTTAGGGGCAAAACTTTTCATGACCCTATACTATCCATAATTATATTGGATAGATAAGGGGTGTCGGCGCGCCGACACCCCCCCCTTTTTTCTCTCTTCCTGCCGGTGGTAAGGCAACTCAAAAAGTATAATTTGCTGTGAATCATTAAACGATTTTGGCGATGGGTGCCGCATCAAGTAAGGCCATCTATGACCGATACACTGAATCACCGATTTACCGACCTGACACTCAGCCACTCCGGTACCTGGCTGGTAACCGGTGTGGCTGGCTTCATCGGTTCCGATCTGTTGGAAGCGCTGCTGAAGCTGAATCAGAAGGTCGTAGGGCTCGATAATTTTTCCACGGGGTATCGCCACAATCTGGAGCAGGTAAAATCGCCGGTTACTCCGGATCAATGGCAAAACTTCACTTTTATCGAAGGCGATATTCGAAAGCTGGAACAATGCTGCAATGCCTGCCAGGGTATAGACTATGTGCTGCATCAGGCGGCGCTGGGCTCGGTTCCCCTCTATCGCAGACCCGCTATTTACCAACGAGAACAATATCACCGGGTTTATCAACATGCTCGTGGCATCCAGTGATGCCGGGGTAAAACGTTTTGTGTATGCCGCATCCAGTTCTACTTATGGGGATCATTCGGGGCTTCCCAGGGTGGAAGATGTGATCGGAAAGCCCCTATCCCCGTACGCCGTAACCAAATATGTCAACGAGCTGTATGCGGATGTTATTGCACGCTGTTATGGCTTTAAAACCATTGGGTTGAGGTATTTCAATATATTCGGCCCCCGGCAGGACCCCGAAGGTGCGTATGCCGCTGTTATTCCCAAATGGATTGCAAGCTTGATCAAGAATGAGCCGGTGTTTATCAATGGGGATGGAGAAGCCAGTCGAGATTTTTGCTATATCGACAATGCTGTTCAGGCTAATTTGCTGGCTGCTGCAACGGAAAGTCCGGAGGCTTTGAATCAGGTATATAACGTGGCGGTCAATAAGCGCACTACGCTGAATCAACTGTTTGCGTTGATTCGCTCGCTTCTGGAGCCGCATTTCTCTTATCTGAAAGATAGCGTGCCCATATATCGGGACTTTCGTGTCGGGGATGTGCGGCATTCTCTGGCTGATATCGGCAAGGCGAAAACTCTCTTGGGATATGTTTCGACGCGTCGTGTTGGGGAAGGGCTTCGGGTTGCGATGGATTGGTATCTAAAGAGTCTCTCAATAGTAAAATTATAAGGTTCATCGCGGATTAGTGGGATAACTAATCTTTTTATTTGAAACCAACGGCCGAGCAATCTCGTACTTTGATGCTGTGCCTAAAGCTTCTCGCTATTCAGGCTACTATAATGTGAATGATACTGCTTGTCGACTGTACATTAACAAAAAAGCATTTAATTGTCTGATCCAGAAAATTGGTAAAAAAAGCATTAATCATGAATTTCAAAACACATCGTGTTCAATTGTGTTGGGTTAAAATGAATGCAAAATTCCGAGTAAAAAATATTGAGTGTTTTGGCTATTTTTAGGCACCCTAAATTAAAGTCATCATGACAGTCTTTCTCCGCATAGTGGTCGAGAGGAGAAAATGGGATATCTCCTTTAGTCTCATGGCAGATAAATATAAAGAACTTGATTGATGATACCCATAGTTACGATACCATACGGGAACTTCGCCAGTCAGAGGGAAGACAGTGCCCGTTTTGTGATTCCAGGCAAGTCGTCAGAAGAGGCTACAATGACAAAGAGCCTGCAAGGCAGCGCTGTGAGTGCAGATCGTGCGTGAATCGTTCGATGATCTGACTGGTACCATTTTCTCCGGACAACATCAGCCCCTCCAAAGTCTGGATACTGTGTCAGTACTGCATGGGACCGAACATCTTCTCCAATGAGCAGATCGCACATAAACAGGATATCAATCAATATGACGTTTAGGAGGTGACCACCCATTTTCGTGAAAGCGTGATAATAAAAAATCGCAAATAACCCGCCAAGACCAGGTGGAGTGTGATGGAGCCTACTGTGTGGCAAGGACAAAATGGCAACCGGGTGCAATGCAAAAATGATTCAAAGGCGTGAACAGGTAGCAATCCAGATGCTCTCCAATGTGCAGCAAGCAACCATTGATCCGCAGATGAAGGCCACCGCGTTGCCGGAACTTAATCTACACGGATGAGCATGGCATTTACAGCCGACTGAGTGAATAGGGGTATCAGCATAAGAGTGTGAATCATGGGAAGGGGGTGTATGCAAGGGATGAGGATGAAAAATGGTACTCTGAAGTCCAATAAATACGATGGGAAGTTTCTGATCTCTTCTAAGAAGCAGGCTCCGTCTGCAAAGTGGTATCTCACCGGAATAACTTCCCTTCTACCTTGGTATATTCGAATTTACTCACAATGTCAGATAACGAGGCAAAGCCCTGCTTCATTCCCTGATCGAGTTACTCGTCCGGTAAGACACTGAAAGCCAATATGAGCCTTTTATGATTTATCTATTTTCAGTAATCGCATGCTTTGTAGGTTTTATAATCGGGTATGTTTATCGCTGGCGAGGTGTTCCTTTTGTAGGGAAGTGGAAAACTCCGTTTATCGGTAAAGAACGAAGATACACCATTGGAATCTATACCGGAAATTCGAATAATAATTTTTCATTGCGCGAATACGCAATTAATCCCGTATTGGTACCGAGTGATGTCAATGATGTCAATGCAAGCTTTTTGGCAGATCCTTTTCTTTTTATGTATTGTAATAAATGGTTTATGTTTATGGAAGTAATGAACAGGAACAGGCGTCTAGGTGAAATAGGATATGCGACTTCGATAGATGGGATCAAATGGGCTTATCAGTCAATAGTGCTAAGAGAGGCTTTCCATTTGTCATACCCTTTTGTTTTCGAGTATGCAGGTGAGATATGGATGGTTCCAGAGACATCAGCAGATTCATCGGTTCGACTTTATCGTTCTATTGATTTCCCTAACAAATGGAAGTTTGAAAAGAAACTGCTTGAAGGATATAAATTTACAGATGCATCTATCTTTCAGCATGACGACTCGTGGTGGATGTTCGTCTCACGAAACAGAAGTGAAGATCTTCTTCTCTTTTTTGCAGATAAGTTAACAGGCCCATGGTTGATGCATCCGCAGTCGCCCGTTGTTTATGCTAAACCAGATAAGGCCCGTTGTGCCGGACGTCCAATTTGTCTGAATGGAAAAATGGTGCGTTTTTCACAGGATTGCGATCAAGAATACGGTCGATCAGTACGAGCTTTTGGTGTTGAAGAATTAAATAGGTCAAGATTTCGGGAAACAGAACTATACGAATTTCCGATTCTATACCCCTCTAAAGATGGTTGGAATGCAAATGGAATGCACCATATTGATTTACACGTTTTGCCTGATAACTCGTATTTAGCAGCAGTAGACGGTTGTCAAATTGTTCGCGTTGTCGGCTTGAAATATTAATTGAAGATATGGTTTAATAAGATTTACTATGATATGATTGGCACAGATTCAGTTGAATGGGATGAATTGTTATGATTTCATAACAATCTAAATTTGTTGCATAGATGTCTTTTCGTATTCATATAGTAAAGCGATGTAGAGATTCCACATTATTCAACTGATTGATAGCACCTGCCCCCATTGTTGAAGTGCTGAACTCATAAAACATACAATCATCAGACTTGCAATCATGGAGAGAGCGATCATGCAATGTAAATCTTGCAACAAGTGGCTCTCCTTGACCAATAATTCGGTCATGGCCTCAATACGAAAGCCCATCAGTTTCATCGTTGATGTGTTCAACTCTCGAACCCAAGGAGTAGGGCTGGATGCTGTATGCGGGATTTTCAATGTGGCCAGGAACACAGTTCGCGAATTGGAGAGGCGCCTGTGATTCATTGAATGGGTACTCCTGCGCTATGCGCTGCTTCACCAGTTCCTCCAGCTCATCATTGTAAGTGATGAGGTAAATACCAAGGTTGGAAAAATTAGCCCCCCTATCGAATCCCTTGGATAGACAGAGCTATCAGTTTTCTTTGGGAGCTTCTGTGTAGTAAAAAGGACCGCAATCTCTTCAGAAAAGCCATTCGTACTCTGGGGTAAACTTGTTGAACAAAAGAAAGATATCTCTTTTGTTACGGATTAGGAGCCAAGGTATGGTAACATCTTGTTTGATATCTGCAGTGTGCTTTTTCAAACCGGCAGAGAGGAACGACCCCGCAAGACCCTTTAATAAAAGTGAAGGTCAGGATGAAGAATAAATGTCCTCAGTTCTACAAAAGAGGTCGCAATAGTTCCAAGTATAAAGCACCATGTCCGGAGCATCCAGAAACGTTTCAGAACATAGAGAGTAAAGCCATTCATGCCAACCACTGCGAAGCATTCAATAGCTCAATTCGTCACCAGAATGCTGCTTTTCAAAGAAGGAGTAAGAGCTATGCGAAAAATGACGAAGCTCACCAAAGATCACCGGATGTCTATTAGGTTCTACATAACTTCATGCGCCCTCATTTCACAACAAGAAATGCACCTGCATTTCGGCATCCTTCATTTCTCAGTTAACACTTTGCATGGAAAATTATAAGAATTTATTACCGTAAACGACAGCGCCCTGTTTATTGGAGCTTCTTTTCCAAAAGGTCTTCAAATCAATGGCCGGAACTGATTTTAACCTTTTCA
>CAJBLH010000232.1 GCA_903953895.1 uncultured Desulfobacteraceae bacterium | reverse complement strand
TCCATCCAGATAATAAATCCATGTCTCGATGTTTCGTTTTGGTACAAAAATACTGACTCTATCTTGTGGACTCCTTCTGGGAGTGTTTTGCATATCGCAGGCTTCGTCCAGTTCCTGGATTCTGGCATCCACTGTCCTGAGATCTGCGTCGATCATTACCACAAAACCGATTGAAACATATGCCGCTTTCGACTTGTATGCTTTCAGTTCAATTGGATAATTTGTTCTGACGAACTGCTCTCCGGATTGTTTCCCCTTTGGTGAAAAACGATGTCGGATCTGATCGTTCCTGTATCCATAGCGTTTCAAAAAACGACGCATGAATACTTCTTGCTGCTGATCTTCGCATAAAAGAACAATCTGTACTCCCCGCCTACTCATAAAGCCAGCGCCGTGCGACGAGTTCAGAAATCGGCAGGCCGCTACCGTTTTCCGCGATCCGTTGTAACCTCACCGGCATATTGGCTTCTTTTCCGAACCAGTAACCGTATCCGGATGCCAGATAATTGATGATTTCCGGATGATGTGAAATTATTAGCATCTGTCCCTGCCCTTGGCTGATCTCATCAAAACATTCCGAAAGCCACGGCTGTATCTCGGGCAAAGCAAGATAATTTTCAGGCTCATCCAGGCACAAACATACCGGCTGATCTTTCACGTAGATCAGCAATGTATAAAGCAAGATAATTATCCGTTGACCATCGGAGAGTTCCAGAAAACGATAATAAATCGGGTCAACTGCAGTTTCGCTGCGTTGAAAGGCCACCTGCAAAGACCGCTGTTCTTCGCCGGTTTTTGCCAAACGAAAAGAGTGAAACCCATCCAATATATCCCGCAGCCTATTGATGAGGTCAAAAACCTTTCCCTGGTGTTCCTGAGATAAATATCGGTACCATGATGAAAAATTATCAGCCGTTAGCGACAGATATGCGTCCTCTCCAGCACTTTCGTTTCCCATCAGCGAAGGTACAGGTCGAACGATAATCATCTGGCTCAGCCACTCTTTAAATCGGGTCAATAGTTGGTTTTCCGGTCGCTGCTGCAGTGCGGAAAGGCCGGATTGAGACCAATCAAAGGGATATTCCGGCCCTTTTTGAAAATTGTCATTATATAATTGGGCATTCCCATTTTCAAATTGAAAAAGCGGTCGATCGTCGAACAATAACCACTCTTTTTTCACCCGACATAATTTTTTATTAAGTTCGTGTTCGATCTCCAGCCCGTACTCATATTTTGCTTTATCCAGGGTAATGGTCAGTCCAAAGCGCTGAATTGGAAGCCGCTGCCATTTTGTCAGCGTATCATGGCAAAAGACTGAAGTGATGCGTTTTGTTCCTGTAATAAATTCTCTGAGCTTTAATAACACCTCAAATACACAGGATTTCCCTGAGCCGTTGGCGCCAAGCAGCAGTGCAATCTTGTCCGGATTCAACTCAAAATTCACCAAACACTTATAGTTGTCGATAAATATTTGCTTGAGCATCTATTGTAACCTATTTAAATAATACATGACTTTCGGCCATTACAAAAATATTCGATTTTATTTTAGACACAGTCAAAATTTAAACCATTTTTATGATTTTATGCCTTTTTTGATGTAGAATCCTCGTTATTATTGCCATAAATATCGACTGTCTATTTTAAAATCACATTAATTTAAAATGGCCGAAAGTCATGTAATATTTCATCAGTCCAATGCGACCGTGACACAACAACCGGTCCGCAAGGACTCAAATGAAATCGATGATCCGTGTCAGCGTTTCATTCATGGTGACTGGGTCAACCCAGATATCAAGTATCTTCAAACGATTTTTCATGGGTATCACGCTATATTTTTCAGTTGATCGATATTCGGCTGCTGATCGATGCCGATTGCGGTTATAAAGATAATTTGTTCCGGTGTACCGGTTTCTTTGACCTGCAAGACGCTGCATGTCTGCTTGAGGTTATACGCCGGCGAATACCATCCAAGAAGAGGATAAACCGCAGTTTCTGGGAAAACGATTTCATCGGATCTTTTGAAATTCTTCGCAAGCTCTTTCAAGAGAATTGGGAAAATCAACAGGAACGTGTTGACTCTGACAAATCTCTGCAAGGCGCGCTACAGCAGGCTCACACTCAGAAGGGCTTTGAAGTTTCTGATAACCCATTGTCTCATTGATACTTTTTCCATCCAGATAATAAATCCATGTCTCGATGTTTCGTTTTGGTACAAAAATACTGACTCTATCTTGTGGACTCCTTCTGGGAGTGTTTTGCATATCGCAGGCTTCGTCCAGTTCCTGGATTCTGGCATCCACTGTCCTGAG
>CAJBLH010000231.1 GCA_903953895.1 uncultured Desulfobacteraceae bacterium | reverse complement strand
TTCAATACGGTATTGTTCCATTCAACGAACAATGCCTTGCGAAGCACTGTGTTCCAGGCTGAAATATCAATGGAGGCAATCCGTCCCGGATTGTATTTTTCGGTCAGCAGCTCCCCGAACCACCCCACCAGACCTGGCTGACCATGGGTCGCCTCATATACGCTTCGAATGACCTCCGGATCGACGATCTGCCCGATTTCCTGTTGGTACTGATCGAACAGGTCCATCACTTCGTCCAAAGTAAAATTGGGAACATGGAGGCTCCTCTGAATGTTGAACGGGGAACCCCGCTCGCTGTCCACCCCAAGAACTGCCCGCACGCCGATCAACGCCAGGCCGTGCAGCCAGTTGGATTCCCGGTCCAAATACATTTCACGGAACTGGCCCACCAGCACATCCAGCCAGAGGAATGGCAGGGTATCGATTTCATCGATCAGAAGTATCAACGGCTTATCCCAAAGCCCCCTGCTTCGGCTGAACAAATCCCGAAAGGTCTTCCAGTCTTTGATCATGGGCTCGTTCGGAAATTTTTCGGAAACGATATCGGAGAATGCTTTGGGAACTTCATTGGAATTCTGATTGTCGGGGATCGAAATACCTCGCAGCACTCCCAATGAAAAGAACAGAATTTCAAAGCGATCCGGATACCGCATTTTTATCGCCTGCACGACCTGACGGGTCAGCCAGGTCTTTCCGGTCTGCCGGGGCGCCCAGACCGTGAAATAATGGCCGCCTTCATCATCCATACCAATCAATGAATTCAGACACTGGTCAACCAAATCCGTACGGGGTACGCAAAAGTGACTGCGGGCGTTTACCGGACCATAGGAATGGAATCTGCGCATGGAGGTTTCCTCTTATTTGGCAGGTTATCGTTATGTCCAGCCGATGGCCACAACCGTTACGATCACACCGTCACATCGGATTTCTTTCGAAAGGGAAGCCAATACAGCGGCATCGTCCAACGATACAAACAGGGCTACGGTTACAGATGCCAGATTCAGTCTCCGGGCATAGGCGGCTGCCTGCGATATCGCCTTCTGCATGCCGGCATAGCTTCTAAAGCTTTTTATCTCGATGATTCCAATTTTATTTCTACATGTTAAATGAAGATCGACCTTGCCGTTCCCGGTTGGAAACTCCGGACTGATCACGCAGATATCCGCAACCGCTTCCTTCATCCACGCATAGAGATGAAAATGCCCCACCGCCTCGGTGTAATTCAAGTCGGATCGTCTGGGCTGATCTTTGAAAGGATTGAGCCCTTTTGTTTTCATCCGCACGAGATATGCATTGTAACGATCCAGCAGAGACGGCAGGTTCAGGATTTCCCCTTCAAATACATCCGCCAGATCATCTAAAGGCTCCAGCGCCAGGATCGGCAGGCGGTCTCCGATCAGATCATCGGTGAGGGCATTGTACAGGCGCTTTTGGATGAACGGACAGGAAAACCGGCAGACTTCTATCGAGTTGCTGTCTTTATCAATGGACGTTTCCGGTTCGATGACACCATTGAGA
>CAJBLH010000230.1 GCA_903953895.1 uncultured Desulfobacteraceae bacterium | reverse complement strand
TTTCACTTTCCCAATAGTAGTAGCTTTACCAGTAGCTGAAATAGTGGCAAAAATTACACCATTTTTGCCAACACTATAGGTTTGTCAATATTCAGGTTTATCAAAAGTGTAAACTACTTTTCGACCCATATGAAGGATGCCCAAGAATGCATCGTCTGCATTTGTCTTTCAGAGCGTTGCGGGCCACGACGGCCAGGCCGGTGTTGCGCGCCGGGGGCTGCTGGCCGGGCTGCATGATCACGCCCGCAGCTTGCAGTTCGATGAGTGCATGATGGGTCTGGTCTTGGGCCAACGGCACATAAACCAATAGACGCGGTGCCTCTTCGCCGTTCAAAAAATGCTTTTGGTCTATTTCCCATCGCAGACGCAGGAAGCTGTCCGTGTAACGGAGGAACGTGGTGTCGGGCAGGTTCAGCGCAGCAACAACATCGGCATAAGCGTTATCCGGGTCGTACCAGACCACAAGGCCGTTATCGTCGACCTGTTTGGCTATCAGATTTCGTAAGTATTCGGTTACAATGGCCATCGTTTAAACCTGCTTGCATTTTCCTATTTCATACCGGTTTCTTAAATGGGAAAATGTCGGTTTTCGGGAAACCGGCAAATAGATCCGGCGCTTGTTTCTTTTTCAGCATTCTCCGCTTCGTTCCATTATTTCCTGGCAACTGCTTTTACACCGCCTTTGCGTCCCAAACCGTAACCGACCCGATAGACATCCGGAAGATTCACCCGGTCATCCGTCATGCGCTCGAATACACCTAATGTCTCAAGATCCTGCCTGATGCCAGCGGGCCCTTCTTTCAAATGCACCGGTGGCAGTTTGACGATTTCGGCGGCAGTTGACGTAACTCCTGCAAGGGCAATATCATCTTGCAGGCGATTCAAAATATTTTCGGCTTCCCATCGTCGGGAGATTTCCTCAAACCGACAAGGAACCGTCAACCCCGATAACTGTTTCATCAAGATGTCTACCCAGGGATAATCTTCTTGCATTTCCCGAACCCGAATGCGTGACGCCTCCTGGACCCCTCTCTTGATGCTTTCGTAGTAAAGCGGGTATGCGTAGTCCGGGCGTAGATTGTCCCCGGCGGCGTGGCGGATGGCTGCCAAAAAGCTCCTGGGGCTTACCTGCCCTGATGCATCTCCAAGGTGGTTCGGGAGCCATGTGTAAGGGAAACCGCGACGGCGGTCCCGACCCATCCAGGGGCCAGTGATGGAATGAAAAATTGTTCTCTGTGTTTCTTCTTCGTTCCGCAGCTTGTCGGGAACCGTCCAGACATCTCTGTATTGATTCCACGACAGGCCAAGGTTATCCTGGCAGCCTTCCCTGAAAAGCATTCCTCTACTGGGTTCATTGCTAAGGTATTGCCAAAGCAGGCCATACAACTCGCTTCTCGGCCACCGCAGCTCCACTTTTTGGCTGAGGACCTTGGATGAGTCCGGAAAATCGATGGTTTTCGTATCTTCAAGGTGGTCCGGTCGGACAAATGCCTTTGGCCGAATACGTTTGTAGGACCTGAATTCCAAAAGAACCTGCAAGAGGCCGCGAATGATCTTTAACATGGTCGGCCAATCATCCGCGGTCCGATCCAACGCATCGAAGAGAATAAGGTGGTGGACACCCGCCTGATCAAGCTCCTGATCAGCCCGAAACAATATGCGCTCAACGGTCTCCGGTTGATCGACAACCCATTTTACAGCGTCGCGCCAACTGGATGCAGGTAATGATGACTCTTCGCCGGTACCCTTGATGACTTTGCGCAAAGCGATGGTACGCCATATTTGCCGAGGATCGTATTGTTGGCTTAATTGTACAAGCGTGTCTTTACCAGGGTAATCGTCGGGAGACGAGCGCTCACCAAACCCTACTGAGATTTTTGTGGTTTCACTGATACCGGATTTGGGTAGAAGATGCGCCACCATCTGGCGGTGTTCCTTACTTTGTAGAACCGTCCACCAAAAGCTTTTTCCGGCCCCTCGGATTCCAACGGCCAGCATGGCGTCCGGATGCAAGGCCCTGGAGTGCCCTGTCGGCATGAACGTATACCTGAGATCCGGCGTTTGACCGAAAACCGCCGTATCCTGCGGCAGGGATTCAATGATCAGCTCTCGTATTTCCTGAGGAAAGCGGTAATCCTTCATGTCTTTTCCTCACCTGTAAACACCATGGTTTCGGCCTCGGTCATAAACTTGCCCATGGCCGCTTCTGTAATCTGTTCATCGATGCCGGCGGCGTTTCGCATGGGACCATCCTGCAACGCCCGATTCCAGAATACCGGCAGCGGATAATGAGGCGCCTCTTCACTGTCCACATCAAAACTGAAGACATCAGCGGTCTGGGCGCCTGTTTCATCGTAACAATGCTCCCGAAACAGATCCCATGAGTTTTCGCGAAACCGCTTGAGATATTCTTCCCGCCGGGTCTCCGGCACCATGCCGGCCACAACCTGCAACTTTTGCCGAAATTCACGCACCTGCGGGTGCTGCCGCCAGTGTCTGAACAAAAAAGCGTAAGCGTTCCAAGTCTGCATCGAATCCACGGCAAAGAGAAAAGCGTCGGCGTCCATTCGGGTGACGGATACCGCGGCGATATCATGAAGACCGGCCCGGCTGTCCAGAATAACCAGGTCCGGATCTTCCTTGATTTCCAGTTGCTCGACCATCCGCTGCAGGCGCTCGGCCCAGGATATGGATGCGCTTCCGCTGAATTCTGCGTAACATCTGGCCAGCTTGGGCAGATAATCTCCGGTATCCCGCCCGAAAGCCGGTACGATTCGAACTTCACCCCGCAGGTCCGTGGCCAGCGGACTCGACGCGATCATGGCGTTTTCCACGATATCCGCCTGGCCAACGCCGTCTTCGACAAACCAGTCCACAATCCCGTAATCCGGAAGGTATTCGGCTGGCAGCAACGTGCTGCTGACACCAGGAGACTCCAGGTCCAGGTCCAAAATCAAGACTTTTTTCCCTTGTTTGGCCAGCCGCCACGACCAAATCGCCAATGCCGTTGAACGACCCACACCGCCTTTGATTCCAAAAAAAGTAACACGGCGGTTCTTCGTCCGGCGTTGAAGCGGCGCACGCATCCAATCATTGCCGATGATCTGTCTGTCGAGAAGCCATATCTTCGAGTCACCATCCTCGGATGTCAGGCGCCGATCCGTGGAGGAAAATATCTCGTCACCTTGCATGAGGTCGCCTGCGAACAACACCCCTCTGTCCGGCGCAAATCCATAGGCGCCAAGGGCCTCGCTCAGCTCCTGGCCGAACTTATCCAACTGCGTCTTCTTATCACCTGAATAGTCTTTAAGGTCGCCCGGCAACAGCACTCGAATGCGACCGCGCAGGTCACGCACCAGCACGATTTCATCACCAAGAGCGGTTCCGATATCTTTTGTTTTTTCGACCGCGATATTCAGTGCGTGGTCAAACAAAACGGGTGTTTGCTTGCTCATATGACGTCTCCATTCAATACAGCGGTTTCGAGAACCTGCCTGGTCTTTATCGTCGCTTGACGATGTTTTTCAATAACCTCGCTGGTTATGCCTGATCTGTGATGATAGCGCTGGTTGACATCCCAATCATCAAAAGGATTTGATGCGTCAGGCATTCTCGAAGTGTAATGCGCTCCGCTCCTATCATTTGCAAATGTGATGAACTCAGTCCACAACTTATTGATATGCACCCGGTGATGACCATCTGCGGGCGCGCCATCTGGTCGGAGCGCCATACCCAGCGAAAGCATAACTGCCTTAAGCGCACATTCGCCAGACAAGCCGAACAGGTGATCAGCATCCGCCAATCTATCGTCCGCCAACAAATACCCCGCATCTTCATAGTGGCGTTCGGCCGCATCGCGAAAATCAACCGGCATGATTGCCTCCAGTCCCTGCTTCACAAATTGCCTCCAAGCCATGGGCAATTGCTACTGACCGGTCCTTTCTGCACAACTCTTTCACCCGTTCCGGCCAAAGCTGGAGAGCAATGTGCGACCAGTCGTATTTGTCTTCCTGAAGCTCTTCCCAGTATTTCTTCGGTTCGTTCCAAGGGACCAGTTCCCAAAGCGGGGCGATGTTGAGCACCACGCCGTCGTTAAGGTCCGGATCAAGATGAAGGTCTGCCGCGCGGCGAAGTTTGTCGGCGAAGTCGCGCAGTTCGGAGACGAACTGTTCCTGGCGATCCATGTCTTTTTCGATCTGCTTGGCCTCGCGGCCGGAACTTCCCGATGCTTCCTTCAGTTCGCGTAACGTCTTCAGGCGGTCTTCTTCCAGGCGGCTCTTGGGCTCCACGTAGTTCAACAGCGCTTTATAGAGGATATCTTTGTCTATGCGGTGGTAGTAGAGCCAGAGGCCATAATTGCCCTTGGCCGAGCGTAGATACCAGTAGATAGGGGCCTTCCTACGGCTCTTGGAGTAACGTTTGACATGGTCCATCCAGAAACCGCCGTTGCCAGGCTTGCGGAAATAGTCGCGCAGTTCCCGCACACCCAGTATTTCACATGCTTCCCGCTCAATGGCCTCGGTACGCTCTTTCCAGATCACATCCAGAACATCACGAACACGGCGGAGGATGTCGTCCTCATGCTCGGGTTCATCCACCAGGATACCGTCCCAGTCGATAAGTATTGGGTAATTCAATGATACGTCATCGGGCTTGCTGGGAAAACCATTCTGATTTTGAAGAGTGCCAGGTGCGCAAATTGGCAGAGACGAAAAAGGATCGCGAGAAGTCGGAAGAGGGAGGTGTCCGATAGCATGTCGTAAGTCCCACCTGCCAAAGATCACCCCAACCGAATATTGAAAGACGCCTCCAACAACATGCGATGGTGGTTCATTCAGCAGAATATCAACAGAATCGATCAATGATGAACGACGTTCTGAAATCAGCGGCGGAGCTAATTCGTTGAAGATCACAGACTCAACTACCTCATCCAAGGTAGTGTATAAGCGTTTAAGCTGATCACGAATCTCATTGTGAAAGCGATCAATAAAAACGCTCTCCCCCATCATTTTGGTATGACATTGTTGGTAACGAAGCATCTGCGGGATTATGAACTGTGGAGAAGTCTCATTAACTGTTTCTGCCTCGAACATCAGATCAATGCCCTTACTTGTATTTCGTCGGCTACTGCTTTGGGAACGAGCAGAGTGTGACCTTCATCCCATAAAAGATCGAGCCTTTCGATCTTTGCAAGAGCGATAACCGGCGATGCATTGGTTATCCATATATCATTCATGGGATGCCTCGGCGATCAATTCATCCGCATTCGCCTGAAATGGCGTCACCTTGAAACGCCCGAGCACATCTATAAACTCTGCCCTGGAAACACCCCCGATTTCAGCAGCCCTTCCTTGACTGTCCATGCCGTTCTCATACCATTTCACCGCTGCAGCCAGGCGCAGTTCGTGACCGAAACGTTCAGGGTCATAGCGCAGACTTGATAGAACTCCTTCCGGAACTTGAAACACAACCTTTGTCATGGGCATTTTTGCCTCCTTGTTTTCAAATCATTTACCACTGCCTACTCCACCACGATCTTCACACCTTCGTCGAGCAGTTTCAGGAGATGATCCTGCAGGCGGGCCACGGCCTTCTTCACCTGGTCCGCCGATTCAAATGAACCCGAAAAATATTCGGAGACCCGGACGCGTTCGATTTTTACTTCGGGCGGCGTCGTCAATCGCTGAATTTCAGAGACGACTTTGGCAAACAGGCCGCCAAGTGCCTCGATGTCCGATTCCATTTGTCTCACACCGGCTCGGCATGTGTCGTTTCATAGAGTTCGCGATACGCTGCTATGATTTCCTGTGCTTTTGCTTCGATCTGCGCCATGGAATCGAAGAAAGTCCCGGACTGCAATAGTTCACGAAGTTCTTTGCCCTTCTCGGAGATTTCGTCCTGGCCGCGTTCTTGAAACAGGCGGGACATGTCATTGGCGGCCAACCGCGCGCGCTGCAAGGTAGCCAGACCCTTTTCATTCAGACAATCGGCAATCTTTCGGATACGTTCACGGCCATCCTTGAGAGAGGCTGCACCACCGGCCAGAAGGGTAACGCAGTCGTCGGCGGTGCCGGTCTCGATGTTCGCCAGCGCTTCCCGGTATTCTTCCAAGATGGCCGGCACCGGCAAATAACGGGCCTTGGCCTCTGTGATGATGGGGATGACTTCCTTGGCCTCAACCCCGGCATACTGCTGCGCGGCCGCACCGATAGCGTTTTTCTCCACATCCACGGTCTTCCCGGTTAAGTCCTCATAGCTCTGAACCGCCTGAGTGAGGGTCTTGAGATCGATCGGTTTGACCGGGGTGAAGATCGCAGACTTGAACTTCGTGTTATTGATGAAGGGTTCCCGGCTTCGGGGATCCGTGAAGGAATCGAACTTCTGGCCGCCAAAGGACACCTCGATGACGCCCGCTCGGAAAAGCACCGCAAGGACCAGGCGGAGTACGTCACGTTCCCATCCGTAGGGCATACCGTTGAATCGGTTTTCAAGAGCCTTACCAAGGCAGGCTTCCCGGTTGCTGTACTCATGCTGACTGGCAAGGTAATCATGAACTTCTTTGGCCACGTCAGCGCCTGGATTGCTCACATACTTGGAGCCTTCCTTGGTGACCAAGCCCAGGCCGTGTTCGCCAACGTAAAACACTTGGGGAAGTGCTTTGAGATCAGCCGCCTTCAAAAAAATCTCGGGTTCATCTCCGTGGAGTGGGCATGAGCCCATTTCCAACTTGGGATAGAAATCAGGAACGACCTGCTCCAGGAAATTCTTGATGATTTCACCCAGGCTTTTGCCAAGCGACGATGCATCCCTTGCCACACCGCGAAACATGCCTGTTCCGCGCTCAATTGCCTCCGTTATCTTGCCCCTGAGCCGTGATTCGTAATTCAGGACGATGTTTTTCTCGTCCTGGAGACAGATGGCCTCATCCGGAGTGATTTTGCTCTGTGCTCGGAGCTGGTCGTATTTCTCGACCATTTTCCTAGATGCAAAGAGCTGAGCCACCAGTTCATCGATTTCCGGCGTGAGCGAAAAAATCCAGTAGAGATGGTTTTCGTGGTTCTTTTGCCGGCTTTCGTCTCTCGCTTCATACTTCTGTCCGTGGATTTGTTTGCACTTGGCGATGAACAGCTCCAATTTGCCTTCCGATTCAAGCTCGATTTCGAGTTCAGCGATGTCGAAATCTTCGGCATAGTCGAGTTCCCTCAAGAGACATGTATAAATGAATTCCGCTATGCGTTGCGTGACACGGCGTGTGTCCTGTTCCTTGGCGATGTCAAAGAGGATGGCCTCGGTTGGGAAGCGCGTATTGATAAGGTCAAGCAGATTACTGACCTGTTCATCGTGAATCTGCTGTTTGAACAAGACCGCAAATTCTTGCCCCTGGACCCTTCTGTTCTCCAGCGCATACCCGAGATTTTTGGCGAAAGAGCTCTTGCCTGATCCGAAGAAACTTGAAATCCAGATACCAACGCTTTCGTGGGGATCCGACGGAGCCTCTGCAACCGCCTTAAGGAGCGCTGCATATTGATCGCGAATACTATCCGTGGCAATGTACTCGGTGATTTCCGAATACACAGACTGCTCGTCGGTTTGATCGACCTGGATGATCTCCTCGATCTTCCGGCTCAGGTCCCGTGAAAGAAGGTTGGCAATCGTTTCCATCTGCTCTCCTTAAGTCCTATCCATATATCTTGACCCGGTAATTTCCCAAAGCGTCACGATCCTTAAGGGCCATGAACCTCAGTCCGGTTGTTCCTTCAATGGAGCCGGGATAGAAAAGAATCGCGGTGAAGGAAGTCTTGCCCTGCATCTGATCAAGCAACTTGGACATGTGATAGATGCCAGGGGCCATTGCTGCCGCCCGCATTAAAAAGACAACTTCCGTTGAGGTATCCAGGGACTGAAGCTGTTCCGTCAGAAGATTGGCCAAAGGTCGCCAATCCCGGCGGTCAGACAAATACGTGGTCACTTGATCCTGGGCTTCAAGAAAGCCACGGTCTTTCTCAAGTTCTACAACGGCGTCGGATTCCTTCGCTGTCCTGAATTGCTTTCCACAGCAGGTCAGACAGGTTGACAACACCTGTCTTCCTTCCTGATTCTTCCAGCCGCGTTGCAAGCAACCGAACTTCCCGCCGAAGCGCCCACTCCTCCTCGGGGTCGTACCGAAAAATGGCAAATGGCAGATCGTGGTAAACACTGATCCGGGAGGGTTTCGCCTTCAAGTCGTTCTCAAGAAGCTCGATTCGATTATTGAGTGAGGACATTCGCGTATTCCTCAAGAGTTGCTGCAGGGAATGTCAAACGTGTGACGCTTCCCGCCACGTGGTATTCAAGCAGTCCATGCTGATGAGCTTCCAGAAAAAACTGTTCCACACCCTCGCGGGGCAGGAAAAAAAGCTTCCAATCAACCAGGTCAAGCAATCTGGTTCCCGATGGTTGGTGTTGTTTCAGGTAAAACGCGATGTACACAAAAGCTTGTAAGGGTAAGTAAGCAGGGGCGTTGCGTTTGTTGGCCGCTCCCTGAAGGACGCCAAAATCGCGAAGTGCAGAAAGCAACCCTTGTGCGACCCGTCTTAGGGTGTTATCACCCCAGTTTCCAGAAGTTTTACCCTCTTCAACCCATTTCCTTAAAACCGGTTCAATCTCCCGGACATCAACCTCCATGGATCCCTGTGACCAATGGGGTACCAGAAAATCGATCACCGTATCATGCAAAAGGGAATCGGCGCGTACTGCGTGGAAATAAAGAATCCGATCAAGGGTATTGCTGTTGGATTGATGTCTGACCATAGTCGCCAATGACCGAACAACGGCATCTTCAGCCAGATACCGCTGCCGGAAAATGGCAAGAATATCCTCGGCACGAGATCGTGACGACTTGCTCAGAAGATTCTGACGACGCATACGCTGGAGATTTTCACTGACAGTCCGTTCTGGTTCCCATGCGGCCAGAATCGCTTTCGTATCCGGAAGCAGAGCCCCCGCCTTGATAATCTTGCTGCTGTATTTCGGTGCGGTAAGCGCGCCTTTGGCGGCGGTTCTTTCTGACAGGATTGTTCTGTTGATTGACTTAGTCATTCTATTTCTTTACCGCTGATAGATCGCTGGCATCACGCGCTCCGCCAGTGCGAACCCATTCATCGACTTCAGAAATCTTGAACCGGAAAAGCCGTCCGACACGATGGGCCGGCAACCCCATCTTCTCTATCCATCGATACACAGAGTCCTTGTTGACATCGAGACGCTTGGCGACATCCTCAACTCCAACCCATCGTTCTTCATCAGACATTTCATTTCTCTTTGCACGGTTCTACCTGAATCATGTCACGACAGGCAGGTCAATCAGGAACCAACGGACACGGACGAAACCAAACCGAACTATACACAACTGGCCCTATTCAGTCAAAGACAAACGGCGGAATACCGGAAATCTACTGCATGTTGGGGTTCAGACAACGTCTGCCAACCAAATGGGTTCATTCAGTGCAAGTTCCAATCAGAAGAGGAAACAAGCCTGAGTAACAAGATTGCCAACATATACTCTGAACAAAATGCCAGTCTGGAGATATTTATCGAGATCAAAACGCAGTGTTACTGGCAGGGAAAAGTACTGCATGCCCAATGCAGAAAGCCGGTTACACTTCATTAAATTCCGGAGTCCTGTTGTCGCAGCAGAAATGAGAAAACCAGGCTCTAATGTGAGAATTGTCCAAGTCCAAGTTCCACAACCTCACCCATATTTATTATGGTTGCTGGGGGAAATCTGGGGAAATGGCGCAAGTGGGGCACCTGTATGTGATTGAATGGGTGGGAAGTACCTTGAATTTTGGGGTGAAGCGGAAGGGATGGGGGCCCGTATCGTTCAAGTTTGCTTGTGAATGAAGCATACGGGCGTATGCGCGCGGCAGTGCGCCACTGGACGTGAATCAAAAGACTGACAGAACTCAATTGAGCAAATAGTTCTTCGACTCGACTTTGTACAAATTGAGGGAGCTCAGGCTGCATAGCAGACTACATCCAGTAGCATTTCGAGAAAATCCTCGTGAAAATTGGTTAAGTCAAGCTTACGAGCTGAGTTCATAGAATTTCTGGCATGCCAAATATGCCT
>CAJBLH010000229.1 GCA_903953895.1 uncultured Desulfobacteraceae bacterium | reverse complement strand
TATCATGGATTCGGAGGCCGAAGTCGGACGGCAGCGGGCGGATCTGACCATGATCATCCGGCCCGACATGCGGCGGTTCACCATTCTGGATATCCTGATCGAATTCAAATATGTGACATTGGCGGATGCGGGGTTAAGCGGCAAAGAGGCCCGGGAATTGACGGTGTCGGCGCTTCAGTCTCTGCCGCCCATGCAGAAGATGATGACAGAGGCGGTTGATCAGGCACGGGAATATGGCCGGATTCTGGATGCGCGTCACGGCAATCTGCGCCTGCGGCGGTATGCGGTGGTGGCGCTGGGTTTCGAGAGGCTTTGGGCGCGGGAAGTGTAGCCCGGGATTCATGCAAATAAAGTCTAACTTGAGCGAATCTGCTTCTGGCGTCCGGATCGAGGCGATAATTCGGACGCACAACCAGGGAAGCAATCGGCCTAATACCTGCCCAGATACGTCATTCGGCCAATTGTTCCGGAGCGGTCTATACCGACCGGGCAGAGCATCTGAGATTCTGGTTGCATTATAGTTACATCTGCTGTTAAAAATACGGCTTTCAAGATAATATCCTTTCGATCGATGCATTCAAGAAGAGGTGAAACATGCAGGAGATACGTTTCCACGGAAGAGGCGGCCAGGGGTCGGTCATCGGCTCCGAAGTGCTGGCGCACGCCTTTTTTAATGAAGGAAAATTCGTTCAGTCATTTCCGGCTTTCGGTGTTGAGCGCCGGGGGGCGCCGGTAACGGCTTTTTGCCGTATCGACGCGCAGCACATCAACCTGCGAAGTCAGATTTACCACCCGGATCATGTGGTGGTGCTGGATGCTTCCATGATTGAAAACGTCAATGTGATCGAGGGGTTGAAAAATAATGGAACCATTGTGATCAATTCTTCCCGGCAGCCGGATTTTTTTCGTCAATTTTTCGGAGCCGGTTACCGGATTTTCGTGATCGATGCTGCCGGCATCGCAGTATCGCACCGCCTTGGTTCGGCCGCCAATCCCATTGTCAACACGGCGATTCTGGGGGCTTTTGCCAAGGCCACGGGTCTGGTCGGCATCGGGGCGGTGCTGCAGGCCATCGACGAATATGTACCGGTCAAAAAAGCGCAGAACCAGCAGGCTGCCAAGGATGCATACGATCATGTTGTGGAAGTGTGATGGGATGTTCAGGCAACATCAAACTGTTTTGATGGCGGAACCAAATTGAGGCCAGAAACCAGCCGGAGGAAAGGAAGAGAATGTATGGCGGCGAAAAAACGCAGTGAAATGGCGGTGAAACACGAATTTAAATCGTATCGCGACATCACCCCGATGCATGTATCTCTTGGGAACATGCTCTACAATAAAACCGGCGCCTGGCGTTTCATCAAGCCCATCTACGAAGACAAGGCTCCAGCCTGTCAAAATGCCTGTCCGGCCGGCAACGACATCGAAGGCTGGATTAAACTGCTGGGGCGACAGGAATTCGAAAAAGCCTACTGGCATCTTAAGCGCGAAGAACCGTTTCCGGCTATCCTGGGCCGGGTCTGCTTCAAATTCTGCGAGGGCGCCTGCAACCGGGGTGTTTTCGATGATGGCATCCGCATCCAGGAGCTGGAGCGGTTTGTCGGAGATCGTTTTTCTCCGGCAACCCCCCACCCCGAGCTGCCGGCATACAACGGAAAACGGCTGGCTGTTGTCGGTTCCGGTCCGGCCGGCATGTCGGCGGCCTATTTTGCCAGACTTTTGGGTTTTGCAGTCACGATATTCGACCGGGAAACGCTGCCAGGCGGTATTCTGCGGCTGGGTATTCCCGGATATCGCCTGCCCCGGCAGGTGGTTGCCGCGGAATTCGAAGGCCTTTCCCGCATGGGCATCGACCTGAAGCTCGGTACGGAAATCGGTAAAGATATGGCATTGGCAACCCTGACGGAAACATTCGATTATGTGTTTCTGGCCACCGGCGCGCATCGGAGCATCCCCTTGCAACTGACGGAAAACTTGTCCTGCTGCCGGATCATAAGCGCCTTGTTCCTGCTCAAACAGGTGGCCCGAGGAGAAACCGTTTCTCTCGGCAAAGAGGTGGTGGTGATCGGCGGCGGCAACACGGCCATCGATGCCGCCCGTACGGCGGTTCGTTTGGGATGCCGGGCAACGGTCCTTTACCGCAGATCTCCAACGGAAATGCCGGCTCATCCGGATGAAGTTCGGGAAGCAGAGGAAGAGGGGGTGTGTTTCCGTTTTCTGGCCGCCCCCGAAGATATCGCGCTGCGGCCGGATGAAACCATCGAAAAGCTGGTCTGCTGCGAAATGGAACTTGGGCCTGCCGACGACAGCGGCCGCTGCCGACCTCTCCGAAAGGAAGGGGCTACATTCGACATTCCGGCAGACACCATTTTGATGGCGGTGGGGGAAGAAGCGGATATGGGATATCTGAGCCAATTTATCGCTTCGACAGACCCCATTCTGCGCACCCATGAGGATTTATCGGTGCCGTTCGATACTCCCGCAGCAGCCAGGGTATTTGCAGGCGGTGATATGACAGACACCCCGCATACGGTCGTTCATGCGGTTGCCACCGGAAAAAAAGCCGCCATTGCCATGGATTGCAACCGGCGCGGTATTGCATTTACCGATATACAGGATCACATCCGCATCGGAAACGGCGATGCGCTCAGTTTTAGCCGGTACATGAACTGGGCGCCGGTAAATCCCGTACCATGCAACGACCGGATGGTGGTGGATTCGTCTAAAATTGTCTATGATTATTTCATTAAATCGCCAGGTTGCAATAAAATGGTTCAGCCTGCGGATCAGCGCAGATTTTCTTTTGCTCCCTATCACGACACCCTTCCGGAAGAGCAGGCCCTTCTTGAAACCCGCCGCTGCCTGCATTGCGGCCGCTGCACGGAATGCGACAACTGCCTGATTTTCTGCCCGGATGTATCGATTCTGGATCAAACCCGTGAAACCTTCGGGTACGCCATCGATTATGACTATTGCAAGGGATGCGGCATCTGTTTTACCGAATGCCCGCGTCATGCCATGACCATGGTTTCCGAAGGGTAATACTGACTACTGATTACTGGAGACTTCATTTTGAAAAAAGCAATCAAAGGAAATCACGCCGTATCCCATGGCGTCCGGCTCAGCAAGGTCGGTGTCATATCGGCTTATCCGATCACCCCGCAAACGACGATTGTGGAAGCATTGTCCGAGATGTGCGCCGGCGGAGAGCTGGATGCACGGTTCATCAAGGTGGAAAGCGAGCATTCGGCCATGGCCGCCCTGATCGGTGCGGCCACGGCGGGGGTGCGCACCTTTACGGCCACCAGCGGCAACGGGCTGCTTCTGATGCACGAGGTACTGCACTGGACAGCCGGGGCCCGGCTGCCCATCGTCATGGCCACCGTCAACCGGGCCGTCAGCGGCGTATGGAACATCTGGGCCGAGCAGACCGATTCCCTGGCCCAGCGGGATACGGGATGGATTCAGATTTTCTGCGAATCCAGCCAGGAGCTGCTGGACGGGGTCATCATGGCTTACAAACTGGCCGAGAAAGTGATGCTGCCGGTCATGATCGCCTATGATGCATTTTTTTTAAGCCATACCACAGAAATTGTCGATATTCCCGATCAGGAGCCTGTGGATCGATTCATTCCGCCATATGTGCCGCCAGTCAGCTTAAGTTTCGACAACCCCCGGATGTTCGGCGGATTTTTTGCGACGGATTATTTTTATGAGCACCGGTATACCCTGCAACTGGCCGCTCAGGAGGCACTGGCATATTATCCGGAGGTCTGCCGCGAATTCACCCGCGATTTCGGCCGCACCTACGACCTGATTGAAACCTACCGGACCGAAGATGCGGAAATCATTCTGGTTACGGCCGGCGCCATTACCTCGGTGTCGCGCATTGCCGTCGATCAGATGCAGGGTAGGGGGGTTCGTGTCGGACTGATGAAACTGCGCCTGTTCCGGCCCGTTCCGGTGGACTGCTGGCGCAAGGCTCTGGAAAAAGCCACCAAAGTGGTGGTCATCGATCGCAATCTATCCGTTGGCCTGGGTGGGATATTTGCCAGTGAAATCCGTTCCGTACTCTACGGGTCAGCCCATCGGCCCCCGATTTATTCCGTGATTGCGGGCCTGGGCGGGCGCGACGTCACTCCGGAAGATGTGGAAGGGATTTTGAATCACGTGATTGCCCAAGACAAACCATCCGATGCGCCCTTGTTCTGGGGCCTTAAAAAATAGAGGTCGATATGCAAAAGAAATTTGAAATTCCCCGGCAGGTCCTGGTTGAACAGGATCTGATGCAGCCCGGCATCACCTCGTGTCAGGGGTGCGCAGCGCCATTGTCCATGAAAATCGCCTTGAAGGCCCTCGGAGAGCGCACGGTCGTTGTATTTCCGGCCTGCTGTTTTGCGGTGTTTGTCGGCGGATATCCGTATTCCAGTCTCAAGGTGCCGATCATTCACTGCCCCTTTGAAACGTCCGCCGTGGTGGCTTCGGGTGCGGCCGCAGCGTTAAGTGTTCGGGGAGAAAAAGATACGGTCGTGATGGTATGGGCCGGAGACGGCGGTACGTTCGATATCGGCATGCAGGCCCTGTCCGGGGCGGCGGAACGAAACGAGAACATCCTCTTTGTCTGCTACGACAACGAAGCCTACATGAACACCGGCATTCAGCGCTCCAGCGCTACCCCGATGGGCGCCTGGACCACCACGACACCCGAAGGATGCATCAAGGAAGAATCCAAAAAGGACATCGAGCAGATCATGCTGGCCCATCATATCTCCTATATGGCCACAGCCTCGGCAGCCTATCCGGACGACATGTTCAAAAAGTTTCAGAAAGCCCGGGGGATTTCCGGCATGAAGTTCATTCACCTTCTCTCTGCCTGTCCGCCCGGCTGGCGCATCGACCCGGCCCATACGATCAAGATCATGCGGCTGGCCACCCAGACCAACGTCTTTCCCATCTACGAGGTCTGCAAACGACCCGTTTCGGCAGATACCGAGCAGATCACGGAAGAATGGCAATACACCATCAATGTCTTTCCCGAAAAGAATGTTCCAGTGGGATCGTATTTCAAATCCCAGGGACGGTTCGGTCTGATGACAGACGAGATGATCCAGTCCACCCAGAAACGGGTCGATCGGAAATGGCAGGAGCTGGTTGAAAAAGCCGGATAAGCACGATGTTACTGTAACCCGTTCCAGTACCAGAATATCAGCTCTTGCCCGAAAAAAATGTAAACCATGGCGCCAATGGCCAGAAAGGGTCCGAACGGTATTTTCAGCTTCAGGGAAGAGCTGCGGGTGTACAGCATAACGGCCCCGCCTGCCAGCGTTCCAATGATGGAGCCGGTAAACAGGGTCACCAGAACCCCTTTCCAGCCCAGAAAAGCGCCGATCATGGCCAGCAGCTTGATATCCCCGCCGCCCATGCCTTCTTTGTGCATAAGATGTTCATAAATCCAGGCCACGGCGAACAGCATGCCGCCCCCCAGCAGCAGTCCGATCACGGAAGATTTGAAGGTCATGTCCGGCAGAAAAAAACAGGCGATGACCCCTGCCGGAATGCCGGGTAGGGAAATGATGTCCGGAATGATGTAATGATCGATATCGATAAAGGTGATCACCATCAGAACAGCGATCAGCCCGTAATAAATCAGCGATGCCGACGTCATTCCCCACCTGATGTAGGCGCCGAGCGCAAACAGCCCGCTCAGCATTTCGACCAGGGGATACCGCAGGGAAAAAGGCGCATGACAGTTCCGGCACCGCCCCTTCAGCATCAGATAACTGATCAATGGGATATTGTAGTAAAACCGGATCGGCTCATGGCAGACCATGCAGGTGGAGCCTGGCGACACAATGGATCGGGACTCCGGAATCCGGTAGATGCATACATTCAAAAAACTGCCGATACAAAGACCCAGTATAAATATGATAGGTTCCAAGGCTTACTTCCTGTTCAGTAATCAGTTATCGGTCGGACAACTCACAGGAAAAAACTCCCTGGTGCCGGAAATGACCTTGACATTGCAAACATCATAATGGATAGATTGAATTAATTCAATTTTATTATGACTGGTACATAATGGCGTTTCTTTTTCGATGGAGTGTTATGGAAGCAATGTGGGGCCACCCGCTGACCAAGATCGCACTGGTGATGCTGGGCGGCAGCCTGGGAGCGCTGAGCCGATACGGAATTTCCATGCTGTCGGCGTGGTTGTTTGGACCCGGTTTTCCCTGGGGAACGCTATTCGTCAATCTCTGTGGTTGTTTTCTGATCGGAGTATCTTTTGCACTGGCGGACCGCAGTCCGGTGATGAACCCGTCTGTGCGGCTTTTTTTTGTAACCGGTTTTCTCGGAGCCCTCACCACGTTTTCAACCTTCGGCTATGAAACATTCAGCGCCATTCAGGGCGGAAGCCACTGGCTTGCCGTGGGCAACGTGCTGCTGAACAATTTGGCAGGCCTCGTTCTGGTATTCCTCGGCTTCCGGCTGGCAAGCTTTTGAATTACGAATTACGAATGCGGATAACTTCAGTAGGAAGATCACCCATGACGGCATACAAAATCATCGAGATATTTACCAGCGAGGCCATTCGCTGGAAAGGAAAACCGCTGGCCGATGCAGTCATCGACTTTGTGAAAAGGAAAAAGATCGCTGCCCGGTGCATGGTGGTCCGAGCCGTGGAAGGCTGTTTCGAAAACGGGGATGTGGCATCCTCCAGACTCGAAATCCTGTCTGTGAACATGCCGATCCGCATCACCATCGTTCTGCCTGCGACCCAGACGGAATGCATTCTGGCGCGGATTACGGAAATGGTCGGCGACGGCATTGTCGGCATTCAGGATATTCAGGTGCTGTCTCACAAGACCCAGCGGCACCTGATCCCGAGACATGTCCGGGTCAAGGATATCATGAAGTCGCCCGCCTGTTCGGTGTCGGTGAAAACGCCGGTCAACCAGGTGGTGCAGATTCTGCTGTCCTCCCATTTTACAGGCGTTCCCGTGGTGGATGAAAACAATCGTCCCCAGGGCGTGATCTCTCAGGGAGACCTGATATACCGGGCCAAGATGCCGCTTCGCCTCGGCATTCTGGCATCGACTGATCCAGCCAGAATGAAAGGTGTGATGAAGTTTTTGTCGCAGTTGTCGGCAGAAAAAATCATGACCCGACCGGCGGTGTGCATCCGCGAAGACAGATGGCTGATCGATGCCGTCGATCTGATGCTCAATAAATCACTCAAACGCCTTCCGGTGACCGATGCCTCTGGAGAGTTGTCAGGGATTTTATCCCGGCAGGATATCTTTCATATGACCACCCAGGAACAGCCAGACTGGCAAGCTTTCAATCGGCAGAATATTCAGGTTGAAAATCTGTACCGCATTTCGGACATCATGCGCCGGGATACCCATAAGGTTTATCCGGACACACCGGTCATGGACATCATTCATGTCATCGATAGTGACGACATTCAGCGGGTTGCTGTGGTAGATACAGACGGACACTTTCTCGGACTGATTTCAGACAAGGAATTGTTCAGCGCATTTGCCGATCAGACCGCAAGCCTCTGGGAGCTTTTTGTCCGGAACCTTCCGTTGAAGGAAAAAAGAAAAAAAGCCGAAATGGTTTATCCGGACATTTTGAGCAAGACAGCCCGGGATGTGATGAATACCAAATGCATGACGGTGCTGGAAAATGCATCCATCGATGATGCCATCAGCATCATTGTCTCCCTGGGCGTCAAACGGCTGCCGGTTGTGGATCTCGATGGAAAATTCAAAGGCATGATCAGCCGCGACTCGCTGCTGCGAATCGGTTACGGATGAAATCACTGTTGACTTTATGGGGTACCTTGGTTACAAATTCGATGAAACACAAATACTTCCCAAATTAAAAGGTCTTTTAATGGAACGAATCGCATCACTCGTCCGTCAAACGTTTGAAACCGACATCAGGATAACATTGAATCTGGATGGAACCGGAAAGCGGAACATGGCAACCGGTATCGGATTTTTCGATCACATGCTCACCCTGTTTGCGGCTCACGGATTTTTTGATCTTTCGGTTCAGGCCACCGGCGATCTTCATGTGGATCTGCATCATACAGTGGAAGATGTCGGTCTAGTGCTTGGTGATGCGTTCGACGAGGCACTCGGAGACCGCAAAGGCATTCAGCGATACGGCCATGCCGTGGTTCCAATGGATGAAACATTGACCGATGTCACTGTCGATTTATCCAGAAGACCCTATCTGGTCTATCAGGTACCCGGCTTTCCGCCAGGAACCGACGACCGTTTCGATCTCGGGCTTGGCAAAGAATTTTTCCGGGCGTTTGCCGTGCGTGCGGGAATGAATCTGCACATCAATGTCCGGTACGGGGAAAACCAGCACCACATTCTTGAATCCATGTTCAAGGCTGCCGGACGCGCCCTGGACAGTGCAGTCCGCCATGACTGCCGCATTACCGACATCCATTCTACAAAAGGCAATTTATAACATGAAAACATCTTGGAAAACCGCGTGCCTGTATGGCGTCCTGCTGATGGGATCGATCCTGAGCGCATGCAGCACCTCGGGGATGCATGCAGACCGTCCAACGCAGCATACATCCGGCGTAAAAACGATATTGATACTTCCTTTTGTTAATGTTTCAGTGCTTTACGAGCAAAATGTTCATGTAAGATGTTATCTTTGCGGCCAGGTTATGGCAACCGGATATGTGCCGGATTCCGCCGGCCCGTTTCTAACATCCGAGCTCATCTTTCAAATGGAAAAAAATGAGAATTTTACTTTTTTATCCTCCGAGGGCTCCGCAGATTTGATCACCGGGATGATGTCAGGGCCCGATAATGCCGAAGACCGGTATCGGAATTTATACATGCAGGCCGGAAAAAGGGCAGGGGCCGACGCCGTTCTTATCGGCCATATCTTTCGATTCAACGAGCGCAAAGGCAATCGCGCATCTGTGGAATCCCCGGCATCCGTTGCTTACGATCTTCATCTGATCGATGTGGAGACCGGCAGAATCCTCTGGAGCGCAAGTTTTGATGAAACACAGCGGCCGCTGACCGACAACATTCTGGAAATCGGCACGTTCATGAAGCGCGGCGCCAGTTGGGTCACCGCCGAAGAATTGGCCCAGGGCGGGCTGGAAACCATGTTGCAGAGGTTTCCCCAGCCATGATGATCATTCCGGCGATTGACCTCAAGAATGGCAAGTGTGTTCGGCTGCTTCAGGGTCGGATGGATGCGGAAACCGTGTTTTCCGATGATCCGGGTGCTATGGCCAGACAGTGGCAGGATCAGGGCGCGGAAATGCTGCATGTCGTTGACTTGAACGGGGCGGTTGAAAAAAGCCCGCAGAATCTGCCCTCTATTCAACGGATCATCCAGAGCGTTCACATTCCGGTTCAGGTCGGGGGCGGAATTCGCGATTTGCACACCATTGCGCAGTATCTATCGATCGGTATCGCCAAAGTGGTCATCGGAACGGAAGCCATCCGCAATCCGCAACTCGTCCGTCAGGCCTGCAAGGATTACCCCGGATGCATCGTTGTCGGCATCGATGCCAGAAAAGGCAGGGTTGCCATCGAAGGGTGGACTGAAACCACGGATATCCTGGCCGTGGATCTGGCTAGACAGTTCGAGGATTACGGGGTGGCGGCCATCAATTTTACGGATATTCACCGGGACGGCATGCAGTCCGGCCCCAATATCGCAGAAACCCGGCAATTGGCAGAGGCCGTACGCATTCCGATCGTGGCTTCCGGCGGGGTATCCACCCTGGAAGACATCCGGAATCTGCTGCCGTTATCCCATTCCGGTGTGATCGGTGTGATTACCGGCAAAGCGATTTACAGCGGAACCCTGAATCTGAAAGAAGCCATCGCACTGGCCAAGTCATAACATGTTTTTATTGTGGCAAATCAAGGTATTACGTTAGGTTTGCTCCATGAAACCGGAACAGATATATCAGGGGCTTAAGGATTTGGCAGACAAGCTGGGCATTGTGGTATCCGAACACAGGCTGTCCAAAGAAAGACTCAAAGTCAAAAGCGGACTCTGTAAAATCAGAGGCCAATACGTGATGATCATAGACAAGCAATTGCCTGTCTATAAAAAATGCACCATCCTGGCCGCCTGTCTGAATGACATGCCACATGACGCCATCTTTGTGATTCCTGCAGTCAGAGATTTTCTTGCCAGATATCGCAAATCCATAATTTCAATACAGCATCCAGCAGAAGCGGCTGACGGAACAGCCCATATCGGCATGTAAACGAAATTTTATAAAAGTTTACATAATATCCATTATCAGACGTTATAACTATCACCATATTTTTTTCGTTTGTTTCGTGTATTTCGTTTTTAATAATTCTAACCTCAACTAATCTATCGGGATATTCGGGATATTGTGAACGAACACCGGCTTATCTATACGGTTTCTGAAATCAATGACCAGATCAAGGATCTGCTGGAAACATCTTTTCCCCTGATATGGATCACTGGTGAAATTTCCAATTTTCGCTTGCCGGGGTCTGGTCATGCGTATTTTACCTTGAAAGATGCCCGGTCTCAGATTGCCGCTGTCATGTTCCGCGGTCAGATGCGCAATCTGAAGTTCGATCCTGAAGACGGTCTCAGCATTGTCGGACTTGGCCGGGTCAGCGTATATGAACCCCGAGGCGCCTATCAGGTCATCCTGGAATATATCGAGCCTAAAGGCATCGGGGCTTTGCAGGTCGCTTACGATCAGCTCCGGGCCAGGCTGGCCGCCGAAGGTCTGTTTGATGAAACCTGCAAGAAACCCCTGCCTTTTCTGCCATCCCGGATCGGTGTCATCACATCCCCAACGGGTGCTGTAATTCACGATATCATTCATGTACTCACCCGCCGATTTCCGGGGATTCCCCTGGAGATCGTTCCGGTCAAGGTACAAGGCGACGGTTCCGTAGAAGACATCGAAACGGCCCTTTCGCTGCTGAACGACCGCATGTCATCGGATGTCATCATTCTGGCCAGAGGCGGCGGTTCGCTGGAGGATTTGCAGGCATTCAACTCCGAACGGGTGGCGCGGGCCATTTTCGCCTCCCGGATTCCGGTAATATCTGCGATCGGCCACGAAACGGATTTTACCATTGCCGACTTTGTGGCAGACCTTCGGGCGCCCACGCCTTCCGCAGCAGCAGAGCTAGTGTCACCGTTGCGGGATGATCTGATGCGGCGGTGTGCCGAGTTGACCTTCAGAATCACTTCCCGGCTCCATCGGCATGTGGAACAGCATCGATCCAGGCTTACGCAAAGCATCCGCCGGCTGGTCCATCCCCGCCGGAGGATTCAGGATTGCCGGATTCGGCTGGATGATATTTCGGGCCGAATAATCCGCGCAGTGACCATTCAGTTTCAGCAGGAACGGAAACGACTGACCTGGAATACCACTACCCTGCTGTCTGCCAGTCCGAAAAAACAGATTCAAAACTCTCATGTAAAACTTCAACAATGTATTCATAACAATTTGAATTATATTAAGTTAATTTTAGCTAAAAATACGGCTGGATTTCGTGAGCTGACATCCAGGCTTCAGGCTCTGAGTCCGCTGGCGATTCTGTCCAGGGGGTACAGCATTACCCGTTCCGTGCCCGATGGAGCAATCATCCGCGATGCCGCAGATGTTTATGTCGGCCAGGATGTGGAAATTCTGCTGGCCCGGGCAACCCTGCACTGTATGCTGAAAAGGATATCGATCGATGGCAAAACAGACATTTGAAACCGCCATGAAACAGCTTGAACATATCGCCCATGAACTGGAAGCCGGCGATCTTTCTCTGGAGGCGGCATTGAAAAAATTCGAAGAAGGGATTCAGCTTTCCCGTTTCTGTGCCAAAAAGCTGGATGAAACCGAGCAACGGATTGTCGTCTTGCTACAAGATGCAGACGGATCCATTCAGGAAGTTCCATTCACTGAAAGACAGACTGAGTTGGATAACGATTCCCCCCTTTGAAAACGGGAGCAATCACTCTGTTAATTAACAAATAAAACTCAACGAAATAATATGGTTATATTATATTCCTTCATTCTTTGGATGAGGTTTTGGGTGAAATTTTTGTATCATGATGATATAAAGGATAAATAATATTTCATTATTTAAGTATGTTATATTATAAAATATTAACATTTACATGATAAAATTCAATATAACATGTTTGATTTAAAGCTATATCTAAATGATAAACGTCGAATGATCGATGCCGCCCTCGGCCGGATTCTGGCAATAGCCCCCCACTCCCGTATCGTCGATGCCATGCGCTATTCCCTGATGTCCGGCGGAAAGCGCTTAAGACCCGTTCTCTGTCTGGCTGCCTGTGAAGCGGTTGGCAGCGAAGCGGATCAGGCCCTGCCGGTCGCCGGTGCTTTAGAGATGATCCACACCTATTCCCTGATTCATGACGATCTACCGGCAATGGATGACGATTGCCTCAGACGGGGCCGGCCCACCTGTCACATCGCCTTTGATGAGGCTACGGCGGTTCTGGCCGGAGATGCGCTGTTGACCCTCGCCTTCGAAACGCTTTCCTGCCGGTCAATGCGGCACAATGTTCCGGCTGAACTTTGGCTCGACATCATTGCCGTGATTTCCACCGCCGCCGGTTACAAAGGCATGGTGGAGGGACAGATGCGGGACATGCTGGCGGAACAGCAATCAGAAGGGCTCCCGTTGGCCGATTTGCAAGCCCTTCATTTGCTGAAGACCGGTGCGCTCATCGAGGCGTCGGTCTGTTCCGGTGCGATGATGGGGCAAGGTTCCTTGGATCAGATTACTTCGCTTAAGGTCTATGCTAAAAATATCGGACTTGCCTTTCAGGTGGCGGATGATATTCTGAACGTCGAAGGAGACCCGGTAATTATGGGAAAGGAAATCGGCACCGACCGGAATCGATGCAAAATGACCTATCCGGCGCTGCTGGGGATAGACCAGTCCAAGGCTGTGGCGTCTCGTCTGGTTTCAGAGGCTGTTGCGTCTTTGGCACTCTTCGACCACAGGGCCGAGCCCCTTCGTGCGATTGCCGAATATGTCATTCGCAGAAACAGATGAAAGCTTTGGCATCTTTTGTAGGGCAGGCGATTGTGATGAAAATGGACTTAATGGACGTGATGGACAAGACATGCTTTTGCTGATAACTGGCTACCTAAAGGAAAAAATTGACTGTGGGACTGCTTGACTCGATCATATCACCGCTTGATTTAAAAAAAATACCCCGATCGGATCTGCCGGCTCTGGCTGCGGAAATCCGAAAAATTATCGTTGAGGTGGTTTCCAAAAGCGGAGGCCATCTGGCATCCAGCCTGGGCGCCGTAGAACTGACCATTGCTTTGCACTATGTATTTGATGCGCCCAAAGATAAAATCGTCTGGGATGTGGGGCACCAGTCCTATGCCCATAAACTGTTGACCGGTAGAAAAGATCGGTTTCACACGCTGCGACAACATGACGGCATATCCGGTTTTACCCGACGAAGCGAAAGCCCTTACGATGCGTTTTCCGCCGGTCACAGCAGCACCTCCATTTCCGCGGCTCTGGGGATATCCTGCGCCAAAAGATTGAATCATGATCCGGCAAAAGTCATCGCTGTCATTGGCGACGGCTCCCTGACGGCAGGCCTGGCTTACGAGGGACTGAATCAGGCGGGAGACATTCACAAGGACATCATTGTCATTCTCAATGACAACGAAATGTCCATCAACCAGAACGTGGGCGCACTTTCGTCTTTTCTCAGCCGGAAATTTTCCGCCAAAATGCTTCAGGACCTGCGCCGGGAATTCGGCGACTTTCTGAAATCGCTGCCCATGATCGGGGATGATATCTACCAGTTCGCCAAGCGATCCGAAGATTCCTTCAAGTCGTTCATTACGCCGGGAATGCTCTTTGAAGCATTCAGCTTTGAATATTTCGGGCCCATCAACGGCCACAAGCTGAATCATCTTATCGATATTCTGAACAACATCAAAATGCTGAATGATCCGGTCCTGCTTCATGTCTCCACCGTCAAAGGCAAAGGATATCCGCCGGCGGAAAAAAACCCGGTGCATTTTCATGGGGTCGGGTGCTTTGAAATCCAGACCGGTGTCAGCAACGGTCGCAAACCCGCAGCCCCGACCTATACCGAGGTATTCGGCAGGGCAATGCTCAAGCTGGCTGAAACCAACAAAAAAATCGTGGCGATTACCGCTGCCATGCCCGAAGGCACCGGACTGATCCACTTTTCCGAAGCCTATCCCGACCGGTTTTTCGATGTCGGCATTGCCGAACAGCATGGGGTTACGTTTGCGGCCGGCATGGCCACCGAAGGGTTCAAACCGGTCGTCGCCATTTATTCCACTTTTCTCCAGCGGGCTTATGACCAGATACTTCATGATGTCTGTATCGAAGCCCTGCCGGTGGTGTTCGCCATCGACCGCGGCGGCATTGTCGGAGAAGATGGATCGACCCATCACGGGCTCTTCGATTTTTCTTTTCTGCGAAGCCTTCCGAATATGGTGGTTATGGCGCCGAAAGATGAAAATGAACTGTGCGCCATGCTGGCGACTGCGGTTTCCCACAACGGGCCCATTGCCATGCGATATCCCCGGGGGGCGGGATGGGGGGTGGATGTCGATCTTGATTCGCCCATGATTGCCATCGGCAAAGCGGAGGTTCTTGGGGACGGCGGGGATATACTGATTCTGGCTATCGGCAGACCGGTCGGTGAAGCTGCTCTGGCACGGGAAATTCTGGAAAAAGAAGGCATATCGGTCACTCTGGTCAATGCCCGTTTTGTCAAACCTCTGGACAGCGAGCTGATTTGTTCACTGGCGGCAAAGATTCCCCGCATTGTCACCGTGGAAGAAAATGTTTTACAGGGCGGCTTCGGCAGTGCGGTCCTGGAGTGCCTGAACGACACCGGCGTCACCGGATTTCGGATAACCCGTCTGGGAATTCCCGATACATTCGTTGAACACGGTTCCCAGTCCCTGCTGCGCTCCAAATACGGCATCGATACGCCGGCGATCGCGGATGCCTGCCGGCGGATGGCGGCTGCGCCCCGTGGCTGAATCCAGAATGCGGCTGGATCGGATGATGGTGGAAAAAGGGCTGGCTGCCACCCGGCAGCGGGCCCAGGCCATGATCATGGCCGGTAATGTGCTGGTAGACAACCGGTTGGTCGAAAAATCCGGATATCCGGTGTCGGAAACTTCGGAAATCACGGTGAAGGGAGAAGCCCTTCCTTACGTCAGCCGAGGGGGGCTCAAGCTGGAAAAGGCCATTTCGTCTTTTGAAATCTCTGTCGATGGCCTGGTCTGCATGGATGTCGGGGCTTCCACGGGCGGATTTACGGATTGCCTCCTGCAGCACGGCGCTGCACGGGTCTATGCGGTGGATGTGGGTTACGGTCAACTGGCGTGGCAGCTCCGTCAGGATGCCCGTGTGATCCCGATTGAACGGATGAACATCCGCAACATGCCGCAGCACATGATATCGGAGCCGGTCGATCTGGTAACCATCGATGTATCCTTCATTTCCCTGAAAATCGTCGTTCCTGCCGTCCTGAAATTCATCACACCGACCGCCCGGGTCATCGCGCTGATCAAACCCCAGTTCGAGGTTGGCAAAGGCAAGGTCGGTAAAGGCGGTGTGGTGCGTGATCCGCTGCTGCATCAGGGCGTGATCGACGAATTGATCCGGTTTTTCAGCGATATCGGATGGGCATCTGTTCCGGTGATCCCCTCCCCTGTTCTTGGCCCCAGCGGCAACCGGGAATTTCTGATTCATTTGATTCCACTCACCCTGGGAAGTGTTATGAACGAAACGATGATCATGACCTGAAAAACTTTTTTTGTTATTTTCATGTGGTTCTTGTATTTCGTGGTTAAAATTTTTTATGGTAAAAGGAGATCAAAGATGAAACGATTGATGTGGGCAGTGGTAGCGGTTGTTGTTGTAAGCCTGGTGACCGGGTGTTCGCAAATGTGCGGAACAACGAAGTCTTCTTCTTCGTCATCACCGGTTCTGGATCGGATTGCCGCCCGGGGTGAATTGCGGGTGGGGGTTTCCGGCGACATGCCGCCCATGAACATGCTTGCTGGCGATAAAATCATCGGGATGGATGCGGATCTATCGGCAATGATCGCCGATTATATGGGCGTCAATTTAAAACTGCAGCGAATCGATTTTCCCAAACTGATTCCTGCTCTGGAATCCGGCAGTGTCGATATGATCATTTCGAACATGACCATAACACCGGACCGTAACTTGAGAGCGGCCTTCGTTGGACCCTATTTCCGTTCCGGAAAAGCGTTTCTGACCAAGCGCAGCACCATCGCCCAGGCCAAGGGGCTTCCTGATGTCAACAGCCCGCAATTCACGTTTGTCACCCTGAAGGAATCCACCAGTGAATCCGTCATCCGCGAAGGGGCGCCTCTGGCCAAACTGGTAACGACCGACAATGAAAACGACGCCATCAAAATGGTCATCGATGGCAAAGCCGATGCCATGGTCTCCGATTTTCCCATCTGCATCGTTGCCATTCTGCGCAATCCCGGCGCCGGTCTGCTGTCGGTCGTTGCACCGATCACCTATGAACCCATCGGCATTGCCGTACCCAAAGGAGATCCGCTGCTGGTCAACTGGCTCGACAACACGCTGAACAGTCTGCAACAGGCCGGAAACATCGATGCGCTCAAGGAGAAGTGGTTCGCTCAATCATCCTGGCTGAAGCTGATGAAGTGATTGTTGGCAAAAACCGGTTGGTCAAGGCCAACAATGAACGGGAGGATACAGATGCGCCGTGTTATAGAATCATTTACCCAGGGGCTGGCTTTCATAATCGTGCTTGCTTTACTCTCCGGATGTGCATCCACCGGAACGCAGACATCCACCGCAGCGCGGGAACGGAGCGGATTTCTGAGCAATTACGATCTGCTGAAACCTGTCGAAGGCGGTGACGGTGCGCAGGCATGGCGTCTTGCGGATGTGGACTGGAAAAAATTTCATACCGTCCTCATCGACCGAATACAGGTATTTATCAAAGAAAACAGTGAAAGCAAGGGGATCGACCCGACCGATCTGAAGATGATGACGGATTACTTTTACGAATCGCTTGTCAAAGCCTTCGAACCTGCCGTACCGATCGTGGATAAAGCCGGTCCGGGAGTAATCGGGTTGCGGATCGCCATTGTCGATCTCGTTCCGACAAAATACGGTCGCAGCATTGCCGGTACCCTGACGCCTTATGGATTTGTTGCAGAAGCTGCCTCGGGGCCTGCCAGCGGCAGACCGGCCGGGTCAACGCCTTATTTGGGTGAAACCGGTATCGAAGTCCAGTTCATCGACGGGGGTACCGGACAGGTGATTGCCGAGTTCGCGGACCACAAGTTCGGCAAGAAGTATGACCTCGACACGTCCAAGAGCGCCACCGGCGCCGCCAAGCAATGGGTGACCGGCTATGTGGATTCTTTCACCACCTGGAGTTATGCAAAGCAGGCATTCGATCAGTGGGCCAATCTCTTCAGACAGCGTTTCGATGAACTGCGGATTGACAGAGTAACCAATCCGTAAGATACTCCATAATAGTTCAACTAAAATGGAGTATCTTCCATGATGGAAAACTTATCGAGATTACTGGAAATAAAACTGCCAATCACTCAGTCTGCCTTTCTGTGGGGGCCGAGAAAGACGGGAAAAACCACTTTTCTCCGGGCGGCTTTTCCTGCCAGCCTGTGCTATGACCTGCTTCAAACCGATGTTTTTTTTGAATTCGTCAAGCGTCCATCTCTATTTCGTGAACAGATTCTGGCAGCCGATCCGAACCGGCTGAAAGAACCCATCATTATCGACGAAGTACAGAAAGTGCCACAACTGCTCGATGAAATTCACTGGCTGATCGAGAACAAGGGGCTGCGGTTTGTTCTGTGCGGTTCCAGCGCACGAAAACTGAAACGGGGCAAGGCGAACCTGCTTGGCGGACGCGCGTGGCGTTACGAGATGCATCCTCTTGTCTCGGCTGAAATCGCCGATCTGGACCTGCTGAAAGCACTCAACCGGGGGATGATCCCCGTACACTACCTGCAGGATGAGTATTATAGATCGTTGCAGTCGTACGTTCGGGATTATCTCAAGGAAGAAGTGTTCGATGAAGGGCTGGCCCGAAATATCCCGGCCTTTTCACGGTTCTTCGATGCCATGGGATATTCGCACGGGATGTTGACCAACTATGCAAACATTGCCAGAGACTGCGGCATTGACGGCAAGACCGTCAAAGAATATTACCAGATTCTTAGCGATACATTGCTCGGCACGATGATCGAGCCTTTCAAGAAGCGGCAGGATCGCAGCGTCATTATCCGGGCTGGCAAGTTTTATCTGTTCGATGTGGGTGTTGCAGGTGTCATTACCCGTCGCCGGATTTCACAGGAAAAAGGGGAATCGTTTGGTCAGGCTCTTGAACATTTCGTTCTGATGGAAATTCTGGCCCATCGTGTTTACCGGGAACTGGATTACGACATCAATTTCTGGCGAACGAAGTCCGGGCTGGAAGTGGATTTCATTCTGGGACGTGGCGCCGTGGCGATCGAGGTGAAGGGTACAAACCGGGTCGATGCGGCAGACATTCGCCCACTCAAATCGTTTGTTCAGGAATATCGACCCGAGAGAGCATTCGTTGTCTGCAACGAGCGCATGCCGAGGAGGCATGAAGATATCCATATTCTGCCATGGCGTGATTTTTTGAACATGCTGTGGAATGGAGATGTGATATCGTGAACAGTTTATTCGTAACCGTTCACTCCCCCTCCCGACCTCCCCCCGCTGGGGGGAGGAGTCTGAACGCTTACGTTTATTCCAGGTTCAGATACAGGTTCTCGGATTCCGTCACCCATCCGCCGCCCATGGCTTTGTAAATGTTCACGTAGGATGCAAATGACGAGGCCAGATACTGGGCATAGTCGAGTTCGGCCGGAAAAAGCTGCTGCTGGGCATCCAGTACGGTCAGATATGTGGCATACCCGCCTTTGTACTGAAGCAGAGCCAATCGTTCATATTCTTTACTGGCCTTTACCAACCGCTGCTGAGCCCGAAGTTGTTCGGCCAGTTTCCGGCGGGATACCAGCGCATTTTCAACATCCGCAAATGCATTCTGAATGGCCTTTTCATAGGAGACAATCGCGGCCTGCCGGTTGGCTTCCGCGTATTTCACCTGGCCCGCAATGGAACCTGCGGTAAAGATCGGTCCGGTGATCGAACCGGCATAGCTCCAAGCCCGGGCCGACCCCGTAAAAAGGTTGGACAGTTCCGCGCTGGACGCACCGTAAGCACCGGTCAGCGAGATGGTTGGAAAATAGAGCGCCCGAGCCGCCCCGATCTGGGCATTGGCGGCAATCAGATTCTGCTCGGCCTCGCGGATATCCGGCCGGTTTTCCAACACATCGGATGGCACTCCCTCAGGAATTTCAGGAATTTTCAACTGGAATATCGTTTGGGTGCGCGCGATGGGTCCTGGATTTCGGCCCAGCAGAATCGAGAGAGCATTTTCTGTTTGAGCGATCTGTGATTCGATCTGCGGAATTTTTCCGGCGGCGGTTTCGTATTGGGTGCGTGCCTGCTCGAGGGTCATCTGAGACACCTGGCCGTATCTGAACTGAAGATCGAACAATTTAACCGACTCGGCATAAGTTTCCAGCGTGCGTTTGGCGATCTTGAGCTGCATATCCAGACCCAGAATCTGAATATAATTGCTGGCAACCGACGACACCAGAGACAGAATCACCCCCTGCCGGGCCTCTTCCGTAGCCAGCAGGCTGGCCTGGGCCGACTCGGTCAGCCGCTGAATCCGCCCCCAGAGATCGATCTCCCAACTGGCACCGGCCTGTCCTTGAATGGCTGTCTGCGGGTTGGGATAGGTCTGAGGCACTGCACTGGCGCCGGCTTCGCTGCCGCGCTGGCGGGTTCCGCCGCCGCTGTAGTTGAATTGGGGGAAAATCTGGGATCGACTCTGCATGAGGGTGCCCGCAGCCTTTTCGATATTGGCCGTGGCCAGTTGAATATCCTTGTTGTAGGCCAGGGTTTCGTCAATCAGTGCATCGAGTATTGGATCTTCGAACTGCCGCCACCACAGGGTGTTTGCCGAGTTCATCGCTTCCTTTTCTTCGAAGCGGTAAACGGCGGGAACATCGACGGAGGGCCGGGTATAATCGGGTCCGACGGTACATCCGGCAAGGCATGACATCATCAGGATGAATCCCAGGAGAAAGCGCATGTCAGTTCCCCTCCTTCCCCGGTTCATGCGGGTCTTCGAGCAGGGCGGTATCGGTTGTTTTCTCGGAGGGTGTTTTTTTCTTTTCGAATTTTTCACTCCAGCGATCGAAGATATAGAAGAACAAGGGAACGTAGAGCATGGCCAGCGTCGTCTCCCCGATCATGCCGCCGATAATGCCGGTGCCGATGGAATGTCGGGCATTGGCTCCGGCCCCGACCGCAATGGCCAACGGCAACACCCCGAAAACAAAGGCCAGCGATGTCATGATGATGGGCCGCAGCCGCATCTCGCCGGCCAGAATCGTTGCTTCCATCAGCGATTTTCCCTGTTTGCGAAGCTCGACGGCAAACGTCACCCGCAGCAGCGCATTTTTGGCGCCCAGACCCACCAGCACCAGCAGGCCGATCTGGAAATAGACGTCGTTTTCCAGTCCCCGCAGCCAGTTGAATGTCAAGGCGCCGAGAACACCGAAAGGTACTGCGGTCATGACCGATCCGGGCAGGGTCCAGGATTCGTACTGGGCAGCCAGAATCAGAAACACGAAGATCAGCCCGAAGACAAACGCCAGCACGGACGTGCCGCCGGATTTCTTTTCTTCGAAAGCCAGACCCGACCACGCAAATGAATAGCCTTGCGGCAGAACGTCTTTGGCGGTTTCTTCCATGGCCTGTATGGCCTGGCCCGAACTGAAACCCGATGCAGCACTACCGTTGATTTGAGCTGCGGGAAAGCCGTTGAAATGGGGCACCAGATCCGGACCGGTCACCCATTGGGTGGAAACAAGCGCCGAAAGCGGTATCATCTGCATCTTGTTCGACCGGGTGTAGAGCCGGGTCAGATCGTCAGGCTTCTGCCGGTATTTTGATTCGGACTGAAGAATGACCCACCATACGCGGCTGAACTGGTTGAACTGACTGACCGTCAAAGATCCGAACTGTGCCTGGATGGCGCTGTAAACATCCTGAACAGGAATGCCCAGAAGCATGGCTTTTTCCCGGTCCACCAGGGTGCGAAGTTGCTGGGTCGTGGCGCGAAAAGTGGAATTGAGACCGCTAAGCTCCGTCCGCTGCTTGGCTTTCTGGATAAATTCCTGGGTGATTTCTTCGAGTCTGGCCGGTTCACCGGCCCCTCGGTCCTGAATCCAGAATTCGAAACCGCCTGTCGTGCCGATACCGGGAATTGCCGGCGGAGCAAATGGGACGATCAGCCCCTGAAGAATATCCTTGGCTTCCCGATGCAGATTCGCCAGAACGGCCCGCGCGTTCTCGGTTGCGGCTTTTTCCTTGTTCGCATAGCGTTCTTCGAATGGCTTGAGGGTTACGAAAAACGTTCCGGCATTGGTTTTATAGCTGCCGTCCAGCAGGCTGTAACCGGCCAGTTCCGTACGGATATCGACACCCGGAATTTTTTCGAATATTTTATCGATGGCCGATGTCACTTCCTTGGTGCGATCCAGACTGGCGGCATCGGGCATGAAAATGGCCGTTACCACATACCCCTGATCTTCGCCCGGAACAAAGCTGGTCGGCAGCGCCCGAAACAGATGGACGATGGCCCAGATCATCAGTGCCAGCAGCAGAAATGCGATGGCCATGCGTTTGATGATCAGTACCACGGCTCGGCCAAACGCCTGGGTGAAAGCGTCGAAGCAGCGATTGAACCAGGCGAAAAATCCTTTTTGACGCGGCGGAACATGCCGGAGGAACAGTCCGCACATGGCCGGTGTCAAGGTGAGGGCCACAAAACCGGATATGGTGACGGATATGGCGATGGTGATCGCAAACTGCTTGTAGAGCTGGCCTGTCGTGCCGGGCAGAAATGCGGCGGAAACAAACACCGCAGACATGACCAGCACCGTAGCGATGACCGGGCTGGTCACCTCTCCCATGGCCCTCAGGGTGGCATCCTTTGGGGAAAGATGAAACTGGGACATGTTTCGTTCAACATTCTCCACCACCACGATGGCGTCATCCACCACGATGCCGATGGCCAGCACGAGGCCAAAGAGGGTAAGCAGATTGATGGAAAACCCCAGCACAAACATACCTGTAAATGTACCGATCAGCGCCACGAATATGGCGACCGAGCAGATGATCGTGGCGCGGAAATTCTGTAGAAAGAAAAACACCACCAACACCACCAGTACGATTGCTTCAACAAGCGTGTCCTGAACTTCCTTGATCGACAGCCGGACAAAATCCGTGGTGTCGAGGGATATGACATAATCGAGCCCTTCGGGGAAATTCGATTTCATTTCGGCCATGACCCGCCGCACTTCATCGGAGACTTTCAGGCCATTGGCGCCCGGCTGCTGGTAAACCGCGATCAGTGTGGCGGGCGAGCCGTTCATTTTGGTTTCTATCACGTACTGACGCAGCCCGATTTCGGCCCGGGCCACGTCTTTAAGCCGAACAATGGCGCTTCCGTCCTGGCTGGCCCGCAAAATGATGTTTTCATATTCTTTTGGATCGGTGAAGGGCTGCTGGGTCACCACCGGAAACGTTAAATCCACCTGGCCGGAACTGGGTTTCTGGCCGATCTGACCGGCCCCGAACAAGGCATTCTGAGAGGAAACCGCCTGCTGAATGTCGCTGGTCGTAATGCCAAGAGACGCCATCCGGTCCGGATCCATCCATATCCGCATGGCCTGGTCGGGCGCCCCCAGAATTCCGGCCTGCCCGGCGCCCGGCACCCGTTTCAGGGAATCGAGAACATACACATTGGCGTAATTGGCCACATAATCGCTGCTGTACCGGTTATCTTTGGAGGTGATGGCAATGATCATCATGATGGATGAGGATTGCTTCTGGACGGTGACACCCTGCTGGGTAACCGCTGCTGGCAACTGCGGCAGCGCCAGATTGACCCGATTCTGAACTTGAACCTGGGCGATATCCGGGTCGGTCTTGAGATCGAAAAAAACCGTAATGCCCATGAGACCATTGGCTGTGCTGGTCGATGTCATATACAGCAGGTTGTCTGCCCCGTTGATCTGTGCCTCGATAGGCGCGGCTACGGAATCGGCAACCATTTTGGCGTCGGCGCCGGGATAGCTGGCTCCGACCGAGACCTGAACAGGCGTGATCGCCGGATAGCGCTCGATCGGCAGCACGGACATGGAAACCAGCCCGGCAATGCAGATAATAAGCGATACGACCGTTGCAAAAATTGGGCGTTCAATGAAGAATCGTGAGAACATGGGCCGCTGCGCCTCCTCTATTTTCCGCTTTTGGGGGGATTGGCCTTCTGTTCATTGCCGGACGCGGCAGTCTCGACATTCTGTCCGGCGGAATACGGCTTGACGGTTACGGGGATGTCGGGCCGCAAGGAAAGCATCCCTTCGACGACAACCCGATCACCGGCAGATAATCCTTCAAAAATGAACCAGTCATTTCCATGCCATTCTCCGACAACCACCGGCTGTAAATCGGTCTTGCCATTCTTATCCACCAACCAGACGAAATGGCCTTTGGGACCCTGTTGAACTGCGGCCTGCGGCACAAGAACGGCATTGGGCCGGATGGCGCCTTTCAGACGCACCCGAACGAACTGGTTGGGCCGTAAAACGCCTTTGGGATTGTTGACACTGACGCGTATCAGAAACGTTCCGGTCTGGGAATTGAAGGAAGGATCGGCAAACGTGATGGCGCCGGTATAGGGAAAAATCGATCCATCCACGAGAATGATTTCTACCGTATAACGGTCCCCTTTGGGTCGTTTCAGCAATCCTTTTTCCACCTGGTTCAGCTCTTTCTGCATCTCGTTTTCCGAAAGGCTGAAATTCACCCAGATGGGAGACAGCACGGCAACAGTGGTCAATAAACTGTTTTGGGCGCTGATGTATGTACCGTCGGTCTGCAAGGCAGCACTCGTTATGCCGGCTACCGGAGAAGTGATGGTTGTATAAGACAGGTTCAACTGCGCGGTTTCAACCTGCGCCTTGGATTCTTCTACCGCAGCCGCAGCCGATTCAAACTGCCCGTTAGCATCGTCAAGATCTTTCTGGGACAAAGCGTTCTGCTCTGCCAGCGGTTTGGTGCGGATCAGATTCGATCGGGCGGTTTCAAGCGAGGCTTTCTTCATGGCCAGGGAAGCCATGGCCTGTGCGAGCTGGGCCTGAAACGGTTTGGGATCCATCGAAAACAGCACCTGCCCTTGTTTGACGATATCCCCCTCGGTATATATCCGCCGGTCGAGAAAGCCGTTGACCCGTGCATTGATGTTGACCAGATGAGAACTCTGCGTCTGGGCAACGAATTCGAACGTGACCGGTACATCACCAATCGCCACTTCCATCACGGTGACTACCGGAGGCTGGGGCGGTGCAGATGCCTGTTCCTTTTTACACCCGAACAGAAATAATGTGCTATAAATACACACAGCCATGACTGGCCAGAACCTGACGACCCAGTTCCGTCGAATAAGCCCCATCAGAAATTCCTCCCGTTCATTTTCTTCCAGCGTAAAAAAAACCAGCATTACCGAGCCATTTATAATGAATTATACGGTTTATCCGATTCTGTCGGTCATACTAACCGAAATCCCCTACCGCTTCAAGGCATTTTCTTCCATTCAAACCCGTCTGAAGTATTGCTTGAATTCCTGCAATATATCATGTAAGTAAATCTGATATATATTTCCCTATATTCGGAGTATCCATGCATCTTGTAGCCGCAATCGTTTACATCGTTCTCAGTTTGATCATTGCGCTTTTAGGAACAGACCGAAAATTCGGTTTCTGGGGATATTTTTTTTGTTCGCTGCTGTTGTCCCCAGCCATCGGATTGATTGTTTTGTTCGCATCCGACAAGAAAAAATCAAACCCTGTTACAGAATCGGGCAAAACCACCGCAAATTCATAATTCGTTTTTCCGAAAATCCATTTTGTTACAGGCGTATCCGTGATTTCAGACAAGAGATTGATCATTTTTCCTTACGCCGGCGGCAATGGCTATGCTTTCCGGGACATGGCCAGGCATCTGAAGAATGATTTTTTCGTCACCGCACTGGATCTGCCGGGTCATGGAAGCCGGATGCGCGAATCGTTGCTGACCGATGTATATGCCATGGCAGACGATTTGTTCGAGCAGGTGCGACCCTTTCTGAATTCATCCAGGGTCATTTTCTGGGGTCACAGCCTGGGCTCGATTCTGGCGTATTTTGTGGCCCGTCTGGCCGGTAAAGCGAATCTGCCGGGTCCGTGCCGTCTGTTTTTGTCCGGGCGGCCTGCTCCGTTTGTTAATGTTCATGAAAAATATCTGCATCTGATGCCGCGCCAGGCTTTTTTATCCCATTTATTGAGTTATGGCGGAATTCCGGATTCGGTTGTCAGGGAAACCGAGCTGATCGACTTTTTTCTGCCGATTATCCGGGCTGATTTTCAGGCATTATCGACATTCGATGAGCAGAACCTGGAATCGATCCATGTTCCCCTCACCATTCTCATGGGAACCGAAGATCGGCCGAAGATCGATGGTCCGGTGCGATCCTGGCAGGAGCTGAGTACGCAGGAGGTGTCGTTCAAGTCATTCTCCGGCGGCCATTTTTTTATTTTTCAACATCTGGCGGCCATTGGATGGTTGATTTCCCAGTCCATCCGATGACGGCTTTCATCTATGACGGCAGGATATTGACGCTAACACGAAAGGAGGTTTTACCCATGGAAAACCAGGAAGAAGTCAAAGAAAACACTGTTCAGAGTCCCACACCGGAACCAGCTTCACCGGCATTCAAGGAACCCGCTGAAGCCGAACTCGACAAAATCATTAATCAGCATGTTTTGGGAGCAGCAGGAATCGGTCTGTTACCGCTGCCGCTGGTGGATCTGGTCGCCCTGACCGGCGTTCAGTTGAACATGTTGCGTCTGCTTGCCAAAGCCTACGGCCAGACATTTACTCAAGACATCGGAAAAAATGTGATCGGTTCTCTGGTCGGCGGCGGTTTCTCTGTATCCATATCCAGTTTGGTGTATAGCCTGATCAAAGCCATTCCGCTTATCGGCCAAACCACCGGTGCCCTGGCCCTGCCCCTTGCAGCCGGCGCCACCACCTATGCGCTTGGCAAAGTTTTTGTCATGCATTTTGCTTCCGGCGGAACATTTTTAAATTTCGATCCCAATAAGGTCAAAGAGCATTACAATGCCTTTTTGAAAAAAGGACAGCAAGTGGTTGCCGACTTAAAAAAAGAAGATACAAAAACTGCTTGATAACGTTTCTTTTTCAATAGTCATGATTGGTTGTATTGTTTTGGGATTACAGGCCTTGAACATCGTTACGGCCAGAGACTTTTTGGCTTGGCTGAAACGCGGTTCAAGGCCAATTTTTTTTACTAGCCTCATTATTCATGTTGAAACCATTGTCTGAAAAACATCTCATGAATTCATTGCATTCAGACGCGTGCATACGACAACAACTGGACGCCGGCATCAGCGATTTGTTAAGAGATTGCCATGCTGCGGTTTTTCCAGAAATTATCCTGTATTCTGGTTCGATTTGCTTCGGATTCATTCCGGATATCCAACACTCCCTGAAGTCTTTTGTATCGAAAGAAAGTCAGAATTCCACTACATTCTGGATCTGCCCCCTCAACCAATACCCGCCGCCGGATGGTTGCTGTCCAAGCGAATTCAAAGATCCGGCAATCCGCACAGACTGGCTTGAATGCCTCTGGGCATGGTCCGGCAAGATCGGTTCTGCCGGCGCATTCTTTATTATCGATACCGATATCGCTGGTGCGGCATTGGCCGGAGGACTGAGCGCTTTTCTTCTGGCCGCCGCCGCCGTGGGGCTTTTTCTTGGATCGAGCCCCCGACAAGTCATCCTTGATTCAGACCATAATGCTTCTCTATGCATGGGCTGGTTCGTCAAAAAACCTTACCGGATTCGACCGGCTCGAATCACCGATTTACCCGGTCTGCAACGTCTGGAACATGTTTGCTGGCAGCCGCATCTTCGGGCGACCCCATCGGAGATTCACCGGCGCATCGATCATTTCCCTTCCGGCCAGTGTGTCCTGATCCATGATGAACGTCTGGTGGCCGCTGTGTATTCTCAGCGGATCGATGCGACAGACATGCTTACGACGGTAACGAGCCATACGGCATTATCGCTGTTTTCCCCGTCGGGTCGAATTCTCCAGCTTCTGGCCATCAACGTTATGCCGGAGCCACCCTGTCAGGGTCTGGGGGATGAACTGCTGTTTTTCATGCTTGCCTACAGTTATGCGATGAACGGAGTTGACCGGGTGGTGGCCGTATCGCTGTGCAAGAATTATATGCCGGATTCCGGCATCTCCATCCAGCAGTATGTTGCATCAAAAAATGAAATGGGACATTGCATCGACCCGATTCTGCATTTTCACGAATGCCATGGCGGTCGCATCAGCCAGGTCATTGCCAATTACCGGCCGGACGACCGGATTAACCAGGGATATGGGGTGCTGGTGGATTATGGAAACCATGCCCTTTTCTCAAAGGATACCCGGCCGATTCGAAAAACAGAAGTTGCATTGAACCATTCACCGGAGCCGGTGGGGTTGCCTGCCTCCGATTTTCCCAGGCGATCGTCGGTTATAGAACCCGACACGATCCATCGCGTCAAGGCGTGCCTGATGCCGCTCTTGGCTTCACCGGCAGTTTACCGTCCGGATCGGCCGCTTCGGGATATGGGACTGGATTCCCTGAAACTGATGGAACTTGGGTCTGTACTCAGTCATCGTTTCGGCGTATCGATCGAACCCGGCTTTTTCTTTGAATACATCACCGCCCGAGATATCGCCGCTTTTTTCACCAATCGCCTTTCCGGTCTTGCGGACAAATCGCATAGAAGTCCGGCGGTCTTATCCCGAACCGATGATGACGGGATCGCCGTTGTCGGCATGGCCTGCCGGTTTCCTGATCCGGCTGAAGACCAAGATCATGATTCCCCCGGTGGGATAGCGGCATTCTGGGATGTACTCGTCAACGGCCGGAACGCAGTCCGTCGTTTATCCCGCAACCGATTGGCGTTAATGGATAATCCGGACCCCGAACGCATCCCGCCAGGCCTGCAATATGGCGGACAGATTCCCTGGATGGATGCCTTCGATGCATCCTTTTTCGATATCAGCCCCCGGGAAGCCAGGTGCATGGATCCGCAGCAGCGTGTGCTGATGGAAACCACATGGGAAGCGCTTGAACAAGCCGCCATCGATCCGGGAAAACTTGCTGGAACGCGATGCGGCGTGTTCGTCGGTGTTTTCGGTCGCGACTATGCCGGGCTGCAGACCAGACGGCAATCGCCGGATGATCTCGATGCATATTTCGGTACCGGAACATCTCCTGCCGTGGCATCCGGCCGGATCAGTTATTTTCTGGGGCTTCACGGCCCATCCTTAACCATCGATACGGCCTGCTCGTCGTCGCTGGTGGCCATTCATCAGGCATGTGAAAGCATTCGCAGCGGCGAGGTCGATCTGGCCATTGCCGGCGGTGTGAACATTATTCTGGCCATGGATGCCGGCATGGCGTTTTACCGGGCCGGGATGCTGTCTGTTGATGGCTGCTGCCGCACCTTCGATGCCGGCGCCAACGGCTATGTGCGCAGTGACGGCTGTGGTGTGATTGTTCTCAAACGCTTGAGCCGGGCTGTTTCCGACGGTGACCCCATCCAGGCCGTGATCCGGGCATCGGTTATCAATCAGGACGGTTTCAGCAACGGCCTGACCGCCCCCAGTCTCGGTGCCCAGAAAATGTTGATCCGCGAGGCCCTGACCCGTTCGAGACTGGCGCCTGGAGATGTGCAGTATTTAGAGGCCCACGGTACGGGAACTCCTCTGGGCGATGCGGTCGAGATTCAGGCCATTGCCGCAGGTTACGGCAGGGATAACATCGGGGATTCTCCCCTGATTCTGGGTTCCGTAAAAACCAATATCGGCCATTGTGAGGCCGCAGCAGGCGTTGCCGGACTCATCAAGGTCATCCTGTCTCTTCAGCATGAAGTGATTCCGCCACATCTTCATTTTCAGCAGCTCGGACCGATGATCAATCTGGACGGCATTCCAGCCGTCATTGCCAGAGACACGCTGCCATGGACAAGAAACCCCGACGGTCCAGTACGTTACGGGGCCGTCAGTTCATTTGGATTCAGCGGCACGAATGGGCATGTCATCATCCAGGAAGCCCCTGCAATTACGCTGTCGGAACATCCGGAGACCGCATCCAAACCGTGTCTGCTGAGCCTTTCCGCAAAAACCCCTGCAGCCCTTTCCGCTCTGATCCGGCGCTATACGGTTTTTTTAAAGGCTGCACCCGAAACTGATATCGCCGACCTCTGCCATACCACACATGTCGGTCGGGCCCATTTTTCCGATCGTGCGGCTTTTGTCGGAAGCAGCACGGCCGATTTGATTCGTCTGCTTGAGGCTGCTGAGTCCTGTGCAGCGGTAGCGCCCGGCTTGACCGACAGGGCACGCGAAAAAGAAATGCCAAAAATCGCCTTTTTGTTTACCGGGCCGGGGTCCGAATACCCGGGCATGGGCCGGGGGCTGTATTTATCGGAGCCCGTATTCCGGCAACATCTGGATGTATGCGAACAAATCCTCCACCGTACCGACAGTTCTGGTTTGATCAAAAAGCTTTTATCCAGCGCCAGCCCATCGCAGTTTGCAGCTCCGGGTGCAGCCGCTTTGTTTTGCTTGCAGTATGCATTGACCCGATTGTGGATGTCCTGGGGGATTACACCGGCCGTGGTCATGGGCCACAGTATAGGAGAATACGCCGCAGCCTGCGCAGCCGGTGTTTTTTCTCCGGAAGACGCCCTCCACCTGACCGTGTCTCTGGATCGATCCGCGGCACGCTGCCCCACCGGCGCCATGGTATCCGTATTGGCGGCGCCAGACAGGGTTCAGCCCCTGCTTGAACAGCAAGCCGGTCGTGTCGTCATTGCCGCATGCAACAGCCCCCGCAATACCCTGATCGCCGGGCCCGAAGATTGTGTAGGCCGCGTATGTGCGGCCCTGAACCGCCGGGATATTCAGACGCTTCGCATATCCACTGCCTGCGCCTATCACTCTCCGCTGATGGAGCCGGTGGTAACCGAATGGAAAAAAACCGCTGAACATATCGCTTACGCTGCCCCCCGGATTCCCGTGATATCCACGCTGACGGGTCGTCTGGAAAATGAAGGCATGGCCGGTCTTCCCTACTGGATAGAGCATATCCGCGGAAAAGTGAATTTCAGCGATGGATTACAGACCCTGAACAGCCTGGGAGATTTCGTATTTCTGGAAATCGGCCCCCAGCCGACGCTCCTTTCACTGGCCAAACAGAACCTGCCTGCCGTGAAAACACACTGGCTGCCCAGCCTGCGTCAGGGAATGGATGACCGCCGGCAGATGCTGACCAGTCTGGGGCGACTGTATGAGATGGGAGCGGACATTCAGTGGGAAGCTGTGGACAGCGGGCTTTCCTGTCGGCGTATTTCGCTGCCCACCTATCCTTTTCAGCGTCAGCGTTACTGGTTCGATGCATCGCCGATGACGGTCCGTTACGCCATGCCGCTGGAGGCGCCAATCAATTCGGATGCCGGAATTCATGAGGGAAGGACGAACATCACCGTACCGGATCATCTACTGTATGAAATGAGCTGGGAAGATTTCGGACAAATAGCGCCGGTAACCTGTCCGGAAAGTTCATGGCTCATTCTGGCGGATCGCGCAGGGGTCGGTCTGCAATTGTCCCGGCGACTGGCGGCTGCGGGCAGGCCGTCTATCGTGATAGACATCGAAACGTTCGTTCCTGCGGGCGGTATCCGCGATGACGCATTACCGGCATGGTCACAGACCCTGCAACAGGGGATCATCGATTGCATTGGCTCACGGAAGTTGACGCATGTGATCTATTTGTGGGCAATGGATGCGCCCCTGCCGGATCGATTGAATCCGGAGTCATTACAGGCAAGCATGATTTTGACTGTTTTTGCGGTTCCGCAGATTCTGGGGGCCATGTCCTGTATTCCCCAGGACAGCCATGCCCGACTCTGGCTGGTCACCTGCGGCGCCATGACAGTCGATCTTTTGCAGGATGATCCGGCAGTTGCAAACAATGCACGCTTATCCCGTATCGCTTGTCCGGCACCCGCCGTATCTCAGGCGCCACTGTGGGGTATCGGACGAACCGCCGCACTGGAATATCCACATCTGTGGGGGGGACTGATCGATCTGGATCCAGCGACTGGAAGTCCGGATATGCTGCAATCCAGGGCCAACGCTCTTCTCAGCGCCATTTTCCAGGGCGGAGTCGAAGACCAGATGGCCATTCGAGAAAACCGGATGGTTGCGGCCCGCTTGAAGAGTACCCTTGACCGACCGAATCGAAAAATAAACGGCAATGATCCGGTTCTGTTTTATCCGGACGCTTCTTATCTGATCACCGGCGGGCTGGGCGCCTTGGGACTTCAAACGGCCCGATGGATGATTGGAAACGGCGCCCGGCATCTGGCACTGATCAGCAGGCGCGAGCCTTCCGCAACGATCCTGGATGAAATTCAGCAAATGCGGCAGTCCGGCGTCAATCTGTACATCGGCGCAGCAGATGTTGCAGATATGGCGGCTATGTCCGGAATCCTTGCCCACATTGCCGCCAATATGCCCCCCTTGAAAGGGGTGGTTCATGCAGCCGGCGTTCTGAAAGAGTCTCTGCTTGCCGAAATGGATTTTCAAAAATCCTGGTCCGTTCTCTCACCGAAAATTCAGGGCGCCTGGGCGCTGCACCATCTGACTCAGTCATGCCAACTGGATTTTATCGTCTATTATTCATCGATTGCTGCGGTCTGGGGCGCCAAAGCCCAGGGCGCCTATGCTGCGGCCAATCAGTTTCTGGATGCCATGGCCCACTATCATCGCGCCGCCGGTCAGACGGCGCTCAGCGTCAATTGGGGTCCGTGGCTGGGGGATGGCATGGCGGGGCAGGACAGCCGCTCCTGGCTGAAACGACGCGGCCTGACTGCAATCGATCCCCGGGATTCATTCAGCGCGCTTTCATGGCTGCTGAAAACCGATGCTGTTCAGATAACGGTCGCCGATGTTGACTGGCCGCTGTTCCGGCGCATTTATGAGAGTTGGGGAAAGCATCCCTTGTTTGACCTTCTCGACAGAGGTGAACAAGGGGTAGATATCAGGGGCCAGGGTCTGATGCGCCGGCAATGGATGGAAGTTGCTGAATCCGACCGGAGAGTGTTTCTGGTGACCTATCTGCAAGCCCAGACCGCGCGGGTCATGGGAATGACCCCGGATTCCGTTAGCCTCAATCCCGATCAGGGATTTTTCAGTCTCGGACTCGATTCGATCATGGCGGTCGAATTACGGCAGTGGATTTCCAGAGATTTGGACATCGATCTGCCCATGACGGCGCTTTTCGACTTTCCGAGCATGACAAAACTTGCAGTTTATATCGAAGAAATGTTAATGGATGTGGCGGAGGCCTCTTCCCTGGCGCCTGTTGACGTAGCGCAGTCGGCCAATCATGCATCGGAGTTGCCGCTGGAAATCGCCGACCTGCTGAACAAAGAACTTTTAGAACTGGAAAACCTGCTAAGGAGTTGATCAATTGTCCACGGACCCTTCTTACGATTTACCGATAACCACGAATGAAACGATTGCCCAAAGGACATTGGCCGCACTCAAAGAAGCCCGATCTCGTATCGAATCGCTGGAAAAAAACCAGCATGAGTCCATTGCCGTTATCGGCATGGCGTGCCGGTTTCCCGGCCGGGCGACTTCTTTAGATCAGTATTGGGATTTACTCGACAAGGGTCAGCATGCAATTTCCGATTTTCCGGACGGCAGGTGGGACGTGGATGCTTTTTACGATGCCGATCCCGATGCAGTGGGCAAAATCTACACCCGAAAAGGGGGATTCCTGAATCAGGTGGATTCGTTCGATTCTCAGTTTTTCGGTATTCCGCCACGTGAGGCCGTTTGTATCGACCCCCAGCATCGCCTCCTTCTGGAAGTCAGTTGGGAAGCCCTGGAAAACGCCTGCCAATCTCCCGAACAACTGACAGGAAGCCGCACCGGGGTATTTGTCGGCATCGGTCAGAACGACTATGAAAAATATCGGCTGTTTGCCAATGACCCTTCTCAAATCGACATCTACGATGCAACGGGTTCCGGGTTCTGTTTCGCTTCTGGGAGGCTTGCCTATTTTTATGATTTTCAGGGTCCCACCCTGTCTGTCGATACGGCCTGTTCATCTTCACTGGTTGCCCTGCATCAGGCATGTAAAAGTTTGCAGGGCAGGGAATGCGATCTGGCACTGGCCGGAGGCGTGCAGATCATGCTGAAGCCAGAGACCGGGATATTCCTTTCCCGCATCAAAGTCTTGTCTCCTGATGGCCGTTGCAAGACTTTCGATGCATCTGCAGACGGTTATGGTCGGGGAGAAGGGTGCGGCGTTATCGTGCTTCGCCGACTTTCCGAAGCAACCGCACGCGGAGAGCGGATTCTGGCCATCATCCGGGGGTCTGCCGTCAATCACGACGGCGCCAGCAGCGGTATTACCGCTCCCAATGGCCAGGCACAGCAGGCCCTGCTGCGTCAGGCCATTCAGAATGCGGGCATCGATCCGATTTCAGTCGATTATGTGGAAGCGCATGGTACCGGCACGCTGCTCGGAGATCCGGTGGAAGTCAATGCCCTGGCCGCAGTTCTTGGCCCGGGGCGACCGCCGGACCGACCGCTGTGGATCGGTTCGGTAAAAACCAATATCAATCATCTCGAAGCGGCCTCCGGTATTGCCGGTGTCATCAAGGTCATCCTCTCACTTCAACATGACCGGATTCCGGCACATCTGCTATTCAGCAGGCCCACCCCGCATATTTCCTGGGATCAGATGCCGGTAAGGATTACGGATCATCCCCTGCCCTGGCCGGCAGACTGCGATCATCCGCGAAGAGCCGGTGTCAGCGCTTTTGGAATCAGTGGAACCAATGCCCATGTCATCATCGAAGAAGCGCCTGTGGACAGGGGGCAGCCGAGAGTGGCCAGTGGCCAATTACAACAACCCGCGGCCAACCAGCCGCATGTTCTGGCTATTTCCGCCCGAACCCCGGAAGCATTGACCGATTTGATACAGCGTTACCGGGATTATCTGGTGGAACATCCGGACATCAATCTGGCGGATGTCTGTTTTTCAGCCGCTACCGGACGGACTCATTTCCCCTGTCGCGTGGCGGCGGTCGGCGGTTCCACGCAATCGCTCGCCGGGATGTTGACGCCTCAGACCGCACCGGCCCCGGTTTCATCAACCGGTTTTTTTCAGGGCAGAATCCAGACACCCAAGCCCGGACTCATTTTCTTGTTTACGGGCCAGGGGTCCCAGTATCCAGGGATGGGCCAGCAGCTCTATGCGCATCAGCCGGAATTTCGGCACTGGTTGAACCGATGTTCCGAGATTTTATCCCCGCTGCTTGGCGTTTCGCTGACCGATCTGCTGTTTTTGCCGCCGTCGCCGGGCTTCAGTATCCACGATACCGCATATACCCAGCCAGCTTTGTTTGCACTCGAGTACTCCCTATCCAGAATGTGGCAATCCTGGGGAATTGCGCCGGCCGCAGTCATGGGTCACAGTGTCGGCGAATATGTGGCCGCTTGTCTGGCCGGGGTGTTCAGCCTCGAGGATGCGCTGATGCTGATCGCCTCCCGCGGGCGACTGATTCAGGCATTACCGAAAACAGGCGGTATGCTGGCAGTTCTCGCCGATCCCCGGCAGGTATCGACAGCCATTGCTCCTTTTGCCGGCATGGTTGAAATCGCTGCATTCAATGGCCCCCGGAATGTGGTGGTTTCCGGTCAGCAGGAACAGATTCGTTTACTGGCTCAGCAGTTGAAGCTTCAAGGGATTTCCGCCATTCCTTTACAGGTATCACATGCATTTCATTCGTTTCATATGGAACCGATGCTTGCGGATTTTCTTCGAACAGCGGAACAGGTGCAATTTCATCCGCCGAAAATAACGGTCATTTCCAATGTCACCGGCCTGCCTGCAGACCGGAGCATCGCTTCGGCCCAATACTGGGCAGACCACATCCGACGCCCCGTTCGTTTCGCAGACAGCATGGACTGCCTGTATCATCACGGATACAAATGGTTTCTCGAGGTCGGGCCCCAGCCCGTTCTGATGGGAATGGCAAAGCAATGTATTGCCGATACTTCTGTCAACTGGCTGTATAGCCTGCGACAGGGATCGTCCGACCGGCAGGTACTCTTCAACTCGCTGGCTCAGCTTTATGTCAATGGTTTTCCGATCAACTGGGCCGACGTCGATAACGGAAATCGCCGAACACGGCTGCCGCTGCCGAATTATCCTTTCCAGCGCCGCCGTTTCTGGATCGAGCAGACACCTGTTCCCGTAAGAGAGCAAAACCTGGCAAGGGGTTCCGGCGTATTCCCGGATGACGGATCCAGGGAATTATCCCCACTGCACCCGTTGATCGATGAAAAAATCAACTCACCCGCACTGAATGTTGTCTTGTTTCAAAAGCGTTTCACTCCGATCTCCCTGCGGTATTTGTCTGATCATCGCATTTTCAAGACAATCGTCGTTCCCGGCGCCTTCCATATTTCCCTGACCATCGGGGCTGCCGGTTTGCTGCGTCACGGTCATGAAATCGTGCTAGAAAACCTGATGTTTCCCCAGGCGCTGGCGGTTTCAGACCAGGATATCTGTATGCTGCAGGTGATTTTAACGCCAGAAGACACCGACCACTACGGGTTCCGTCTTGGCAGGATCGATGAGACCGGCGATTCCTGGATCGAGCATGCTGCCGGCAGGGTTTCGTTTTTGACAAAGCGCCATGATCCTTCCCGAACCGTGGATATCGAAACGATCAAACAGCGTTGCCCGGAAAAAATCGACGGTTCCGCGTATTATCAGCGGATGGCGAACAGCCAGATTCATCTGGGGCCACAATTTCAATGGATCGAATCCATCTGGCGGGGCCGGAATGAATCTCTTGGACGCATGCGGGTGCCTGCCGAACTTGGTGCGGTGGCGCGGTATGAAATCCATCCCAGCCTGGTGGACTCCTGTTTTCAGATGCTGGTTTCGCTGTTGCCGGATCACGATACCCGGACCATGGTTCCTTCCACGGTGGACCGATTCCATTATATCGGCTCCCCGCAAAACCAGGAAAAGCAGCAAGGTCTGACCCACCTCTGGTGTTATGTCCGCAATGAATCTCCGGATGATATATCGGGCAATATGATCGCATCGATTCAATTGATGGACGATGATGGCAATGTCGTTGCCACCGTGGATCATTTTTTTGGTCTGGCGGCCAATCCGGAAGGCTTGTTGCGGGGTCTCCGGTCCCGAGACCTGAACTGGCGATATTTTCCTGTCTGGCAGCCCGATGCGTCCGAACCCTTGCCATTCCTGATGGATACAGCATCCTCCAGTCTCTGCGGGACCTGGCTGATATTTGCCGACAGTGCCGGGTTGGGTCGGAAGCTGTCCGAATATCTTGTCACCCAGGGGGCGCACCCCCACCTGGTATATGCACGGGAGTTGATCCATCCATCGGATTCTTCGATTGATCCCGCTGCAATGGGAACGCTGATTTCCAGACACAATACCGATCTGCGGGCAGTGGTCTATCTCTGGCACCTGGACCCGGACGATTCTGCCATCCTTGGCAACAGTCGTCAACTCCCCGCATTCAGCAGCGTCTTATCCCTGCTTCAGGCGGTGATGCATGCCAACTTGTCGAAGCTGCCGGACATGTGGATCATCACCCGCGGGGCTCAGGATGCGGGGTCAGCCTTAATCGATCCGTGGCAGGCGCCGGTGTGGGGTCTTGGCCGGGTGCTTCGCATGGAGTTTCCCGATCTGCCATATCGCTGTATCGACCTGGATTCCGCAAACGTCGATCATGATCTTCCGGCGTTAAGCCGCGAGGTGACGCATCCGGATCATGAAGATCAGATCGCCTGGCGCAATGGCCGAAGGTTCACCTTTCGACTCATGCGCCGCGCACCCGCCATTTCCCGCCATATCCCGGATGACAGCCAACTGAAAATCAGCGCCCTGGGCCAGATTGAAAACCTTCATCTGGCTCGTGTCGATCGTCGTGTTCCCGGCCCCGAAGAGGTGGAAATATCCGTGACAGCCGCCGGGCTTAATTTCAAAGATGTTCTCCATGCCCTGGGCATTCTCCAGGCAGTGACGCCTGACGGCAAGCCCGTTACGGCTTTGGAAATGGATTTTGGACTTGAAGCGGTCGGCATCATTTCCGCCATCGGCCAGAAAGTAACCGGCTTTGCCGTCGGTGAGGTCGTGATCGCCGGCGTTACCCGGGGTGCGCTGGGCAGCCGGGTGATCGTGCCTGCTGCCTTTATCTGTTCCAAACCGGTGCATGTTTCCGATGCTGCCGCAGCCACACTGCCCATCGTGTTTTTAACCGCCTGGCATGGGCTGATGGATCTGGCCCAGATCGGCCCCCAGGATCGCGTCTTGATCCATGCGGCAGCCGGTGGTGTGGGGCAGGCAGCCATCCAGCTAGTTCAACAGACGGGAGCGGAGATTTTTGCCACCGCCAGCCCGTCCAAGTGGGATCTGCTGAAATCTCAGGGAATCAGCCATATTTTCAATTCCCGGACTCTCGATTTTGCGGATGAAATCATGAAAGTCACCGGTGGAAAAGGGGTGACGGTCATCCTGAACAGTCTGGGGGACGAATTCATCGCCAAAAACATCGGAATCCTGGCTCCGTCAGGTCGCTTCATCGAAATCGGCCGGATCGGGATATGGGACAAGGAAAAAATGCACCAGATTCGTCCGGATGTGGCCTATCACAGTTTCGAACTGGGAGATCTGTCCTGCCGGAACCCCGAATTGATCAGCCAAATGATGCAGCGGCTCCATGAGCTGTTGCAGGAAGGCCGGCTGCAGCCCATTACCCACCAGGTTTTTCCGATGAACGACGCGGTGGAGGCATTCCGTCTGATGGCTCAGGGCAAGCATGTTGGCAAAGTCATTCTGGTTCGAACTGAACCCTCCGAATCCAAGACCGGCGATTCTCGCGGCCGACGAGAACCTGCGCGCAAAAACCGGGAAACCGCAACACCCGATTTCCCAAGATCAGGCACTAAAACCGCATCTTCAGATACTGCGATCGTACGGCCTGATGCCACATATCTGATCACCGGGGGGTTGGGATCTCTCGGCCGGATAACAGCCCAATGCCTGATCCAGTCCGGCGCCCGCCACCTGATTCTCGTGGGCCGCAGCACCCCCGGAGAAGAAGCCGATCAGTGGCTTTCGGATATTCAGCAAAACGGCGTACGGATCAGGGTACTCAGCGCCGATATCTCCGACCCAATCGATGCGGCCCGGGTACTGATCCCGATACCCGACTGGCCGCCCCTTCACGGTATTGTGCATGCTGCAGGCGTACTGGATGACGGTGTGATCGCACAACAGTCCTGGCATCGATTTTTAACCGTCATGGGACCCAAGGTATGGGGAACCTGGCATCTGCATGTCCTGAGCCGGAAATTACCCCTGGATTTTTTTGTCTGTTTTTCTTCCATTGCATCGCTTCTGGGATCGCCCGGCCAAGGCAATTATGCGGCCGCCAATGCATTTATGGATGCCTTGATGCACCATCGCAGGCAAAACGGCCTGCCGGGTCTCAGCATCAATTGGGGTCCGTGGGGTCAGGTCGGCATGGCTGCCGGCTTAGAAACCCGCGACCATGCTCGCTGGAAGGATCAGGGACTGCGTACCCTGGCGCCGGAAAGCGCATTGCACCAGTTTATGGACATATTGAAAGAACAGCCCTGGCCCCAGATCGGCATGGTGGATGTGAACTGGGACAGGTATGTCGAACAGATCGCCGCCACAGCGCCTCCTTTTCTGACCGAGCTGTTGCAGCGTACCCCCCGACCATTCATGCCGGTATCTTCCCGGCTGCGCAATGATCTTCAGTCTCTCCCCGATGCCCAACGCATGACACCGCTGACCGAGGCTATCCGCCGGCAGGTCGCCAAGATTCTTGGAGCTTCCGCAGATGATATCGGCATGGATCAGGGTTTTTTTGAACTGGGAATGGATTCTCTGACGTCCGTTGAACTGCGCAATTTCCTGCAATCCGCTCTGGGCTGTCAGATCCCGCTGACATTGACGTTTGATTATCCCACCATCGAACGTCTGGCGGAACATCTGTTGAATCTTGTTTTTCCCGTTCCGACAACCGAATCCGCCGTTTCTAGGCCTGATCCGGAAAAGTCATTGGATTCTGATGCATTATCTGATGCAGAACTGGAAAAACTCCTTGATGACAGACTGTCTGCCCTGGAGAATCGGTCATGAGTCCGGGCCCCGTGCGGATGATCCCCGGAGAGCCGGGAGGAAGCGATTCGCAACCGGCTTATCGCGACCGTCTGCAACGCGCCCTCACAGCCATCGAAACGCTTCAGCGCCGGCTGGAACAATCAGAGGCAGTTCGCTGCGAACCCATTGCCGTAATCGGCATGGGGTGTCGATTCCCGGGTGGCGCCCATACACCGGATCTGTTCTGGAATCTGCTGTCTCAAAAAACCGACGCGGTCGGCCGGGTTCCGACAGACCGCTGGAATGCCGATGACTGGTATGATCCGGATCCCGACGTCCCAGGCCGGATCAATACCCGGCATGGCGCGTTTCTGGAAAAAGTGGATGGATTTGACGCCCAGTTTTTCGGCATTACCCCCCGGGAAGCCGAACATATCGATCCCCAGCATCGTCTGATTCTGGAAGTTGCGTGGGAAGCATTGGAAGATGCGGGCATCATCCCCATACACTTGTCCGGATCCGCCACCGGCGTATTTGTCGGCATCGCCACCATGGATTATTTTCAAGGGGGGCTGCTGGATGCGGGGCTCGACCATATCAACGCTTATGATGTCTCCGGCAGCAGTCATTCGACCGTCGCCGGACGACTCAGCCATTTCCTGAATTTACAGGGGCCGTGCATGGCCCTGGATTCGGCATGCTCATCTTCACTACTGGCAGTGCATCTGGCCTGTCAGAGTTTGCGATCCAGAGAAAGTGAACTGGCGATAGCCGGTGGAGTCAATCTTATCCTGCACCCGATTTCCAGTCTTTATCTGTCCAAAGCCCACATGCTGTCCCCCGATGGACGCTGCAAAACGTTCGACGCCCTGGCCGACGGTTATGGCCGGGGGGAAGGCTGTGGGGTTGTGGTGCTGAAACGCCTAAGCGACGCAGTTAAAGACAACGATCCGATATGGGCGATCATCCGCGGCTCGGCGGTGAATCACGACGGCCGTAGCAGCGGCCTGACCGTTCCCAACGGCCCGGCTCAGCAGGCGGTCATTCGTGCAGCCCTGGCAAGTGCCGGTCTCAGACCAGAGGATATCGACTATATCGAAGCCCACGGAACTGGCACGGCCCTGGGTGATCCCATCGAAGTGCATGCGCTGGCCGCTGTTTTCGGAAATCATCCGCTCCGCATCGGCAGCGTCAAATCCCACATCGGCCACCTGGAAGCCGCGGCCGGCATTGCCGGATTCATCAAAACCGTTCTGGCTCTGGCCCATGGACAGATCCCACCCAGTATCCATTTTTCGGTCCCCAATCCGCGCATCGACTGGCAAAATATCTCGATGACGGTGAATACGGAACTATGTGATTGGCCCGTTCCGGACCGGCCGCAACGGGCCGGCATCAGCTCTTTTGGTTTTTCCGGAATCAATGCGCATGTTGTTTTAGAGACAAGTGAATTTTTAAACAGGTTGCAGGAACAAATCCTGCCCCCTGGCCCCTGCAACCTGCAACCTGTTTTGCCACATCTGCTGATGTTGTCGGCCCGGTCGATCGAATCGTTACGGGCGCTTGCACAGCGTTATATGACAATGATCGCAAACCAGCCGCAACGCGATCTATCGGAGTTATGTTTCAGCGCCCATACCCGTCGCACCCATTTCACTCACCGGCTGGCTCTGATCGCCGACAGTCTGGATCAAGTTCGCACAGGTCTGTCCGATTTCCTGCGGGAACAAAAACATCCCAATGTTTGGGCATCTCCTGCAACATCTTCTTGCCTTTCAGTCATTGAAGATGATGAACTCCGTGATCAGAATACACCGCCAGAAGCGGTTATCGCACCTGTGCTGAGGCAACTGGCCCAACGCTATGTTCAGGGGGAATCTGTTGACTTGTCGGATTTCTATCGGAATATCCAGCCCCGAACCATCCCGTTGCCGTTCTATCCGTTTCAACGACGATCATATTGGTACAAACAACTGGACCGACCGCTGCACATCCTGACGCTGGCTGCCGATTCCGCCGAAAATCTGAAAAAAACAGTTTCGGACCATCATCAATTTATCTCACCGAAACATATTCAGCCGTCAGCCGTCAGCCGTCAGCCTTTTAATCTTGCTGATTTTTGTTACACCATCAATCGCCAACAGCTCGACCAGCCCCATCGACTCTGCCTGATCAGCGACAGCCTGACGCATTTTCATGCTGGATTGGGGGCGTTTCTGGAAGGAAAAAAATTCCGGGGTCTCACACAGGGCGTTTCCGCCGCCCGGCCAGGATCGGGGATTGTTTTCATGTTCACCCCCCAAGGGTTCGAACACATGGGCATGGGTCAGGAGTTGTATCGAACCCAGCCGGTTTTCCGTCGAACCCTGGATGAATGTGATGCCTTGCTTCAACCCATTATCCAGGGATCTCTGCTGGAGATTCTGTATCCTTCCCATACGGACGTTGAAGATGATCGGCTGAACCGGACGATGTACCGGCAACCGGCCCTCTGCGCCGTCGAGCTGGCCCTGTCTGCGCTCTGGCAATCCTGGGGAATTTATCCTTCGGCTGTGATCGGTCACAGTCTGAGCGAAATTCCGGCGGCCTGCACGGCCGGGGTATTCAGTCTGTCGGACGCCATAAAACTGGCTGCCGTCCAGGCCAGGCTGTTTGTCGATCGAACACCTGCCGGTAAAATGATTGCCGTGTTTGCCGATGTATCCACAATCGAAAAATGCATTGCACCCATGAGGGGAAATCTGAGCATTGCGGTTTTTAACGGGCCGAAGGATATCATGCTGTCCGGGTTGCCCGAAGCCATCGATGCGGCGGGGTTTGCACTGACCGAAGCCGGCATCCGGGTTGAGCCGCTGATTTATCCCCATGCCTTTCATTCTCGTTTTCTGGAGCCGATGCTGGCGGATTTTTCCAAAACCCTTCAATCCATTACATTCTCCCTTCCCCGGATACCGATTCTGTCGGGTATGACCGGGCAGGTGGCCGGGCCGGATATCGCCACGGCCGACTACTGGATGCAACGCCTATGTCGGCCGGTTCAATTTGCCGGCTGTCTGCAAACACTCTGCAAAATGGGGTTTCACACGTTTCTGGAGATCGGACCCAACCCCATGCTGTCATTGATTGCGCTCAACAACCACCCCGAACATCCCGCCCAATGGTTGCCGAGTCTGCTGAGCGGCCGGGGAGACTGGCGACAAATGCAGCGAAGTCTGGCAGAACTCTATTTGCAGGGAGAGCGGGTGGACTGGGGAGGATTCGATCAGCCGTATCATCGTTCCCTTATGGAAATTCCCGTCTTTCGGCAAACAGCGCCTGAACCGACCCGATCCCGGATAGAAAGCGATGTACCCGAAACCCAAACCGATTTCAGATCGAAAACCCTGGGACCCCTGTTCCAGGATCAAATGGATGCGCTCTCGAAGCTTATCTCAGATCAATTGAACGTTTTACGCAACGAACTAAGGAGGCAGCAATGAAACGATTGAACAACTGGTCAAAGCGAATCGGATTCTTCCTTTTTCTAGGGCTGTGGATGCTTGCAGGCTGTTCAAGCAGCAGCGATCCAAATTTTAACCCGGCGACTGCCGAACAATTGCAGACCATGATGGACACGGTCATTACCGAATACCGCATCCCAGGTGCAATCATGGGTGTACAATTGTCCAATGGAACTTTCTGGTTTGGAACCAGCGGTACCGCCAGCCTGTCCAGCCCCATAAACATGACTTCGGACATGATTTTAAAAGTCGGCAGTATTTCCAAAACCTTTGTGGCGACGGTCGTCCTGCAGTTGACCGAATCCCGCAACGGAGCCATTCTGAATTTGAATCAGACGCTGGGTCAATGGATGCCGGCGATCCGAAACTTACCCGATGTGCCGGATAACTGGAGTGTTCCGGCCAACTGGGAACCCCTGACCCTCCGGCAGTTGCTCAACCATACCACCGGCATCATCGAATACAATTATGATCCGTACTTTCGGGATTATTATTATCTCCCGGCCGTTCCCTACGTTTGGGCGCCGTATGAATTGGTGGATATTTCAGCGAAATATCCCCTGGTTTTTCAGCCGGGAACCCAATGGCTCTACAGCAATACCGACTATCTCCTGCTGGGGATGATTGTGGAGGCTGCAACCGGCGTAACCATCGAAAATCAGGTGCAACAGCGGGTGATAACCCCCTTATGGATGTCCGGTACGTCGTTTCCGACAACGCCGCAATTTCCCGATCCCCATGCTCAGGGGTACCACGATCAAAACAACAACGGCTTTCTGGAATCCTTTGAGAATGTTACGTCCCTCGATCCTTCTTATTCCTGGGCAGCCGGCGCCATTGTCACCAACATTCATGATTTGTTGAATTGGTCCATTGTTCTGGCCAGGGGGGATTTGCTGGAGCCCAAGACTCAGGCGGAGCGAACCACCTGGTTTCCCCCGGACAGTCCCCCGCTTACCGGTTACGGGTTGGGTTTGTCCAATGAGGAGGGATATATTGGCCATATCGGCGATATTCTGGGATATCAGGCGATTATCGAGTATCGCGATGGCAACGCCATTGCGGTATTGATCAATGGCGAGCCGCCGTCCCAGGTAGCCGGAGACTTGTCATTCAACAGCGTGGCGCATGAAATTTTTTCACGCAGTCTGCCCATTCTGTCTCTGCCGCCGATCACGGTCGATACCACCACTTCTCAGCAACAAGAACAAGTTGTCACTCCACAAGAACAAGTTGTCACTCCACAAGAACAAGTTGTCGCTCCACAGGATCAGGTTGTCGCTCCACAGAATCGGGTTACTTCACCGCAGACGAGAACGCTGACTCCGGGATATGGCAGGTTCTAAGATGAATAAGAATACTACCTTCGTGGGCATTGCAGGGATTGGATACGATATTCCAGCCGATCGTATGACCAGTGAACATATGGCTGAAATGTCCGGCATTCCTGTAACCGTGCTGACGGAAAAAATCGGCATGCATCGAAAATCCGTGGCGGATGCCGATGATCACCCCACCCAGATGGCCATTCGAGCGGCCCGGCGATCGCTGGAAGCCGCCCGGATGGATGCATCGGAGGTGGATATCGTCATTTTTTGCGGCGGATCACCCCAGGATTTTGGCCTGGGGTTTCCGGCCGCTACCATTCAGGCCGCCTTGGGAGTCACAAAGTCTCAGGCATTCGAACTGCGAAACAGTTGCAACGGCGCCAATCTGGCGTTACACACCTGTAAAAGCCTGCTTCTGGCGGATCCAACCCTGCAAACGGGGCTGGTGGTCTGTGCCGAAAAATGGTCCACCATTCTGGATTACAGTGATCCGCAGAACTTACCCCTTTTCATACTGGCGGACGGCGCTGCGGCGGCTGTCGTCAGTAAATATGTAACATCCAACCGTCTTCTGGCGTATGAAGGCATGACGGACGGACGATTTGCAGAACACATCATCGTCAAACAGGGCGGCACCAGACATCCGGTCGGACCCTCCGGACCGCTGGCTTTTTTACGTGCGGAAAGCCATGATGATTATGCCTCCCTTCTGGAAACCGTTTATCTTTCCAATTATGCACAGGTCATTCAGCGGGCGGTGGAGAAAAGCGGCTGTAAAATGGCCGATATCCGGTTTGCCATCCTGAATCAGAATTTCGAAAAGCTCATCCTGGCGATTCTGGAGAATATGGGACTGACAAGAGATCATACCTGGTGGTCATTAACCGAAAATGGTCACCTTGGATCAGTGGATGTCCTGTACTGCCTGGCAAAAGCCCTTGAAGCCGGCCGGATCGAACCCGGCAACCGGGTGGTTCTGGCCAGCAGCGCGCTTGGATTTACATGGGCGGCCAGTGTCCTGCATTTTCTCTAATAGTCATGAAAATACTGTTAACCACGAAATACACGAAAAAAATTAAAAAGGCCTTGATCATCATTTCTGCCAGATGATCAGCACTGAATTTACCGCAAAGACGCAAAGGACGCAATGCAACAGCCTGTTTTTTTACCGGTTTTCTTTGCGATCTTTGCGTCTTTGCGGTGATATCAATTTTATGGATTAAGCGAAACATCTATGCAGCCGAATTCACAAACCGTAATCCCAGCTTTGATACCCGAGACCGTCACCAGCCAGTTGATGGAAATGGTCCATCGTATTTCCAGCCTGCCGATGACTGCCGCTGACTGCAACGCCAATCTGTTCCACCTGGGGATGGATTCCTTCATGCTGGCCCGGCTGCGCCAGATGATGCACCAGGATTTCGGCGTCGATATCGAATTGAGCCGGTTTTATGCAGAAGCGGATACCCTTTCCAAAATCGTCGCCATTCTTATGCAGGAGTCGGATCGACGTAGTCCCCCATCCATTCCGACGCCCGCACCGGAACCGGTATCCGCACCGTCTTTTCCGGCATCTCCACCGGTAAGAATCGTTCGGGATGCCCGGCCGGGAACCGGTGGAACGGCCTGGCTTCAGGACATTTTTCATCGTCAGATCGAGGCCATGTCCAACTTGATGACCCATCAACTGGCGATTTTAGACGAGTGGGGAACGGACAGTCCATCGGAATCCGTCCGGGAAATCATTGGATCGACAGCCGCAAAACCCGATATTGTTGAGAAACCAGGCGGTTCGAATCGACCGGAAAAATCGTTTGCCATCACACCGGTTGCCAGTTCCATATCGACCTTGACATCGGCGCAGAAAGAATTCATCCGCGATTTCACGAACCGGTGGAATCACCGGACACCCGGTTCGAAGCAGCTTACCCAGTCTCATCGCGCACAACTCTGCGACTGGCTGCAGGCCCTAGGGTTTCGCCCCGAGTTGAAAGAATGCATTTATCCGCTGGCCTGCTCCCGATCCGATGGCGCCTATTTCTGGGATATCGACGGCAATGCGTATATCGATCTGGCCATGGGATATGGGGTGAGTTTTCTCGGCCATCGACCGCCGTATGTGGTGGAAGCCGTGACCCGACAGCTCGACCTCGGGTTTCATCTCGGCCCCCAGTTCGATCTGACCGGAACCGTGGCCCGGTTGATCTGTGAAATGACCGGGGTGGAACGCGTGGCGTTCACCAACACGGGAACGGAGGCTGTCATGGCAGCAGTCCGGACAGCCCGGGCCGTTACCGGCAGACCCCAGGTCGCACTGTTTGCCGGTTCGTATCACGGAACGTTTGATGGGATTCTGGCGGATACGGATGGAAAACGTCCCAACGCCATCCCGCGTTCTGCCGGAACCCCCTTGGGTATGGTTGCCGATGTTCTGGTACTCAATTACGGAGACCAGCAGGCCCTTGAAATCATTCGACAGAATGGCTCGAACCTGGCCGCCGTCCTGGTCGAACCGGTTCAGAGCCGGCGCCCGGGATTTCATCCCACCGCATTTTTGCAGGAACTTCGCCACATTACCGCAGAACAGGGAACCGCATTGATTTTTGATGAGGTGATCACCGGGTTTCGGATTCATCCGGGCGGCGCCCAGCATTATTTCAATGTGAAAGCCGATCTCGTCACCTACGGAAAGGTTCTTGGGGGCGGCATGCCCATTGGCGTTGTGGCCGGAAAAGCCGCATTTCTGGATGCCGTGGACGGCGGATTCTGGTCTTTTGGAGATGATACGGCGCCCATGCAGCCAAAACTTCTATTTGCCGGTACGTTCTGCAAACATCCGCTGGCCATGGTTGCCGCCAAAGCCGTCCTCGAACATCTGAAAACCGAAGGACCGGCCCTTCAGGAAAATCTCAACCAAAGGGTCGCAGCCTTTGCGGCCGAGCTGAACAACTGGTTTGAAAAAGAACGGGTTCCCATGCAATTGCGCCATTTCGGCTCCCTGTTCCGATTCGAATCGTTCGGGCAATACGATCTGGCCCTGGCGCCCATCGAGATGGACTTGTTCTTTCTGCTGTTGCTTTATCGCGGCATCTATACCTGGGAGCGACGGATCTGTTTTTTCTCGACAGTTCATAGCGATGCAGACATGGCGCAGGTCATCACGGCAGTAAGGGAATGCATTCAGGAATTGCGGTCCTGCGGCTTTTCCTTCGAAAGTTCTCCTCCTGTAACATCCGACGCCTTACAGCGCGATTCACTATTACCGGCTTCATCCGCCCAAAAACGGCTTTTTGTACTCAGCCAGATGGAGTCCGGCGAAGTCCCCTATCACCTGACGGGTTCCATCATGATGGATGGGCAGTTGGACAAGGACCGGCTGACAGTCGCTTTCCGTACCCTCTTCCACCGCCATGAAAGCCTTCGCACCGCTTTTGAGATACAGCAGGATCAGATCTGTCAACGGGTGTTCGATACGGTGGAAGTGTCGATTGAATTTGCCCGGATTGAAGCGGACGCCGCCGAGGATTTTGCCAGAGGCATGATTCGTCCATTTGATCTGCATTCTCCGCCGCTGGCCCGCATCGGTCTGGCCGAAATTGCCCCGAACCGGCATCTGATGATTTTTGACATGTATCACATGATCGGTGACGGCATTTCTGGTATCCTCCTGGTTCAGGAACTGATCCGCCTGTATATGGGAGAGAATTTACCCCCGGTCTCCGGTCAATACCGGGACTATGTTCAGTGGGAACAATCGTATCTGAATTCCAAAACCTGCACGGCGGATAAAACCTACTGGCAGAGGCGGCTGGATCGGACAGTTCCGCTGAACCTGCCGCTCGATTTCCCACGTCCGGACAAACAGCAATTTCATGGCCGGGTTCTCCGCCACCGCTGGACGGAACAGGACACCCGGCAATTCAAGGCCCTGGCCGCCCGCCTCAGCACCACGCCCTATATGTTGATGCTCTCGGTTTATACCGTACTGCTGCATCGGCTGAGCGGCCAGACCGACATTCTGGTGGGCACGACCACATCGGGCCGGTTGACCCCGTCCTTTGAATCCATTGTCGGCATGTTTGCCAACACGCTGGTCATGCGGCTTTTCCCGGAATGCGATCTGGCATTTGACCGGTTTGTTTTAAATGTCACCCAGCACTGTCTGCAAGATTTTTCGCATCAGGGCATGCCGTTTGAAGTTCTGGTGGAATCCGTTCAGATTCCCCGTGATATTCGCCGCAATATGCTTTTCGACACCCTGTATGTGTATGAAAATGCTCAGCAACGGTCGCTGCAACTGCCGAGCATGACGATTACCCCGTTTCTGTTCGATCGGCGTTGCGCCATGTTCGATCTGACGCTGGAAATTATTGAAAAAGAAACGATTTCGGTCAATCTCGAATACAACACCGGTCTGTTTCGGGAAGCCACGGCATCAGCCATTCTGAAGAGTGTTCACGATATTTTCGTGCAGGTTGCCGACCGGCCGCAGATCCGCTGCCAGGAAATCGTACTCGATTCATTCGGTTCGTTCCGGGCGCCGACGGCGCTGACGGATCACCAGTCCCGGCTCTGGTTTGTGGATCGCTTTGAATCCGGCGTTCTGTACCCGCACAGCCCGGTGTATTACAACATGCCGTTGATTCTTCACTGGAATGGCCTGCTGAACCAGAAGATTTTATCCGAGAGTCTTCAGGCCGTCGTCAACCGTCACCATGCGTTGCACATCCAGATTGTTGGAAACGGTGACGCCCCCGGACAGATCGTCATGGATCGGGTCGATATGGTGCTGCGGATGCTGGATGCGGCCACGGAAACGCCACCCGTAGAATCGGAAAAACGCCTGCCGGAAAACTGGATGGATACATCGATGGAACTGGCTATGGAAAAAGTTCTCATCGACTCAGCTCAGCCGTTTGAATTGGATCACCCTCCCCTGTTTCGGGCTGCCATCCTGTCCGTTGACGCCGAAAATCATATTCTGGCGCTGACCGCCCATCATATCATCTGCGATCCCTGGTCTTTGGAGCAGGTCGCTGTTGAATGTCTCAATGATTACCGGTCGCGTCTTTCAGGACAGATTCCCGAATGCGGAGTGCCGGACATGCAGTTTCCGGAAGCAATGAAAGAAGATCCGGCGAAGCTGGCCATTCAGGAAAAATTCTGGACCGCGTGTCTTGGCAAGGACTGCAAGCCTTTGAATTTACCGATGGATCATCCTCGTCCGGCCATTCAGACATATCGATCCGGATTTGAAATGTTTTCGGTTCCAGAAGATGTGGTGTCTGCGCTGCGCACCCTGGCCGGAAAGCTGAATGTATCTCTGACCACTGTCTTGATGGCCGCCTTCGACATTCTTCTGTTTCGTTACAGCAGACAGTCCATCGTGATTACGGGGACCCCCTGCAGGTCGGGCGACAGACCGGCCTCAGCCGTCGGACACTATGCCAATCTTCTCGTCATGAAGGCTGATTTTCAGAATGATCCGACGGTCGCCGATCTTATTTCTCAGGTGGACCGCTATCGGAATCAGGCAATGGAAAACCTGCTTTTTCCATTCGACCGCCTGGTTCAGGCCATGAATCCGGAAAAGGATATGAGCCGAACCGCCCTTTTCGATATCCTCTTTGTCTGCCGCGAGGATATCCAGGATCTGCCTGCGGGTACCGATTTTTCAGCCCGGATGATTCAGACCCATCACGGCTGGGGGAAATATGACCTGATGCTGGGTTTGCAGATTCAAGACCAGCACATTTGCGGATCATTCGTCTATAACCGGGATATGTTCGAATCAGACACCATTTCGCGGATGCTCGGCCATTTTCAGACGATTCTCTCCGAAATGTCCGACCGACCGGATGCGCCGGTTTCCCGGCTGAAGATGTTGAGCCAGGCAGAATATGACCATCTGGCGGCTTCACTGAATGTACCCCCGGTATCCTATCCAGAGGACAAGACACTTCACGAATTGTTCGCCGATCAAGCCCGGCGTTATCCAGACAATCCCGCCGTCATCGGGGAAAACGATCGACTGACATATCGGCAGCTCGATTCACGGGCTGATGCGTTGGCCCGTCTGTTGGTTGAACGCGGCGTCGAGCCGGACCGGATGGTCGGCATCTGCATGGAAAAATCTTCAGATGTCGTCGTGGCCGTTTTCGGCATATTCAAAGCAGGCGGCGCTTATCTGCCGCTCGATCCCGACCTTCCGCAGGATCGGCTCGGCTTTATGCTTTCAGATGCCGATGTGCGGGTTGTCCTGACCCGGAAATCCCTGCACCCTCTCTTCGAGGGTTTCAAGGATACGGGCGTCTCCGATACGAATCCCGACATCCATATCCTGTGTTCACAGACACTGGCCGCGGAATTACCCGCTGCAACCGGTGATCCGCTGCATCCGGCAGGCAGCCCGGATCATCTGGCGTACATGATTTACACGTCCGGCTCTACCGGAACACCCAAAGGCGTTTTGATCACCCATCGCAATGTCGTCCGGCTGATCGTCAACGATCGATTCGATTTCGATTTTTCCGATCAGGATGTCTGGACCCTGTTTCATGCATTCAGTTTCGATTTTTCGGTCTGGGAAATGTTCGGCCCCTTGCTTTACGGCGGCTGTATGGCGCTGGTTCCCCGGCTGACCGCCCAGGAGCCCCGGCAGTTTCTCCAATTTCTAAAAACCCATCGGGTGACGGTACTCAATCAGACACCGACAGCGTTTTATGCCCTGATTCCCCATATTGTGGCGGACGTTGCCGAGGGCAACGACCCATTGGCGCTTCGCTATGTGATTTTCGGCGGGGAAGCACTGACACCCGCACTCCTGAAACCGTTCCGGGATATATACCCGCGGGTCAATCTCATCAATATGTACGGCATTACCGAAACGACCGTGCATGTTACCTACAAAGCCTTGACCGATACAGATATCCGGACCGATTCCCATACCATCGGCCGGCCCCTGCCGGACCTGCGGGTGCATATTCTCGATCGCCATCTTCAGCCGGTTCCTCCCGGCGTCTGGGGGGAAATATGCGTGGCCGGCAACGGTCTGGCGCGGGGCTATTTGAACCGGCAGGAACTGACGGCCGAAAAATTCACGGCATTGCCCTGGCAGCCGCAAGAACGTATTTACCGGTCGGGCGATCTTGGCAGATGGCGCTCGGATGGTGAGCTGGAATATCTGGGACGTGCAGATGATCAGGTGAAAATCCGGGGGTACCGCATCGAGACCCGTGAAGTCGTTCATCACCTGCTGGTACATCCCGATATTCGACAGGCCGTGGTTCTGGCCCATGCGGATCAGGATGGCAGCCACAGCCTGCGGGCTTATCTGGTGGCCGATCATCCGCTGAAGGCAGCCGATATCCGGCGCCATCTCCAGGCCCGTCTGCCGGAATACATGCTGCCCATGCTGTTTCAGGTGCCGCAGATTCCGATGACCGTCAACGGAAAAGTGGATGCCCCTGCCCTGTCGGCCATGACCCTTACGGAAATTGAACCCGAAGACCCGTTTCAGCCGCCCCGCAATGACATGGAAGCCCGGATGGCGGCCGTGTGGCAGGCGGTTCTGGGCCGGGAGCGCGTCGGCATTCACGACAATTTTTTCGAGCTGGGGGGCCACAGCCTCAAAGCCGCGCAGGTGGTTTTCAGACTTCAGCAGGTTCTGGAAAAAGAAATCCATCTTCGGGATTTTTTCAGCGCACCCACCATTTCCGCACTGGCCGCCGTCCTTCAGGATCGCGGCAGCAGCCGACTGCCCGACATCATACCGGCTCCGGATGCCCCCGATTACGATCTGTCCTATGCCCAGCGCCGCCTCTGGGTCGTGGATCAGGTTTATGGGGATTCCCCGGCCTATCACATGTCCGGTGCTTTTCTTCTGACAGGCCCATTGAACAAATCCGCGCTGCAAGGAGTTTTTCAGACCCTGGTGGATCGGCATGAATCGCTTCGCACCGTGTTTGTCTCTGTGGGAGCGGAACCCCGGCAGCGTATTCTGGCAGCACACGACATCACGCTGGAAGAAATGGACATGACCGGCTCTGGCCAGCCGGAAAAAGATGCGTACGACCGGTATATCGCAGAGACAGCCCGGCCCTTCGATCTAACTAACGGTCCGCTGATGCGGGTGCAACTGCTCCGCCTGCCGGACATCGGCATGCAGCCCCGACATATTCTGATCATCACGATGCACCATATCGTCACCGATGGCTGGTCGGTTCAGGTGATGATCCAGGAGATGTCCGCCATTTACCCGGCGTTGTGCCTGCAAGAGCAGCCGGCGCTTGTACCACTGAGCCTTCAGTACAAAGATTACGCTTATTGGCAGCATCAACAGATACAGTCCCCTGCCCTGTCGGCGCAGCGGGATTACTGGATGAACCAACTGGCGCCGCCGCTGCCGGATTTGAGCCTGCCGCTGGACTTTCCCAGACCCCGGATTCAAAGCCATCAGGGCGCCAGGTTGCAGTTAATACTGCTGCCAGAATTGGTTCAGGAACTCGAGTGTCTGGAACAATCCGGCAGGGTAACCCGGTTTATGATATTTGCCGCAGGGGTCACCCTTCTGCTCCATTACCACAGCCGGTGCAACGATGTCTGCGTGGGAACAGCAGTGGCTGGCCGGATTCACCCGGATCTGGAAACACAGATCGGGTTTTACCTCAATATCCTGGTGCTGCGCACCCGGTTGAACCCGGATCGGCGCCTGTCCGATGTTCTGCAAGATATGGGAAAGACCGTGACCGATGCCCTGGATCACCAGGCGTATCCGTTCGATCTGTTGGTTGAAGACCTCAAACTCAAGCGTGATCCGGCCCGTCATCCCTTGTTTGACGTGTTGATCATCGTCCAGAACAATGCACCGGCGCAGTTGAACTGGGAAGGCGTTCAAGTGGATACTTTCGCCGATGAAGCCATCGCCAGTTCGTTCGATCTGAAGTTCACCGTCGAACCCGGCGCCGGGTGGCGTATTGCCGTCGAGTACAACACCGATCTGTTCCGGGAAGAAACCATTCAAAAGATAGCCCGTGATCTTCAGCGTATTCTTGAACTGCTGACCCGATCGCCGCAGATGACGGTGAACGGGGTGATGCGGGAATTGCGGCCCGAGGCGTTTGCCGAAGAATCTGAATTTCTGAAATCGGCGATGGCAACCGATGAAGCGTTTTAGAGGATGTTAAGTTTGTCAATCAAATCACCGCGTCTGAACGTTGCCGATAGTTGTTGAAGAGAGACGGGTATCTCTCCATAAAGTTTCTTTAGCGATTGCTCAACGTCTATGACAGATTCAACAAAATACATTTCTCCGTTTTGTTCTAGCAGATTTTTTGCAATTTCAAAATTTCTATGATCAATTGAAGTTGCATTGAGGCCCATATCGCGTACAAGTCTTTTGCCCATCTGCATGGCAATAAAGCATGAGGCATAACGTATGAAGATCGGATCATCCGATCGAGGTCTTTTTCTGCGATTTTCGGCAATTCGATAGAGTAAAACTGCGATGATAACCTGAGCCCCTGTCAGATCATTTCTGAAAATCGTATCATAAAGTTTTCCAAAATGCTCTCGGCTAAAAAATTTGGCCTGATGGGGGCGTTGACGCCATACAGCCAGAATGGCTTCAGCCGCCGTGCCAGAGGTAATGTCCGATGGCTTTACCGGGGTATCCGCCCGCTTCCTGCGATAACTATAACCCAAAGACGCAATGCTGTCTTCCAACTGGCGCTGTTTTTGATCATTTGCCTTGAGATCTTTCAAATCCACTGGGTTTTGACTGTTTGTTGCATAAGTAATCTGCAAAACAATGTCCTGATTATCTTTGGGCAATTTATAAAGTCGAATCAAAACACTGGCCTCTCTTGGTATAAGCCGACTGTTCATGGACTCCAATGTCTTAAAAATGGTCATACAGGTCTGGCCGCCATTAACGATCTGCAAATTTTCCACTTTTACGTGATAATCACTATTCTGAAGCGCGTTATAGGAAAAATCATTGCAGACCATGGTGAGACCATTATTAAAAAAATAAAAGTTTTCCGGTGTTTCCCCTGTCAGTGTTTGTTGAATCCCCTCATTCACCCGGTTCCCATGCAGACCCAGATACCGTCTGATATTTCGCTCCAAAAGCCGTTCCCCATGTGTTTTCAGCAAATTGGTAATTTCAAAAACAGGGATTCTGCCGATACAGATGCGACTGAAATTCATATCTTCAACGATGGCTTTTCCTGTCAGCCGAAGCGTTTCATCCACCGGTTTAATCCGTTGTAGAATACCGATGAGTACCTCATGATTGACATATTCCCAAAAGACCTGGCTGCCGAAATCGGCCCGGTCGATTGCCTCCTGGGCTGCTGTATTCCACTTAAGCCCATTATTGCAGGCAATCGTTCGCACACGCGGAATATACCCATCACGGATAAGAGATCGGACTTCCTCCACTTTCATTTTCAAACGGTCATTAATCCGCTCCAGTTGTGATCCTGGATCAAAAATATGACGGATGGCATTGATCATGCAGTTGATGCCGGATTCCTCAAAATTAGATTTTGCTTCCAGGTTCTGGTGATATTTTCCCTGAAAGAGCGTGACCAGGAACTCACCATCGATCTCTTCAGACAAATGCATCGCATCTACGCCAAAGTCGCCCCCTCCTTCGGTAAGACAGTCGAAAGCTTCTTCATTATCAAGATCAAGCATGGTTTTGACACATAGATAGACAAAAGCAAGAGACTTGAGTTTGCCTCTATCCGTTATGTGCAGTTCATCAGCGGCCTGCTGTTGTATTTGATCTATAACAGAGGTTAGTCGCTGATCGATAATGGATGCGTTGATATTCATAATGCGTATTTTCAGGTGAAGTGATGACGAGCGTCAGTGATTCATCCGGAATCCCTTGCAACAGATCGAGACAGTCGCCGGGATACAGCACGATATCTTCCAATAACGAGAATCGCTCTGCTATTTTTTTGTTTTGAATCATGACGTGATCGCTATAATCATTGTTCAGACGGCTTCGTTATCAGTCTGCTCATGATTGATGCCGGAACCATCGGGTACCACATGCCCCTGTTTTATGCAATAGGATTGATGATTACGAACAAGTCAGCCACAGTCCCACCTTAGAATTATTGCCTATCAACCAACAACATGCTATAGCTTCCGATGTAAACGATCATGAAAATATCGCGATACCTCATTAATTTCGTCGGGATGGGTGGAACAGGGCTTTCCAGATGATAAAATCAGAAATCATAAAATTATGCGAATATATTTAGACAATTGTTGTTTTAACAGGCCTTATGATAATCAATCATACCATACTGTAAGGTTTGAAACAGAAGCAAAACTATTTATTCAGGATCTTATTATCAATGAACAAATTGAACTTGTTTGGTCATTTATTTTGGATTTTGAAAATTCTGCCAATCCATATGAGGTGAGAAAAGAATCCATAAATGAATGGGCATCAGTATCTAATGTAGATATCAATCCCACTGAAACAATAATGGATTCTGCAAAAGAAATTGAAATATCGTTTGGAATAAAACCTAAAGATTCTCTTCATATAGCATGCGCTATCGATGCAAGAAGTGAATATTTCCTCACTACCGATAAAATTCTTTTTAAAAAATCTGGTCAACTAAAAGAAATCAAAGTGATTAATCCATTGGAATTTGTGAGGTTGTGGGAGGAAAAATGAGAACAGAAGCCATAATACTGTTTGAAGGATTCAACGCTCTTCGAGAAAAACTTAACATTGTCGAAACCGAAAAATTTATCAGTCTTATCGCGAGGGAAAAATTCGATTATACAGAATGGCAGAGAAATCTTTGGGATAATAAATCCGTCGATGATATTTTTTATGCTGCAAAAGCCTATAGAGAAAAAATGGAAAAGCCCTTGTTGCAGGGTAACCATGAAAAATCAAAGCATTTAATAAGGCAAACCGCAAATAACGTTGAATCGCCAATATTAAGACGGAAATTGCACATATAAATGAAACATCAAGGAACTTGATTCATGACCCCACTGTTTCAATCTTTTGCCGCCCCCGCATTCATCAATTGTCCTGAAATACATGTTCGGGATGGAGATTCAATGTCTTCAAATCGTTTACTTCGATTGTGTTCTAAGTGAAATGATCAGTGTGATGGGACGCAGAGCGGAAGAACAGAAACGTTCTGATCAGTTTCCGGCATTACTGAACAAGTCAAAGGATATATTAATTCATGACTCCACGGGATCAATTGTATCAGGTTCTCAACCGTGTGCTGCAGATCGACCCATCCCAGTACCGGGATGACATCGGGCCCGAATCCGTCCCCGCCTGGGATTCTCTCCGCCACCTGGCCATGGTTTCGGAGCTTGAAGACACCTTCGAAATCGAATTCGGGATGAATGAAATCTCCCGGATGCGCTGCATCGGCGATATCAAGAAATGCCTGACCCTTCACGACATCCATTTTTAACGCAAAACACTGTCTATCATGCCGAACATCACGGAATATCTGTTCAGAAACAACCGGTTTTCAGACCGGCTGCTAATTCTGGGGCCTGACGAAACCCTGAGCTACGGCAATGCGTATCAGGGGATAACGGCTGTCAGCGCCTGGCTGATATCCCGGCATTTTTCCCGCAACGACAATATCCTTCTGTGGGCCGACAATTCGGTGTTTTTCATTGTGGCCTATTTCGGCATCATGCGGGCCGGATGCACCTGCGTACCGATCGATCCCAAGGCCGACCCCCGTTTTCTGGAGCAGGTGATTCAACTGTGCCGGCCTGTTTATGGATTCATACACCCCAGATATGCCGCTGCGGCTGCTGCGCTGAATATCGAGACATGCTCCGATCTGTCCACCCTTCCGCCCTGCACGGATTCAGACCTGAATGCACCGGCGGATACGACGGACGGGGATACCGCGGCCATTATCTTCACATCCGGATCGACCGGCATCCCACGGGGAGTCATGCTCAGCCATGGCAATATCCGCGCCAATACCGATGACATTATGGCTTATCAGGGTCTGACGGAAACCGATATCCACCAGGTCATTCTGCCGTTCAGCTATTGTTTCGGGGCGTCTCTCCTGCACACGCATGTGGCCGCCGGCGGCGGTCTTGTGCTGAATACCCGGTTCATGTTTCCGGATACGGCGCCGGAACTCGTCGAAGAATACAGATGCACCGGCTTGTCCGGAGTTCCGGCCGTCTATCAGATTCTGTGCCGGCGCAGCACGTTTCTGCAGTTCAAGATGCCGTCTCTGCGTTTCATGGCCCAGGCCGGCGGGCCGCTGCCCCAGCCATTCATCGAAGAAATCACGAATACATTTCCGGAGAAGACCTTTTTTGTCATGTACGGGCAGACCGAGGCCACAGCCAGACTCTCTTATCTGCCGCCGGAACTCATACGGATCAAAGCCGGCTCCATCGGCCGCGGACTGGCCCATACCCGTCTGGCTGTCCGGGATCAGAATGGTCAGCCGGTTTCTCCCGGCCAGGAAGGAGAGATCGTGGCATGGGGCCCCAATGTCATGCAGGGGTATTATCGAAATGCCGAGGCTACGGCTGCACGGCTGACAGACGGCTGTTTGAAAACCGGTGATTTGGCTACGGTGGATGCGGATGGATTCATTTACATCACGGGAAGGCAGTCGGGTTTCATCAAAAGTGCGGGAGTCCGCATCAGCCCGCATCGTGTGGAGGCGGCCATCGCAGCCTGGGAAAACGTTCTGGAAGCGGCGGTAACCGGGGTTCCCGACCCGCTGCTCGGAGAAGCCGTCAAAGCCGTCGTGGTGCCGCGGGACCGCAAGATGAAGCTTAAACCCGAAGATGTCATCGACTGGTGCCGCCGGCATCTGCCCGAACATATGGTTCCCCGGATTGTGGAAATCAGCCCCGGTCTGCCTCGGAATTCTTCCGGCAAGATTATGCAACTCACATGAAATAGTCTCAGACAGCGAGAATTGATTGATGAAAAATCTGATATTGATCGGCGCCAGCGGCATTGCTCTGGAAATCATCGATGCGGTCGAAGCGATCAATGCCTTTGGGCCTGCGTGGAACATCATCGGCATTCTGGATGACGATCCCGCCCGCCAGGGCGAGCTGTTTTACCGCGGCATTGAAATCATCGGTTCCAGCCAGGAGGCCGGACGCCATAACGGAACCGATACATATTTTCTGATTTCCTTTTGTTCGGTACGCAATTTCATGCTGAGACCAGCCTATGCAGAGCGGCTGGTACAGACATATCCCGGCATCCGGTTTGCCACCGTCATTCACCCCCTGGCATGGATTTCCCCGACCGCCCGCATCGGTTCCGGGGTGTTTCTGGCCCCCCACATCGTCGTGGATGCCCATGCCTGCATCGGCAATCACTGTATCGGGCTGTTCGGCAGCGTCATCAGCCGGCGGGTAACGATCGGAGATTTCGGATTTGTTTCCGCCGGCGTCAACATCATGGGCTCTGTTCAGGTAGGCGTGTGCTGCTTTCTGGGCGTCCGCACCACGATCATATGTGATGTCGGCAAGCATGTTCTCGTGAATGCCGGCGCCCTGGTATCCCGGCTCGTTCCCGACCACGCCATCGTTCAGTCACCGCCGTGCGGGGACCTCACCTGTTTTGAAAATCCGGCCAAAATGCAGCGGCTTCTGGGGAGATTATGACATCTTTGACACTTCACCATATCGGTATCGTGGTAAAAGACCTCTACCGATCATTGAATCAGTATCGACAGGATTTCGGCTTTCTTCCCGTAACCGACATGATTACGGTTGACAATCAGGGGGTCCGGGTGGTTCTGCTTTCCTGCGGCAGCGATGCGCGCATCGAGCTGATCGAACCCCTCAATGAAGATTCCCCGGCTTACACGGCTGCCTTGCAAGGCGGAGGCCTCAACCATCTGTGTTATGAAACTGCGGATTTCGACGGATTTCTCGATCGGTTCCGGCACAAAATCGTGCGATCCGCCCGACCTTCTCCCCAGAACCTTTTTGGCGGCAGGCGAACTGCATTCATTTACCGCCACCATCAGTTGATCGAGCTGCTTGAAGCCGAACCAGCCTTTTCACCGGAATTCACCGAACATGGATAAACGAATCGTTCATCACGTATTTGAACAGACAGCCGCGCATTTTCCCGAAAACATCGCCGTGGAACATGCGGGCTGCCGCCTCGACTATGCCCGTCTGAATCAGGAAGCCGAAACCCTTGCCCAGGTACTCCGGTCGAACCCTGTCGATCCGCAGGTGCCGGTGGGGATTTTCATGCCGTCCGGCCTGGATTATCTGATATCGATTCTGGGGATTGCCAAGGCCGGCGGGATTTTTATGCCCCTGGCCGTGGATTTTCCCCGGCAGCGGCTGATAACCATTTTAATGCACACCCAGCCCCAGGTCATTCTGACGGATATCGACCATGTCGATTTATTGAAACAACTGTGTACCGGATCATTTCCCGATGCAACGATTCGTGTGGTGTCCTTCCGGGAAGAAGCGCCCTTGGCCGTATTCTCGCCGGATCATATTCCCGGAATGCCGATTCAGGCCGGCGGTGTAACACATCGGCCGACAGACCCACACATTGCCGATCCATCCACCGCTGATTCACCCGTTTATCGGCCCGGACCCGATGATGGTCTGTATGTGATGCATACCTCCGGATCTACGGGCATTCCCAAAGCCATTTTAGGAAGTCATAAGGGACTGAGCCATTTCGTCCACTGGGAAATCCGGGAATTCGGCCTGACTCCAGACCTGCGGGTCAGTCTGCTGGCGCCGCCGACATTCGATGTCAGCCTGCGCGATATTTTCGTTCCTTTGATGGTCGGCGGCACTGTCTGCATTCCCGATCCCGAAACCCGGAATCATTCCAACCGGCTTCTGGACTGGCTGGGTCAGGCCGGGATCACCCTCATGCATTGTACCCCGTCCGTATTTCGACTGCTGATGGCAGAACTCGAAATGAGACACTCCGCCAATCCGTTGCCTGCACTGCAGCGGATTCTTCTGGCCGGAGAGCCGCTGTACGGCGAAGACGTCAACCGCTGGCAATCGATCATGGGAAATCGGGTGGAACTGGTCAACCTGTATGGGCCGACCGAGACAACACTGGCCAAACTCTATCATCGCATTGCTTTCCAGACTTATGACCGGGAGCAGATCATCCCGCTCGGTCTGCCGATATCCAATACCGCGGTATTGATCCTGAAAGACAACCGGTTATGCACCATCGGCGAAAAAGGCGATATTTACATCAAAACGCCGTTTCGAACCAAAGGATATTATCTCGATTCCGAGCTGACGGCCCAAAGGTTCGTCCAGAACCCCCTGAACCCGGATGCCGAAGATATCATCTACCGCACGGGCGATCAGGGCCGGTATCGTCCGGATCGCAGCGTCGAATTCATTGGCCGTGAAGATGACCAGATCAAACGACACGGTATTCGGGTGGAACCGGCTGAAATCGAAAAGGCCCTGCGCAGTCATGCGGCCGTGGCCGAAACCCTGATCGCCACCCGGGCCGGGCGGGGGGATCACCGGGATATCCTGCTCCTGGCCTATTTCACCGAAAAACAGCCTGTTTCCCCATCCGAGCTTCGGGTCCATCTTCAGGACCTGCTGCCGGAGTACATGATTCCGGATTTTTTCATTGCCATGGACGCCTTTCCCCGCAATGCTCACGGCAAAACCGATCGCAGCACCTTACCGCTGCCGGCGGCCATTCCCTGCGGGTCTTTACCGGATACCGATACGGAAATCCGGCTGGCCGCCATCTGGCAGGAAGTCCTGGGCACACCGGTTGTGGGAAAAACAGATTCGTTTTTCGATGTCGGCGGAAATTCCCTGAACGCCATGCGGATTCTGGCCCGAATCTATCATGAAATGGGTCGGGAAATCACCTTGAAATCGTTTTTCACCCATCCCCGGCTTCAGGATCTGGCATCCCTGATAGACGGCAGCCCGTCCATCACTTACCAGCCCATCGAACGGGTACCCGAAACACCGGAGCAAACGAACTTCTGGCCACTGTCTGCAGCCCAGCATCGTCTGTGGGTTCTTCACCAGATGCAGGGCGGTGAAACGGTTTACAATATCCCCATCGCCTATGCATGCCGGGGACCGTTCGACCCCGATCGTTGGGCGCATGCGCTGGAATCGATGGTTTGCCGACATGAAGCCTTTCGCACCTGTTTTATCCTTCAGTCAGACCAGCCGCGCCAGCAGATTCTGCCATCGGTATCGGTGCCTGTTGAAGTCGTCGATTTGTCGGCAGCCCCGGACCCGCTGGCTGCCTGCAAAAACCGGGTGCAATCGCTGGCGTCCACCTTGTTTGATCTGACGCAGGCGCCGCTGCTTCGGGCCGCTGTATATAAAATCGGGTGCGAACACCATGTGCTGGCGCTGGTAGTGCATCATATCATCAGCGATGCCTGGTCCATGGATATCCTGGCACGGGAAACAGCGGTTTTCTATGCGGCCTCTCCCCATATCCCCGATATGCCCCCCCTGCCCTGCCGGTATCCGGATTATACGCTCTGGCAGAAACGCCTGCTGAATTCGCCTAAAATGAAAGCCCAGAGCGATTACTGGCGCCGGCAGTTGGCCGGAGACCCGTCTGCTCTGGATTTGCCGATTGATTTCATTCGGCCGGCGGTTCAGACATTTACAGGAGGTGCTGTCGAGTTTACCCTGAATGAGGCATTGACCGAAAAATTGTCGGATCTGGGGAAAAATCATCAGGCCAGTTTATTCATGGTCGTCCAGGCATTGATCAAAATTCTGTTGTTCCGGTATTCCGGCCAGGTGGAACTGCGCATCGGCGCACCGGTATCGGGCCGCATCCATCCGGATATATCCGGGTTGATCGGCTGTTTCGTCAATATGCTGGTCTTACGCGATACCATCCAGCCACATCAAAGCGCCTCCGACTTGTTGAATCAGGTCCGCCACACCACCACGGAAGCGCTGGCGCATCAGGACTATCCCTTCGATCAGCTCGTGAATGAACTTGTCCTCGACCGGGATATCAGCCGGAATCCCCTGGTGGATGTGGGGCTGACTTTCTACGAAGCCGATCCAGTCATCACATCCGGCAAGGAACTGGTGCTGACCCCCTTTGCCTTTGACTGGCCGGTCAGTAAAATGGACTTGATTTTCACCTTCCGGCCTGCCGGAAAAACCCTTCAGGGAGAAGCCCGGTTTCGATCCGATTTATTCCAGCCCGATACCATTCACCGCATGATCGCCCATCTAAAAATCCTGATCCACAGTGTCCGGGAAAATCCCGCCACCCCGATCGCGGATCTGACGATTCTGCCCGATTCAGAAAAGAAGTTGATTCTTGACGAATTTGTTTCTGAAAAGAGGGGGCAGGTATCAGGGAACAGGGAGCAGGAACCGACCCTGCCCCCTCTTTTCATTCAGATAGATCAGATAGCCGGACAATCGCCGGATAAGCCGGCCGTGGTCTGCGAAGATCGCTCGATTGGTTATCGGGAACTGAATCGGATGTCCGATGACCTGGCCCGATATCTCCGGCGCCGGGGCGTGGATGCGGGCATGCCGGTGGCGGTATTGTTGCATCGGTCGCCATCCTGGGTCATGGCCATGATCGGTGTCATGAAGGCGGGCGGGGTGTATCTGCCCATCGATCCGCAGTATCCCGAATCCCGGATTCAATTCATGCTCGAAGACAGCGGCTGTCGGTTGTTGATCACCGACACCTCGTTGTGGGCATTCAGCTCCGCATTCGACACACTGCAGCGGGTCAATCTGGATGCCGGGCTGGATGCTGAGCTGGATGCCGGGCTGGATGACGGGTGTTTCGCTTCATCGGATGTCGGAATCATTCCGGAAATCATGCCGGATCAGACCGCCTACATGATCTATACATCGGGCTCGACCGGGGTACCCAAAGGCGTGATGGTGCCGCACCGGGGGCCGGTGAACATGGCCATGGATCAGATCCGCCGCTTTGGCATCCGTGAATCGGATCGTCTGTTGCAGTTTTCTTCACCCGGTTTTGACGCCTCGATTTACGAGATGTATCTGACATTTTTCAGTGGCGCAACCCTGGTGATCGTGCCGCCGGCTGATATTCAGGACCCCGAGCGGTTCATCCGATATCTGGCCGACCAGCAGGTAACGCTGGCAACCCTGCCGCCCGTTTATCTGGGAACGTTGAACCGGGCCCTTCCGGAATGTGTTCATACGGTTATCACCGCCGGAGAGGCGGCCATGGCTTCGGATGCCGTTTATTACGGATCTCGGATTCAGTATATCAACGCCTATGGCCCGACGGAAACATCGGTGTGCGCCGCCTGTCATCGGGTATCGCCAGACCATTCTTATCCACTCGGAATTCCCATCGGCCGACCCCTTTCGGGCCTCCGGATATTCATTCTGGATTCCCGGCTGCAACCTGTTCCCATCGGCATTCCCGGAGAAATCTGCATATCCGGTATCGGGCTGGCCCATGGCTATCACAACCGGCCGGAGTTGACGGAACAGGCGTTTGTTCCGCATCCCTTCGAACCCGGAAACCGCCTGTACCGCAGCGGCGATGTCGGCAAATGGCTGCCGGATGGCGATATTCTCTTTCTGGGCCGAAAAGATGACCAGGTCAAGATCCGCGGGCATCGTATCGAAATTCAGGAAATTGTTCTGATGCTGCGTCATCAACCGGGAATTCGGGATGCAGTGGTGTTTTCCCACCCGAATCCGGGAGGTCGTGAACTGACTGCCTACTGCATCCCCGAAACCAGGACGGACAACGATGGGCTGGCTGAATCTGCCTTGAAACAGGCCCTGGGTCGGCAGTTGCCGGCATTCATGGTGCCATCCCGCATCGTTTTTCTGGAGCGGTTTCCACTGACGGCAAACGGAAAAATCGACCGGCGGGCTTTGCCGGACCCCATGCAGGAGGCCGTCTGCAGCGATGTTCAACCGCCGCTGGAAGGTATGGCCGGCCTGTTGACGCAGATATGGTGTCATGTCCTGGGAAGAGAGGCCGTTGGACTGCACGATAATTTCTTCGCACTGGGCGGAGACTCCATCAAAGCCATACAGGTATCGGCCCGACTTCATGAAAACCACCTGCATCTTCAGGTGGCGGACCTTTACCGCTTTCCCACCATCGATGAACTTCTTGGGCATATTCAGGCCGCCAATCCGGACAATACATCCGGGCCGGCCTGGGGTCAGACACCGTTAACGCCGATTCAACGCTGGTTTTTTGAAAACTTTGCTGATCACTGTCATCATTTCAATCAGGCCGTTCTGCTCGAACCGGCCTTGCCGCTGAATCCGGCTATTTTGAAAATAGCGCTTCGAAGTGTTATCGATCATCACGATGCCTTGAGATCCCGATTTTCACGGAATACGGATGGATGGGTTCAGACCATCGATCCGCCCGGCATGGAAATGGAAGTGGAAGTGGTCGTTCTGGACGGGTCTCGACAATCCGATGCAGCGGATCTCATCCGGAACCATGCGGCTGAGGTTCAGGCCGGTTTCGATATAAGCCGTCCTCCCCTGATTCGCGTGGTCTGGTATCGGCTTGGGAACCGGGAGCGACTGTTGATCGTCTGTCACCATCTGGTTGTGGATACCGTGTCCTGGCGCATTCTTCTGGAAGATATGGAGGCGGCCTACCGGTCCGGGCTGCAGGGTCAATCCGCTGTATTGCCGGCCAAAACCATCGGGATGAAGCAATGGGCGGAATCTCTCCAGGCGTATGCATCCGATCCGAATCTGACGGCAGACATTCCTTTCTGGAAAAGTCAGTTGTCGGATTCAGGAAATCAGCCCCGGTACTTACGCCACACCTGCCGGGATGTTCAGACTGCCAGGTTTCATCTCTCCGATTTCGAAACAGAGGCATTGCTGAATCAGGGACAGCGTGTTTATCAGGCATCGGCTCAGGAATTGCTGCTGGCCGGCCTGGCAACCGCATTCCGTCATTGGCAGGGTTACAACCGCCTCTGCCTGGCGCTGGAACACCACGGCCGGGAAGTCGGGATCATGCCCGCGGAGCCTTTGCGGACGGTCGGCTGGTTCACCAGCCTTTATCCTGTGATATTCCCTGTTGAAACGGAGCCCGGCGCACAGATTCGTTCCATTCAGCGGCATCTGCATGAAATTCCCGGTCAGGGTCTGGGGTTTGGCGTGCTGCGGTATTCAGGAACGGATAAAATCCGGGAAGAACTGAACACGGGGAACTGGCCGGCGATAAGTTTCAATTATCTGGGGCGTCTGGAACCAGCGACTCCGCAGTCATTTTTCCGGGAGGTGCCGGAACCTGTCGGCCCACTGGTCGCTCCGGATGCCGTCCGGCTTCATGATCTCGATATTCAGGCATGGATTTACCAGAATACCCTTCATGCATCCATATATTTTCATCCGGATCAGATATCGGAAGACCGTGTTCAGAGTCTTCTGAACTTTTACCGACAGGCCTTGACAGATATGTCCTTGCATTGTACGGATCGATCTCCGGATGTACTTTCAACAGATTCCCGATTTTACGGTCTCAGTGATTTGGATCTGGAAAAGGCTCTGGGCGATGATTGAAAGCAGGCACATGCTGAAAAAAGAAGATCTGCAGGAAGTTTATCCCATGACCCCGATGCAGGAGGGGATGTTTTTTCACGCCCTGTATGAGCCGGATTCCCAGGCCTATGTGCAGCAGATCACCTATGGCCTTCGGGGGGCTCTGGATATCGCTGCATTCGAAGCCGCCTGGAACCGGTTGATCCAGCGCCACGATGTGCTGCGCACCGTGTTCATCCACCGTCATGTGCCGAAACCGCTCCAGTTTGTCCTCAAACAGCGGCGGCTCGATATCGCCTTTCAGGATCTGCGCAGTCTGGCCGGTGAAAAACAGGATGATATCATACAGGCTCTACGGGTAAAAGACCGCTCTGCACCGTTTGACCTGTCCCATGATGCTTTAATGCGTCTGCGGGTTATTCATACCGGGGAAGACAGGTTCAGGGTGATCTGGACTTTTCACCATATTCTCATGGATGGCTGGTGTCTGCCCATTCTTCAAAAAGAATTGATGGCCCTGTATCGCGCAGAAATTCATCGAACCGATCCGCACCTGCCGGCCCCCGGCGCATTTCGCACTTTCGTATCATGGCTGGAAAAACAGGATCGGGAAAGCTCCCGGCAATACTGGCGAACCTACCTGGACGGCTATGATCGGCCGGCCACGTTTCCAAAGCAGGCCATTGGCCTCCTGGCTCAGGCTTACGATCTGAAAACCGTTTCGATGGTGCTGGATGCAGAAACCACACAGGCCCTGCATCAACTGGCCGGCCGTAACCGGGCCACCCTGAATGTGGTGATTCAGGCCCTGTGGGCGGTTTTACTGGCAAAGACAAACGATGGCGAGGATGTGGTCTTCGGCATGGTCGTATCGGGCCGACCCGTTGAAATCGCCGGTGTCGAGCAGATGGTGGGGCTGTTCATCAATACCGTCCCCCTTCGGGTACAGGCGCCTCGGCGCCGCCTTTTTTCGGAAATCCTGACCGATCTGATGCTTCAGATGGCTTCCGGGATGAAACATCACTATTTCCCGCTGGCCGACATTCACGCCCTCAGCGCGCTGAAACAGGGCCTGTTCGATCATATCCTGGCTTTTGAAAATTATCCGCACGACCCGTCCGCCGGTCAGGCCAGGACGCCGGCGCCGCCGAACGGTACCCTCGTTCTCGAAGACTATGAAAATGTCGAGCAGACCCATTATCCTCTGGAACTGGCGGTGATTCCGGGCGAGCAGCTCCGGTTCACGTTTCGCTTCAATGCAAATGTGTTTTCATTGGATCGGATCACTGCCATTGTAGCGCATCTTCATGAAATCATCCATGCCGTCCTGACCCTGGATGCCGTTGCCATCGGGGTTATCTCCATCCTGTCCGAATCCGAAAAAAAACGGTTGACCGAAGAATTCAATCAAACCGACTGGCCCTATCCCCGGGATTTGTCCATTGTGGAGTCGTTCAATGCCTGGGAATCGCAGATGCCCGATGCACCGGCGGTCATTTTCAACGGTCATGGCATCACATATGCAGAATTGCGTCACCGGGCATCACGGATCGGATACCACTTACAGTCTCTTGGCGTTCTGCCCGAAGACCGTGTCGGCGTATTGCTGGACCGCTGTGAAAATTTGATCCCCGCAATTCTGGGTGTCTTATATACCGGAGCCGCCTATATTCCCATCGATCCGGCGTTTCCACAAAACCGGGTGGATGCGATTTTATCCAACAGCCGCTGCAAGGTGCTTTTGACCCGTGCCGGTCTGTCGCCGATCCCCTTTCCTGAAGGAACTGCGCTCTGTGATCTGGATGAAGCCCTGGCCGCCGGGGGAATGGCGGATTGTCTGGCGTCTGCGGATCTGCCGGCTTATGTGATGTACACGTCGGGATCGACCGGACAGCCCAAAGGGGTCGTCGTTTCCCACCGGAATGTGGTCAGCTTCAACGCCAACATGACCGCCGTCTTTGGATTCAAGCCCCTGGACCGGATTCTGGCGCTGACCACCATTTCTTTTGACATCTCGGTTCTGGAAATCCTGAACAGCCTCATGTCGGGCATGACTGTGGTTCTCTTTCCGGAAGCCGAAATCCAGGACCCTGAACGGATTTTGGCCATGATGCAGCAAGAACAGGTCACTGCCCTGCAACTGACGCCGTCACGCCTGAAAATGCTGCTGGAGGGCCGGGACCCTGCGGTATTACGCCGGTTGGAAGTGCTGTTGATCGGCGGCGAACCCCTTCCACGGGATTTGTTCGAGCGGATTCAGCCCATTTTCGACAATGTCCGGGTATTCAATGTGTATGGCCCGACCGAGGCTACAATCTGGTCCACCTGCCGGCCCTTGAATGACGGCGCCTTGAATATCGGATCCCCTCTGAAAAATGAACAGGTGTTGATTCTCTCGCAGAATCTGGAACCCATGCCCATTGGATCGGTGGGCGAGATATGTATTGCCGGTGACGGCCTGGCCTATGGATATTTCGAATCACCGGAAAAGACCGCGGCAGTCTTTATCGATCACCCGTTTGCACCCGGTCGGCGGCTTTATAAAACCGGCGATTTCGGCTGTTGGCAGCCCGATGGAACGCTGGTCTGTCTGGGCCGGCGGGATGACCAGGTCAAAATCCGCGGATACCGCATTGAAACCGGCGACATCGAAAGCCATGTCAAGCAGTTTCCGGATGCGCCCATTCAGGATGCAGTCGTGGTGGCCCGTCCCGTATCCGGGGGCGGATCGGAGCTGGCGTGTTATCTGGTATACGCCTCTGCCCGCAAGGCTGTGGAACCCGGTCTGTCCCCCGCATCTATTGTCACGGCCTTACGGGAGTATCTGCGGCAACAATTGCCGGATTACATGATTCCCTCATATTTTGTGCAGATGGAAAGCCTGCCCCTGACACCGAACGGCAAGATCGATAAAAAGGCGTTGCCCGACCCCGTGAAGATATCCCCGGCAACCGGCACGCCATTTTTTCCGCCCCAAGACGATGTCCAAGCCCGGATCGCCGGTATCTGGCGGCAGATTCTGGATTATCCGCTGATCGGCATTCACGATAATTTTTTCGATCTTGGCGGCCACAGCCTGAAAGCCATGCGGGTGGTTTCCGCCATTCAACGGGACATGGCGGTGGATATCGGTTTGCAGGATATTTTCGCCCATCCCACGGTGTGTGAAATCGCCGGAATCCTGCGAACCCGCAGCCGGGAATCCCGGCAGAAAATCACGCCTGCGCCGATCCAGTCCGATTATCCGTTATCTCATGTTCAGCGCCGATTATGGGTACTCTATTGCATGAATCCGGAATCTCCGGCCTACAATCTTCCCGGCGCTTTCTGGCTCGATGGCCGGATCGATCCGGAGCCGATGGCCCAGACATTCCGGTATCTGGTGGACAGACACGAAGCCCTGCGCACTGTATTTCGCGTGGTGGACAGTCAACCGCGTCAGATCGTTCAACCCGCAGCGTGCTTTGAACTGGAAACCGCGGATCTGCGATCGGATGAAAATCCGGATCAGTCGGCAATCGATCTCGTCCGTCAGTCGGCTGCCGTTCCCTTCGATCTGAGTGCCGGCCCGCTGTTCCGGGTAATGCTGATCCAGACCGGAGACACCCGCCATCTGCTCTTTATCCATGCGCACCACATTGTCTGCGATGCCCTGTCTTTCGATGTTCTCAGCCGGGAATTTCGCATCGGATACCGGCGTATCCAACGCCGCATCCAACCGGATACCCCTTCCCTTCCCATTCAATATCGGGATTACGCGCTCTGGCAGCAAAGCCCGGAGGCTGTCGCGCAAATGGCCGGGGACCAGAAATTCTGGCATTCGCAGTTATCGCCGTTGCCGGAGCGGCTGAATTTTCCCCTGGATTTTTCGCGTCCGGCTTCGCCTTCCTATACCGGCAGCACCCTGCGTCTGACGCTGGAATCTTCGCTGCTTGCCGATCTAAGAATCCTTGCCGGCCGGTTTCAGTCCACACCGTTCATGCTGCTGGTCAGCATGGTCAAGATATTGCTTCATCGCTATACGCACCAGACGGAAATCACCGTAGGAACCGTGTCTTCGGGTCGGACACTTCCGGAGCTGGAGCATCAGGTCGGGTTTTATGCCAACACTTTGACGCTGCGCGATTCGGTGGATTCCCAGGAACGATTTGCCGATCTGGCCAGACGGGTTCGGGAAACGGTACTTCTGGCTCATACCCATCAGCGTTATCCCTTCGATCAACTGGTGGATGAGCTGAAAATGGTTCGTGATCCGAGTCGGGCGCCCATTTTCGATGTGATGGTCGTCATGCAGCCGGATGCCCCGTCACCTCCGGCCGCATCCGATCTGGTGATCCAACCGGTTGCACTGGATACCGGCGCCAGCCGTTTCGACATGACATTTGAATTCATCGAACGCGCCGACACCCTGAGATTGAACCTGACCTACAGCACGGATCTGTTTTTGCCCGATACCATGCAGCGGCTGGCCGATCATCTGCAGCGGCTGCTGGCGGATTGCCTGCGTCATCCCGACAGGAAAATTCATGAACTCGAGATTCAGTCTGCCGACGAACAACAGCAGGTGATGGTGGATTTCAATGCACCGGCGCTGTCCCGGCCCGTTCAGGGCTGGTCTTTGCAGCATACAACCGATGTCTTTGCCGAAATCGTTCGCCGGTTTCCGGATGCACCGGCCGTTATCGACGATCAGGGAATCTTGAGTTATCGGGAACTGGATCACCAGGCCGAAATGCTTGCCAGAGTACTTGCCGGCCATATTCACGGACCCGATACCTGTATCGGTGTGATGCTCGGCCGTTCCCGACACATGATCGTGGCTGTCATGGGAATTTTAAAAGCCGGCGCCGCCTATCTGCCGATCGATCCGGAGTATCCGGTGCAGCGGATTCAGTACATGATTTGCGACAGCCACTGTCAGCTCATCCTGACCGAAGCGGCGTACGAGAACCGGATTCCGCCCGATCTCCCCGTCCAGTCCTTGCGGATACCCGAAACCGTTTCATCCGCGAACCTGCACAAGACAGCACCCGCAATTCGGCCACGGCCGCAGGATATCATGTATGTTATTTACACCAGCGGCTCGACCGGCCAGCCCAAGGGGGTCATGATTCAGCACGATGGGTTTCTGAACATGATTCAGACCCAGATCGCCGTTTTCGGTGTGCTTCCCCAGGATCGGGTTCTGCAGTTCGCTTCAGCGGGTTTCGATGCATCGCTGTCTGAAATGTTCATGGCCCTGCTTTGCGGGGCGGCGGTGGTCATGATACGGGATGCCGTGATTCGCGATCCGAACTCTTTCCTGGATTTTCTGTCCGATTACCGGGTAACGGTGGCCACCCTGCCGCCGGCCTACCTGCATGTGCTTCCCCGCGTGGATCTGTCTCCCCTGCGGGTTCTGATCACGGCCGGCGAGGCCGCCATCTCCGAAGACCTGATATTTCACAGTCAAACCAAAACCGTATTCAATGCCTATGGCCCGACGGAAACATCCGTGTGTGCGGCCATCCACCGGTTGAATTCAACAGCGGAGCGTGGCGATATTCCCATCGGACACCCCTTGCCCGGTGTACCGGTCTATGTTCTGGATTCTATGGGAAAGAGCGTTCCCATCGGTGTTCCGGGGGAAATTTGTATTGCCGGTATCGGTCTGGCCCGTGGATACATGAACCGGCCGGATCTGACAGCCGAAAAATTTATTACCCATTCAGCCGCACCGGGCGGACGGCTCTATCGCTCCGGCGATCTGGGAAAATGGCGGGCGGATGGAGAACTGGTGTTTCTGGGCCGGATCGATGATCAGATCAAGGTACGGGGCTTTCGGATCGAACCCGGTGAAATTGCTTCCTGGCTCCGCAGCCATCCTGAAGTGACGGATGCAGCGGTCATGAAAGGGGTTCGAACGGGTGAAACCGATGTGCTGCTTGCTTTTGTCCGGTTCGGGATGTTTGATGAAGGGAACAGGGGGCAGGGATCAGGGGGCAGGGTCCATCCTGATGCCGGGATGTTGCAGTCCTATCTGGCGGAGCGGCTGCCCGGATATATGATTCCGGATAGAATCATTGCGGTGACGTCGATGCCGCTGACACCGAGCGGGAAAATCGATCGTCGGGCGCTGCTGGCCATTGCCGCAGCATCGGAAGACAGCAGGGTGCAGCCGGCGGCGACACCGTCCACCGATCTGGAAAAGACACTGCTTGGGGCCTGGTGTGAGGCACTGGGAAAAAATGATCTGAACGTGGCATCGGATTTTTTTGACTGCGGCGGCAATTCCCTGAAAGCCATCCGGTTGACAACACTTCTTCGGGATCAGTTGATGCAGGAAATTCCCGTCAGAATGATTTTTCTGCACCCCACCGTCCGCCGTCTTGCCGCCATGTTGCAGCACCCGGAAGTTTTCGTATCCAAGAGGCTGAACAAACCGGGAGATCCTCTTTCAGACGTTGCCGATTTCCTGCCATCATCGGCCGGTCTGACCGATGAGATAGAAGCCGACAGCCGATTGGATGCCGGTTATGCGCCCGGGCCCTGCCCGGAGTTCTGGCAGGAACCCCAATCGATTTTTCTGACCGGTGCGACAGGGTTTCTCGGCGCGTTTCTGCTGTCTGAACTTCTGGAAAAGACAGATGCCGAACTGCATTGTCTGGTACGGTGCAACCGGCCCGATGATGGGCGGATGCGATTGATTGCCCGGCTGAAGTCCGTCCAGCTCTGGCGGCCTGAATACGAAAAACGGATCATACCGGTTCCCGGAGATCTGGCGGCACCCGCCTTCGGTCTTGACTCTCAGTCGTTTTCCGAACTGGGAGGGCGTCTGGACATGATCTATCACAATGGCGCACGGGTGGATTTTTTACTGCCCTATTCCCGACTGCGTGGTGAAAACGTTCTGGGAACCCGGACCATTTTAGATATGGCGATCATCGGCCCGGCCAAACGCCTGCATTTTGTTTCGACCCTTTCCGTATTCCCCCGGATGAACGAACCGGACGGGACATGGATCGATGAAAAAGACCCACCGGCCCGGTGTACGGGCCTGGAATCCGGTTATGACCAGAGCAAATGGGCGGCCGAGAAGCTGGTTCTGGCGGCACGGAACAGAGGGATGGCCGTGACGATTTTCCGGCCTGGACGCATTACCGGAGACAGCCGGACCGGTCTGAGCGATCCGCAGGGCCTGTTTTCCCGGTCTTTGCGCGGATATCTGGAGCTGAAAATGGTGTCGGACCGGAACATGGATGAAGACATGACGCCAGTCGATTTTGCCGCCAAGGCGCTGGTGGCGCTGTCTCTGAAACCCGAATCCATCGGAACGATATTTCATCTCGTCAATCCGCATCCCATGCCGGCCGGCTTGATGCTTGCGTGTTTGCGGCAGGCGGGGTATGATCTGGAAGTGGTTCCGGACACGCTGTGGCGTCAGCGGATGGTGGCGGCCCTGAAAATGCAGCCGTCCAACCCCTTGTATCCGTTTCTGCCACTTATCGAGGAACTGCCGGCATCCGTATCCACACCGTGTTTTGGCTGTGACAATACATTGAAAGGGCTGGCCGGAACTGGTATCGTCTGTCCGCCGGCGGATGCGGCGCTATTTCGGAAGTATCTGGAGGATATTCAGCAGCCTTTTTTATCCTGTCCATCCATGTGAATAAAATATACCCCGATCCGGGAGATTACTTCAATTGAAATTGAACTATTTTCGATTCATTCGCAGGGAAGCCGGCAACATGACGATCAAGATCAGCGCCTTTGCCATGATGGCCGGTCTGCTTCAGGGCATGATCATGGTCATCATCAACGGCGCTGCGGAGAAATTTCCCGAAAAAGGGCTGAATTTACGTTACCTGATAATGTTTATCATCTGCATCAGCGGCTTTATTCTGGCCAAGCGATATTCCCTGGCCATGACGGCCAACCTGATTCAGCACATCGTTTTCAGCATTCGCCTGCGGTTTCTGGATAAAATTCGTAAAACCGGGCTACTGGCCTTTGAAGGCCTGGGTAAATCCCAGATTTATACCGTGCTGGCGGAAAATACGGAAACCATTTTCGATGCATCGCGTTTGATTTCCAATGCCGGTTCATCGGCGGTCATGCTGATTTTTTCTTTTTTATATATCGGACATCTGTCTCTTACGGCTTTTTTTCTCTCTATCGTTATCATTTGCGGGGGGGTGTCCATCTATCTCTTCAATCAAACCGCCACGGGAAAAGATCTGACCGAGTGCCTGAAAAAAGAAAATGAATTTTTCGACAGTGTCAATCATCTCCTCGATGGATTCAAAGAGATCAAGATGAATACGACAAAAAGCCGGGATCTGTATGAAGGCCGTATTCAACAGATTTCCACGGAAGCACGGGATATCAATATCCGGACTGAATTCCGATTCATCGACAATTACATCTTCGCTCAGGCATTTTTTTACATCCTGCTCGCCACCATCATATTTCTGCTCCCACAGATCACGGATCTGGCTTATGGGATCATCATCAACATTACCGCCGTGGTCTTGTTCATGGTCGGGCCTTTGGGGAACATCGTGGAAGCATTGCCCCTGGTCGCACGGGCGGATGTGGCCATTATCAATATCGAAACACTGGAAAAAAACCTGGATGCGGCCATTGACGCCCACGCCACCGACGCGGTGGATCGCCCTCGGCCGCAAACCGGTTTCGATGCCATTCAACTGGAAAATATCGCTTTTTCGTATATGGATCCGGATCGGAATCAAATTTTTTCGCTGGGCCCGATCGATCTCGACATTCATGCCGGTGAAGTGCTGTTCATTGTCGGCGGTAACGGCAGCGGCAAATCGACGCTGCTGAAAATTCTGGCAGGTCTGTATTATCCCCATTCGGGCAGAATGTTGCTGAATGACCGGGTGTTGGAGGCAACGCATTATGTTGGCTACCGCAACCTGTTTTCCATCATTTTCACCGATTTTCATCTCTTCGATCGGCTCTACGGTCTCGAAAAAATCGATCCGCAGAAAGTGTGGGAACTGCTCGATATCATGGAACTGTCCGAGAAAACTGGTTTTGCCGAAGACCGATTCACGAATATCAGATTGTCCACCGGTCAGCGGAAACGGTTGGCGTTGATCGCCTCCTATCTGGAAGACAAACCCATTTTACTGTTCGATGAAGTGGCCGCCGATCAGGATCCGAAGTTTCGAAAGTATTTTTACGAAGTCATGCTTCAGGAGCTGAAACAGCGTGGCAAAACCGTCATTGCCGTTACTCATGACGATCGTTTTTTCCATGCAGCCGATCGGATTCTGAAAATGGAATACGGCCGAATCGTCAGTTTAGAAGACAGGGCACAGGGTGCAGATGACAGGCAATAACATCTCCCCCCCCCTGCACCCTGTTACCCTGCCCCTTTTTTTAGGTGATATGATATGAAACGCATATTTGAAGTTGTCCGGCAATGGACAATCCACCACGTGAAGCGCATCAATGCATCCACCGTGAACTGGATGCGGCGGAATCTGCCCTATCTGCTGGTGGCGGCTTTCGTCATTCTGTTTCTGCTGGCTTATCTGTTCAACAGTATCGTCGTTTCCGTGATGCCTGGAGAAGCCGCCGTGCTGTATCGCCGTTTTTTCGGTGGTACCGATTTGACCCATGTTTACGGTGAAGGCGTCCATCTGATCTGGCCCTGGGACATCATGTATTGTTACAACATCCGGGTTCAGCAGGTCCCCCATGAAAGCGAGGTTCTCACCAAAGACGGGCTCAAGGTCACCATCGAGACAGCCATCATCTGCTATCCGGATTACGGGCTGCTGGGCATGCTTCACCAGCACGTGGGCCCGGATTACATCAATGCCATCGTCATTCCGGAAATTGAAGCCATCATCCGGACCAATCTTGGCAAAATGAGCGCCGAAGAAATCTATATGGCCGCAACACCCATTCTGGAATCCACTGTCAACAAGGCTGTTGAAAAAATTTCCGAGAGATTTGTGCGGATCGATGACGTCCTTATTAAAAAAATCATTTTGCCGGAATTTGTCAAACAAGCTATTGAAAATAAAATGCAGGAAAAACACCTGGCCCTGGCCTATGAATTCAAGCTGCAGCGGGAGCGGCAGGAAGCCGAAAGAAAGCGCGTTGAAGCCCTGGGAATTAAAACCTACAATGATCTGATCAATACGTCTCTGACATCGGAAATGCTCAAATGGAAGGGAATCCTCGCCACCGAAAGCATCGCCCAGTCTCCCAATACCAAAGTCGTGATCATTGGAAACGGCGAAAACGGTTTGCCCGTCATTCTGGGATCGGATAAATAGGAGGCTTGGGTATAGATCATGCGCATATGGATCCGGTTCGTGGCGGTACTGATTATCAGCGTGGGGATATCAGGATGTAAGGACAGTGATGTCAGACAGTTCGAAACAAATCTGGCAAACACCAATTCGGAACCCATCGTCATCGGCATCCTCGCTTCCGCACTCCACAACGATTCCCTGCTTCGAGGTGTCAAGCTGGCCGTCAAAGAAATCAACGCAAAAACGGCTTTTCAGAACCATCCGCTGCAAATCGAAGGTTACATGCTGCCTGAATCTGAAAGCAATGAAATGGATATTGTCAGGAAAATGATCGGAAACGATCGCCTCCTGGCTGTCATCAATGGCCTGAATACCAAACATACGGCCCTGGCAGACAGAATTTTGCTGATTCACAAAAAGATTCATATTGTCATTGCAAACTCCTCCATGTCAATTTCTCAAGACTCTCCCCTGTCATTTCGCATCATTCCCAACGATCGCATCGTATCGAGACAAATTGTCGATCGGATGGAATGGAACTGGCACAACGTGGCCGTCATCCAGGAGCGGGATGACAAGCGTGTACTCCAGGTCAAAACATTTCTTGAAGCTGCCGCAGAGTCCGGTATCAACATTTCTCAGACAATTTCGTTTTTTCCCTGGGAAAATGACATCCGCCAACTGCTCTGGAATCTAAGAGAGAAAATCAACAAGAATCAGGAATATCTGGATGCGATTTATATCGCCTGCGACCCGATAAATTTGACACGCATCATCAAACAGGTCCGGGCCATGAATCTCAACTCGCCGATTATCACCCCCAACGATCTGCAGAACATTATCCGATTGCAGGCGGCCGGATCCGCTGCAAACGGACTGCTGATGGCCAGTTATTTCAATCCGGATGCACCCGAACCGCATGTGCAGGAATTTGTCAAGCGATTTCGCTCGGAATATCCGAACAATCATCCGGATCTCTGGGCAGCCAGAGGATTTGACGCAATCTGGATGCTGGCGAAAAGCATTGAACTCGCAAAAACAGACAATGCCTGGGAAGTGGCATCCGAAATGCTGCTGGTGGAAAAATGGCATGGGGTAACGGGCAGGATTGTGTTCAATATCGCAGGAGACGTCAGTGAATACGTTCCCTATTATTTGAAACAGTATTGTAATGGTAATTTCATTTTTTTGATGGAAGATCAACCCATTCCGCTCTGTCCTCCCTATCCGTGAATGAACCCATCCACTGATTTTTTCAGGGATTTTCATCTTTTTTTTGTAGATCCCGACATTGCAGTCGGTGTTGTGTTCATCCCGGCTTTTCTGGAACATCATCTGATTCCGCCCATTGCATTTCCGGAAATATTTTTAAAACCCGTTATGTTTGAACGACAGGATTTCCGACAGCATTTGTTTAGTCTTCTGGAATTTGAAATGCTGAACGATTTCAAAAATCTGAAAAGGCAGTTGCAGTGGCTGGCCGGTCGTTTTGCCGTCAAACAACTGGTCAAGCGGTTGATTGCTCCGCCCAGAAACGCTCATACCATCGAAATCGAATATGAACCCATGGGAGCACCATTTCTTTCGTCGATGCCCCATATCCCGATTTCCATCGCCCATTCCGGAGAATTTGCAGTGGCGGCTATGGGCCTCGACGATATGTTCCGGGTTGGCGTGGATATTGAAAAAAACCATATGATAGATATGGAGGGTGTATTGGAAATTGCCTTTTCGCTTCGGGAACAATCCGTTCTCCAGGGCAGTCTGCAATCGGAATTTTATCGATCATGGACTCTGAAAGAAGCTTTCTTGAAGCTGATTCGAAAAGGCTTTTTCGAAGAGGTGAAGTCGGTTGAAATATTGGGAAATCAGATTTTTTACGCGGGCCGGGTGATGGATCGTGCACAAATATTTTCCCGGCCCATCGGATCTCGGTACATATTTTCTCTGGTATATACAACCGTACACTCTAAAATTCCCCTGTCGGCCAGTATATTACGGAATTGAACGTCACCCGGGAAAAACATCCTTTAACCATAAGCTGTAATCACCATAAAAGCGGGAGTCATTCCTCTGACCAGCCGGTCAAGATAAAAGAGAGGTTAATCAATGAGCCTATACGAACAGGATTTCTATCAGTGGACACAGGAACAGGCCGACTTGTTGAAGGCCGGGGCGTTGTCTCAGCTTGACGTTGAAAACCTGATAGAGGAAATCGAAAGCATGGGTAGATCGGAAAAAAGAGAGCTGGTAAACCGCCTTTCTGTTCTTTTGGCCCACATGCTGAAATGGGACTACCAGCCAGAGCGCAGAGGCAAAAGTTGGCTGAATACAATAAAAATTCAGAGGATCGATATCAGAGAAGTTTTAAAAGACTCCTCTGGGTTGAAACATCAATTTCAAGAATCCGTTTCTACAGCGTATGAAAAAGCTGTTGTATTTGCAGCAGATGAAACCGGATTGCTTGAATCAGCATTCCCGGAAACCTGCCCATATACCACCGAGCAGATTATGGGCGAGTAGTTTACCAGAATCAGGAGGCGTCAAAAGACCCCATTGTCATGTTCCGTTGTCGAACTCGCATGCACTTGAACCCCGTCAAAATAAAGAGGTTCATCAAGAATGCCGTCAGGATTCATATCCACACCCAAATAGAAAGTGTAGTCACCTGCAGGAAGATATCCATTGAAAACTTCTGCAGGACCTATCTTGAACAATGGATATTGGGCCAGTATGTTGATTCCTGGAGTCCATCCAGAAGGTGTTAGTGAATAAATGCCCCATGGGGTGCTTGCCACGACCCACCAATCGGCATTTTGACCAGATAAACTTCCCGGATCCAGCGCAACTGTAACCGACAGGGGTGTCTTCTCGGTTATGTCAATCGACTGACTTCGGCCATTCGCCAGAACAGCAGCTATATCGGTGTCAAATATATTATAAACGCCTGTATCACCACTATAGCTGGCTATCGTTACCTGGCTGTCGTTGATATCTACGACACTGAAGTAATAGGTGTTGGCAGCCTGGGAAACATGCCAAAGAGCGGGATTCACGGTAGGGGTGCTGGTGTCCACACCGGCGCCGCATGTGCCGTTAAGAAGCTGAACGACATTGTTCTGCCAGGGGGGTGTCGGATTCGGGGATGTCTGAGGATTGGGCAGGATACTGCTGTCAATGGTCTTCCGAGAATAAAGATGCTGATGCCCGCAAGCATAGATATCAAATTGATTGTTATCCAGAAAAGCCCAAAGATTTGTAAAGGTGGCATCCGGAATACATGATGATTCGGATGGGTCGGCAGGGTTGGCTCCGGTGACATAGTAATAGGGCGCATGGATGAAAAGAAATTTGTGGGCTGCCTGGGTCTGAGCCACCTGCGTTTCGAGCCACGCAAATTGGGTAGCATCGATCGTACCGCATAGGCTGGGGTTCGGGTTGTCTGCGGTCAGATAGTAAGGATCCAATACAGCAAAGAAGGCGTCGCCTTTGGGAGAGGTGAAAGAATATACCAGTCGCTCGTAACCGGGCGGTCCATTGCTGGGGTTCTCAGTAAACACATTTTGGTATTGCTGCTGGTTTACCAGAAAAAATCCTTCGTTGGATTGTCCACATCCATGGGCATAGAGTTCATGATTTCCGATTGCCGTATATAAAGGAATTCCCGCAGTTGTCAGGGGCGCGAAGATGTCTTTCCAATTCTGAAAAGTGTAAGAGCCGTGGATACATCCTCTGTAGGACATATCGCCGCCGAAAACCACAAATGCCGGTTGGGGGAATAGCGCCTTGATTTGGGAAATGATGGCGTTTAGCACGGGAGTGTTGACCGGTTCGTCGAGGGAGCCTCCGCGGCTGTCGGCCATAAAGACGAAACGCAGGGATTCACAAAAAGCCGGCGCGGGTGAAAATACAGCCGAGACGATGGTGGCAACCAAACAGAGTACACAAATCCTTCGTTGGAATTTGTAAATCATATTTTTCTCCTTGTCTATTGTGGCAATAACTAAAGGCTCTTTTTCTTGTCGATGGCTACGGTAGAGCGATACGCCTTACTTATCGAGTACCCTTCTAACCATTTCAGCAATATCCTTCAAAATTACCGGTTTCATGAGAATGCCCCGTATTCCTGTTTTTTTCGCTTTTTCAGCATCTACACTTTCGCGGCGCTGGTTCAGTTTTAAAATGTTCAAGTTTTTTTATCGAAAAAACATAACTGATTGATTTTAGGGAATTTTTGAATTTAATCTATTCTGACCTTATGATAATACTGTGATGCCTGTCAAATGAATTTTCTGAAGGTCTATATAGATTGAAGCCGGCAAAAAACCATCCTTCTGGATGAGGAACTGGTACGGGAGGCCCTGGACTTGACAGCGCTGAAGACCAAGAAGGAGGTCGTTTATTTCGCGTTGAACGAGCTGGTGAAACAGTACCGGCGACGAAACCTGCTTAATCTGCGAAGAACGGGCCTGTGGGAAGGGAACCTGGAGGAAATACGGGGGGGCGGTGTGATTCTTATTGACACCAGCGTCCTGATTGAGTTTCTGAACCGGACCGGGTCCCCGGCCGATCTAACATTGGAACGGCTGATCTCCGACAATATGGAGGTTTCTCGAGGTCTGCGGGCTGGCTGACCGGGAAACGCCCATGTGCGTGGCCGGCATTCGGCCGGTCCAAGAGTAATTCACGAATTTATGCGGGTTCGAGTCGATCTCATCTGTTTCGACTCATGTTCTTTTTGTACCATTTCCAGCTCGACCCTTAGCCCAAGGGCCTTTCGAAGGGCTGTCCGGACTTTTTCATGAAAGGCGGCAACGTTTCCCGCAGTACATAACAATTCAGGGGAAGTCTCAATAAAAACATTTAATTTATCATTCATTCCATATTTTTGTTTTATTTCCAGAGAATACGCCGGTCCGATCCCTTCAAAATTCCGGAGAACATCTGCGATGGTTTCCGGAAACACGTTGATTCCCCGAATGGAAATCATCTGATCCGTCCGGTGGAATATCCGGTTCATCCGCACCAGCGTCCGACCGCAGTCACAGGGGGCTGTACAGAGTGCGGTTCTGTCGTGGGTTCGATATCGGATCAGGGGATAAGCGGTGGTGGTCAGGCTGGTGAGAACCAACTCGCCTTCCTGGCCTTCTTCAAGGGATTGTCCGGTAACCGGATCGATAATCTCCGGAAAAAAATGGTCCTCAAAAATATGAAGACCGGATATGGCCGTGCATTCGCCGGAGACACCGGGTTCGATCAGTTCCGTAACCCCATAGATATCGAAGGCTTTTATCCCAAGACCTGCTTCAATCAGATCACGGGCACTCTCCGGCCAGGGCTCGGCCCCGAACAACCCGATTTTTAAGGACAGATCCCGAGGATCGATTCCCTGTTTTTTCATAGTCTCAATAATGTGAAGTGCAAAGGACGGGGTAGACACCAGAACCGTGCTTTTGAAATCGCGCATGATCCGGATCTGGACATCGGCCGGAGCAACGGATGCCGGTACGACCGCTGCGCCGATCAGCTCCGCCCCCTGATTAAACCGGAACGCCCCCATGAACAGTCCGTAATTGAACGCGACCTGGATGATGTCATGTTCAGTGATGCCGACACCGAACATGATCCGCGCCACCAGTTCACGCCAGATTTTCAGGTCTTCCCGGGTATAACCGATGACGATGGGATTACCGTAGTGGCTCAGGGGGAATTGAAGCCGCACCACGTCGCGGAGCGGCACGGCAAACATGCCGTATGGGTAATTATTCACCAGGTCTTCCCGGGTGGTGAAAGGGATTTTTTTTAGATCTTCAAGGGTTTTGATGTCATCCGGGTTGAGCCCGACCGCATCGAATTGGTTGCGGTAAAAACGGACATTGGCATACGCATGGTTGATGAGAATTCCCAGCCGCTCATTCTGAAGATCAAGAAGATCGCGGCGATTCATGGTCTCAGCTTCCGGTTGAAATACACCCATATCTATCCCTCCCTTTCAACGGCATCATAAAAAGTTCGGATGCTGCGCTCCCTGCCTGCGAACTTTTTATGAAGCTGTCCAATATCAACGTTCCCATTTTTCCTTGTAATCGTTTCCCAGAAATGCCCGTTTCACCTCTTCATTGCTCATCAGCTCGACACCGGCCCCGGTCAGTACGATCCGCCCGGTTTCCATCACATAGGCCCGGTTGGAGATTTGCAGGGCTTCCCGGGCGTTCTGCTCCACCAGCAGGATGGTCGTTCCCATGGCGTTCAGAGACTGAATGATCCCAAACATCTCGGCGACAATGACGGGCGCCAGTCCCAGGGACGGCTCATCCAGCATCAGGAGTCTGGGCTTTCCCATGAGCGCTCTTCCCAGGGCCAGCATCTGGCGCTCGCCGCCGGAAAGGGTTCCAGCGGCCCGGTCTCCGCGATCACGAAGAATGGGAAAGAGCGCATGAATTTTTTCGATCTCCGATTGTAACGCACGGCGATCGAGGCGCCGAAGATAAGCACCCATTTCCAGATTCTCCAGTACCGTCAGGGGAGGGAATATCTTGTCGGTTTCCGGCACCTGAATCAGCCCCATACCGACGATCCGGTCCGGTGGCATGGCCTGGATTTCCCGGTTTTGAAACATGACACTGCCGCCTTTCAGCGGATGCAGCCCGGAAATCACGTTCAGAAGCGTCGTCTTTCCCGCTCCGTTGGCGCCAATCAGTGATACGATCTCCCCTTCCCGGATATGAAGCGATGTCCGGTGAAGAATCTGAATCTTTCCATACCCCGCATCGATGTTTCTGATTTTCAGCAAAGTAACACCAGTTATGAGTTTTAGGTTTTGAGTTTAGGATTTTCATGCTTGATACTGAAAACCGAAAAACTTATAAATTAAACCTTCTTCCCCAGATATGCTTCGATGACCTGTCGGTTTTTCTGGATATCTTCGGGTCGGCCTTCGCCAATCTTGACGCCATGATGCAGGACGATCAAGTGGTCCGAAATCGCCATGACCAGCCGCATGTTGTGTTCCACCAGAATGATGGTCTGGCCTTTTTCCCGGAGTCCGAGGATGAGATCAGCCATGGCTTCCATTTCGCGGATCGTCAATCCTGCTGCTGGTTCATCCAGAAGCAGGATTTTCGGCCGGGCGGCCATGGCCCGGGCGATCTCCAGGCGCCGCTGATCGAGGATGCTGATATGCCCGGCCATGTCTGCAGCCTTTGAAATGAGCCCGAATTCATCTAATATATCCCGGGATTGTGCGGAAATTATCCGTTCCTCTTTTCGTTCGGACGGCAGGCGGAGCATACCTTTGAAAAAACCCGATGTGGTACGCGAATGCATCCCGACCATGACATTTTCCAGAACCGTCATGTTCATGAAGAGCTGGGCCTGCTGAAAAGAGCGGGTAATGCCCAATGCTGCGATTTGAAACGGCTTGAGCCCTGAGATCGACTTCCCCTGAAACAGAATTTCCCCGGCGTGGATCGGATAGACACCGGTGATGGCGTTCAGGAGCGTGGTCTTTCCGGCGCCATTCGGGCCGATAATGGAGACGATTCGCCGCGGACTGATGGCAAATGAAAGGCGGCTGAGCGCCTCCAGACCTTCAAAGCGAACGGTGATATTCTTCGCCTCCAGCACTGCGGTATCCATATGGGGATCAGCCGGCGAAATCATGTCTTTTTCCTGATCATCGCAATACAGAAAGACCTTCCAGCCGGAAACAGCCCCCTGGGAAAAAACATCAGCACCGCCATGAGAATGAATCCGTAGACCAGGACATTGTATTCCTTGACGCTATGCAGGACTTCCGGCAGCAGAGACAGCAGAATCGCACCGAAAAGCGATCCCCAGACAGACCCCATGCCTCCCACAAGAACCATGGTTACGGCCTGAAGCGAAAAAAAGATGCTGAAAGAGCCCGGACTGATAAAGGAAATGTAATGGGCATACAGGCTTCCGGCAAGGGATGCCAGGGCAGCACTGATGACAAAAATTTTGACCTTGTAGGTTTCCGTATCGATGCCTGTGCAGCGGGCCGCGATTTCGTTATGGCTGAGTGCAGCCATGGCCCTGCCGGCCCTCGAGTGGATCAGATTCAGCGAAAGGATCAGAACAAGGATGGCGACCGCCCAGAACAGATAATAGATTTTCAGATCCGAATCAAAGGCAAATCCCCCGATCTGCAGGCGGGGAATGCCGGCAAATCCCGATGGGCCGCCGGTGACGGCGCTCAGTTGAATCATGACGATATAGACGATAACATTGAACCCGAGGGTTGCCATCACCAGGTAATGGCCTTCAAGTTTGAGCGTGGGAATGCCGATGAGGTAGGCAACGACGGCCGTAATGGCCATGGCTGCCGGGATCGTGGGCCAGACCGGAAAACCACAGGTGGTGGTGAGAATAGCGGATAAATAGGCGCCCAGGCCGAAAAAGGCGGCATGACCCAGGGATATCTGGCCGGCATAGCCCATGAGAAGATTGAGCCCGATAACGATCACGACATTGAGAGCAGCGATATTGAGCGCCATCAGGTAGTAATTGTTACTCAGGATCAACGGTAGAGCGATAACAAACAGGCTGAAAACCGGTAGCGGCAGATGCTTCATCACACCCTTCTTGACGCCCCTTTCCCAAATATGCCGCCGGGTTTGAAAAAAAGTACGATCAGCAGGATCAGAAAGGCCAGAACGTCTTTATATTCGGAGGAAACGAGACCGGCTCCGAGAGATTCCAGTACGCCAAGAAGAAGCCCTCCGGCCACAGCCCCGATCATGGAGCCGTATCCTCCCAGAATGGCGGCAGAAAACCCTTTGAGCCCCAGCATGATGCCAGCGTCGTAGGAAATGGTGGTAACGGGTGTGAGAATGATGCCGGCCACAGCTCCCAAAGCGCCGCTGAGAAAAAACGACAGCGCGATCATCCGGTTGACCGGAATACCCGCCAGCATCGCGGACCGGCGGCTGGCGGCAACGGCCCGCATGGCTTTTCCGGTGCGGGTTTTGACGAAAAATGCGCTTAACGCCGCCACCACCGCCAGTGTAATACCAAATATCCAGATGCTCTGGGGCATGATGGCAGCACCCAGAATAAGAATGGGGTCTTCACCGGAAAAAGGCGCCAGCGTCATGGCGCTCTTTCCCCAGACAGCCATGGACAGTCCCTTGATAAAAATGGAGGCACCAACGGTAATCATGACCAGGTTGAGGACTTCCTGGGATCTGGAAGGCCGCAAGGCGGTCTTCTCCAGCAGCAGGCCGATGATTGCCACGGCAAAAACGCTTAGAACAAAGGCTGCCGCCATGGGCAGTTTCAAATATCCGTAAAATGTGATCATGAACATCCCGCCCAACATCACGAATTCGCCCTGAGCGAAATTGACGATGCCGGTGGCATTGTGGATGATGGAAAACCCGATGGCGATCAATGCATAAGTGCTGCCGGTGGTCAGCCCCGAGAGCGTAAATTGAAACAGTTTGACAAGCTGCGGCATGACCCCTGTCAATCCCGCTTAAACCTTATAACCGGCATGGATAGCGGCGGTGAATGATTCCAGTTTGGCCGGGGCCCCGGAAATCTGCATCTTCAGAACAGTGAGGATATCCGTCAGCGTGCAGAACAGACCGCAATCGCCAGAGAGCCTTGACAATGAGGCTCCCAGCATGATGAGATTGACGGATTTCAGGTTGCCGATATTTCCAGCGATCGCGTCTGCATCCACAGACTCGACCTTGAGCTCACCCGTAGATTGAAGCGGCCCGCCGCTGTTGACAACAGCCCACCCCCCGGATTTAACGAAGCCGCCGTGCTGGGCCAGGCTCTCGGACTTGAACGCCAGCAGTCCGTCTGCTGAAAACGGTCGGATCAGCGGACTGGAAAAATCGCCGACTTTCAGGTGAGATACCACGGTACCTCCCCGCTGGGCCATGCCGTGGGTTTCGGAAGTCAGTACCGGAAATCCCTTCATCATGGCGGCCTCGGCCAGAAGGCGGGTAACAAACAGGACGCCCTGGCCGCCGACGCCGCTGATGATAATCTGCTGTTGAATTGTCATTCACCACTCCGTAAGGGAATCTTTATTCAAAGTATGAAGGCTGAATCAGACTGGTGTTATCATACTTTTTCCGTGATAACTATCGCTTTTTTTGGACACACATGCAGACAAACCCCGCATCCGGTACACGCTGCCGGATTGACACGGACCGGCTTGTCTTTGCCGTCGGTAATCAGGGCCGGACACTCGAAATGCTGGATGCAGTAATGGCAGGCATCGCAGTCTTTCTCAACGACATGAACCCGGATAAACGGATGGCGGCTTTCAACCTGGCTGCGATCCAGCAGGCAGGGCCGCCTGGCGATGACGACTGCGGGTCCGGTTTCCCGGCTGTAGGCAACCGCTGATTTCACCAGGGAAATGAATGCCGGCACATCGTAGGGATCTCCGGTTTCACAGAACGCGACACCGCATCCCTGAACCAGTTTTTCGATTGCGACCGTGATCGTGGGCTCCCCACCGATGCCCCTGCCGCAGGCTGGAGTTGGCTGGTTACCGGTCATGGCGGTGGTTCGGTTGTCGAGGATAACCAGAACAAAGCGGACATTCTGAACCACGGCATCAATCAGGGCTGGAATTCCGGCGTGAAAGAACGTGGAATCGCCCAGGGTGGCCACGATATCCGGCCGTCTGGCCTCGTGCCGGAAAGCCTGATAAAACCCCGCAGCCTGGCTGATGGCGGCCCCCATACAGATAAAAGTATCGACGGCGCCGAGGTTGAGGCCCAGCGTATAGCAGCCGATATCACTCGTATAAATACCCCGGGGTGCGGCTTTTTTGATAGCGAAAAAGCTGGCCCGATGCGGACAGCCGGCACAAAGTGTCGGGTGTCTGCCGGGGGCGGTCAGCGGCAGGTCAGGTGGAGACACCGATTTTCCGGCGAATTTCGCCACGATCGCCTCGATGGTCTCAGGCAGGATTTCCCCCACGGACGGTACGGTACCGGATACTTTTCCCAAGACCTTACGGCGGTCGGCAATCTGTAATTCGATGATGCCAGCGCTCTCTTCGATGACCAGAATCTGTGAATATGCCGTATCCAGATGCGTGATAAACTCCCGGTGCAGGGGAAAAGGCTGAAGCACCTGATATAGGGGAACATGGTCCCAGAGGCCGAGATCTTTCATGACATCGCGGGTATGGGCGGCTGCTACTCCGGAAACCACGATGGCCTGCCGAGATTCGTCCGCACCCGGATTACAGCGTTGCGGAGCTGTCGCGGCATGATTGGAAATGGCAGACAGCTTCTGCTCCAGAGACTGATGCAGCCGAAACCGGAATTTTGGGGTGGCGGCCCAGCGGGCCGGATTTTTTTCGAATTTCGGCTGACGGGTATCCGCAACAATGGGGGAAACAGCCACATCCTGACGTGCATGACAGACCCGCGTGGTGGGCCGGATCATGACCGGAATCTCGAAAGCTTCGGACAATGCATACCCCATGGCGATCATGTCTTTGGCCTGGGCTGGAGAGTCGGGATCGAGTACTGGAATTTTGGCCATCATGGCCATCATCCGGCTGTCTTGTTCGGTCTGCGAGGAATGCGGACCCGGATCATCGGCGCAGACGACCAGAAACCCACCCACGGTTCCCATGTAGGCTGCGCTCATCAATGGGTCGGAAGCCACGTTCAGCCCGACCTGTTTCATGCTGACCATGGACCGGAGCCCGGTCATGGCGGCGGTATAGGCGATTTCAAAGGCCACTTTTTCGTTGACCGCCCACTGGGCATGCAGCCGGGTATTTTCAGCCAGCCGCCATTCCACCAGCGATGGCAGAATCTCGGAGGCCGGCGTACCGGGATAGGATGTGGCCACAGCGCAGCCGTTTTCGATCAACCCCCTCGAAATGGCCTGATTCCCCAGCATCAGGATGCGGTCATTCATGTATTTCTCCCATTTTCTTCCCTTTCCGGAAACCAAATATCAGATAGATGAGAAATCCGATAAACGGGATGGCGGCAACCATCATCCAGAGTACTTTTTCCCGCAAGCTGCCGAATTCCTTCTGAGACGCATGAATGACGGCCCAGAGTGTCGCCAGCAGAAACGGTGCAGCGAGGGCTAAAACAATCTTGATGGTCTGAAAATCCATATCATCCCTTTAACTGATCGGCGATTTTCAATATGGTGGTGACATATACCTTGCTGTGGTTGTAACGATAGACCACATCGAAGGCGGCTTCATAACTGATGCCGGGTTTCCACCCGAAATTTTTCAGGTAATTGGCAATGCTCATGATGGCGTCGCTGGAATTGAACAAATCGATTCTGCCGTCCCGATTGCCGTCCCGACCGTATGCCAGGATATTACTTGGCATGAACTGGGAAATTCCCATAGCGCCTGCATAGGAACCATGGACGGTTGTGGGATCGATTTTTTCCCTGCCGGTATATTTCAAAAAAGCCTTGAGTTCCTGATAGCCCCATGCAGATTTGGCATTGGCCTTTTCTTCGAAAGCCGCCCTTTCCGGCCGGCGATCTTCCTGCATGCTGTTCCATACCACTTCTCGAAGACCGGGATCTTTCAAAGCAGCCAGAGATGAAAGGGTATTCAAGATGGAGCTGGTTCCCAGATAAGTTCCCAGCCGGGTTTCGACCAGCATGATGGCCGTGATCACTTCCTTATCGACACCGAGGCTGTCTTCTGCGGCATTCAACTCCGAAAGATGATCCTGAATGTATAGTTTGGCTTTTTGAATGGCTTCCGGAGCTAAAAACTGATTGTAGTTGACCCTGGCTTCGCTGTGCATGAAAAACAGGGATACGGTGCGAGGCTCGAAGTGGACATCCGGCTTCTGGTAAAGCGACTTGAGCTGGTTCGAATCAAAGCCGTCCTGGGTCAGTCTGGCCTGGAGCGTGACAAAGGGCGCCGTGCTGTCTTCGGTCGCCGCTGGAACCGCCGCATTCAGCCAGAAGCAGACGATCAACGTGCCGATTCGCGCGCCATAAAGAATAAAGCGAGTAAAGGCATTGCAGGTTTTCAATATCATGATTCCTTTTTCAGTCGATATATCTTAAAAATAAAACGGGTATATATCATAATTGGATAAAAATAATCCAGCATCATTATTGCGGTGTACATTGTTCTTGATATTGCGGTTTATAATTGTATAATGCCGGATCTAACTTTCAATCGCAGGGGCGACATCGGTTGTATAACGAATCGTTACAATGATATCAACAGGATTTGAAAAAATAATCGAGGAGCGCATCCTTCAGGCCCAGCGTCGCGGGGATTTCGACAATCTTCCGGGTTCCGGAAAACCGCTCGAAATTGAGGATGATCGTCATATTCCCGAAGATCTCAGGCTTGCCTACAAAGTTCTGAAAAATGCCGGTTGTATACCGCCGGAAATCGAGCTGAAAAAAGAGATTCACCACACCCGAGACTTGCTGGCGGAAATAGAAGATACGGCTCAGAGATATCGTACCCTTACCCGATTGAATTATCTGATTTTAAAACTTAACTGTCTGCGTAACACCGCTGTTTCCCGGGAAATGCCTCAACACTACGCCGCAATCCTGGCAGACCGTATGGAAACAAAACCCTCAATCTGAACTTACCCATCATGATGAACAAATCCAAAGAAAACGACGGTATTTTCAAGAGTGTAATGATGGCCTACTCGATTCTGTTGCTTCATGTGCTGCTGATTGCCGGATTGGGTCTTCTGGTGCTTTTCTTTCGAGGCTTCATTCAGTACATCATCTGGATTTTTCTCGGTGGAGCTGTAGCCATCTTCATCTCCGGCTACCGTGTTTACAACCGGATGAGGCAGGAAGGAAAAACCCTGCGGGAAGCTCTGGGTTCCCCGGTTTTCAACGGCAGAGCCGTTGAAATCAGCATTCTGGGCGGAATGGCATCCTTTAAAATCGGAAATGACGCCGGTCCCCATGCCCTGCCCGACTCGGCCTTCAAACCGACTTATCTACTGGAAGATCCGGCCACGGCCAGATTCCGTGAACTTTCCGAACTGGCTCGCCTGCTGGAAAACGATTTGATTACCCTGGAAGAATTCAACACCGTCAAACGTCAACTGTTTCAATCATGAAGGACGTTTCAGCATGAGAGCGCCACTTACCGTTGCATTGATTTCCGGCGGCATTTCTTCGGAACGTGAGGTGTCGCTGAAAAGTGGCGATCAGGTTTACGCAGCGCTAGACAAGGATAAATATCGCGTACTCCGGTATGACCCCCAAACGGACATCGGCCGCCTGGTGGCCGATGCCGCGCTCATCGATGTGGCCCTGATCATCCTGCACGGCCAATTCGGTGAAGATGGTACCGTTCAGGGGCTGCTGGATCTTCTGGGCATCCCCTATCAGGGATCCGGTGTCCTGGGAAGCGCCATTGCCATGGATAAGCTCGTTTCCAAACAGCTTTACGAAACATCGGGCATCCCCACCCCTGCTTACATTACAATCCACCGGGACGACGGGTCGAAAGTTGAAACCTGCCTGGAACGCATCGGCCTTCCACTGGTCATCAAACCGGCCAAAGGCGGATCCAGCATCGGCATGGCCATCGTAAAAACAAGAGACATTCTGGAACCCGCGATTCGCGAAGCCCTTCGTTATGGCGATACCCTGGTGGTCGAAACCTACATTCAAGGAACCGAGCTGACGGTCGGGGTTTTCGGCAATCGGGATATAACTGCGCTTCCGGTCATTGAAATCATCCCAGACACCCGCTATGAATTTTTCGACTACCATGCCAAATATCTGCCCGGCGCCAGCCAGGAAATCTGTCCGGCCCGTATCGATGACACCCTGACCGAAAAAGCTCAGACTTACGCCATCATGGCGCATCGGGCTTTGTTCTGTGAAGGCTACAGCCGCACAGATATGATGTTGAAGGACCGAGAGCTGTATGTTCTTGAAACCAATACCATTCCGGGAATGACCGAAACCAGCCTGCTGCCGCGCGCTGCAAAAACCGCCGGTATTTCTTTTTCACGGCTTATGGATATCCTGATCGAACTGGGGATGGAAAGCCGGCCCAAGCGCGCATAGCCCCTTCATCGTCTTTCTTTTACCTGAAATTCCTGTCTTTTTTCTGTCAAATCAATTATAAGGGCAGGGATCAGGTACCGGTTTTCCGATCCCTGATTTTCTGATCCCTTGCAAGAGGAAGATGTGAAGTTGTCCCCTGAAAACGATCTGACCATCATCACCACCCATATGAATGCGGACTTCGATGCTGTGGCGTCCATGCTGGCCGCGCAGAAACTCTATCCGGAAGCTCTGGTGGTGTTTCCTGGCTCGCAGGAAAAAAATCTGCGCAACTTTTTTATCAGTTCCATGGTCTATCTCTTCAATATGGAAGAGATGAAGCACATCGATTTTGCCCGCATCAAGAAACTAGTGCTGGTGGATACCCGGCAGCCCGGCCGCATCGGCAAATTTTCAGCCATTATCGACCGACAGGATGTCGAAGTTCATATTTATGATCACCATCCGCCCATGGTCACCGATATCAAGGCTGATTACGGCGTCAGCCGATTGACCGGCGCCACCGTCACCATCCTGACAGATATTCTCCGGGAAAAAAAAATCGATATCACGCCGGACGAGGCCACCATTCTCTGCCTGGGGATTTACGAAGACACTGGTTCTTTTACCTTTCCCTCCACAACTGAAGATGATTTTACCGCCGCCGCATTTCTGCTGTCCAAGGGCGCCAATCTCAATACCATTTCCTCGATGATCGCCCGAGAAATCAGCCCCGAGCAGATCAGCCTGTTGAACGATATGATCCAGTCGGCAACACATTACATGATCAACGGCATCGACATCGTCCTGACCAGTATCATCAGCGATAATTACATTCCGGATTTTGCCGTACTGGTTCACAAATTCATCAAGATGGAGAATCTGAACGCCATTTTCGCCATTGCCGGCATGGAAAACAAGGTTCATGTCGTGGCCCGAAGCCGGATTCCCGAAGTAGATGTCGGCGCCATCGTAACACTTCTGGGTGGTGGCGGGCACAGTTATGCGGCATCGGCCACATTGAAGGAACAGACCCTGGCCCAGGTGGAGCATCGCCTTCTGGAAATTCTTTACAGCAAAGTACGGGCCAGACGGAAGGCCAAGGATATCATGTCTTCCCCGGCCATCACTGTCGGAGCAGATGTGTCCTGCAAGGAAGCGGCCGATTTGTTGACCCGCTACAACATCAATGCACTGGTGGTTACGGAAACACCGGACTGTAAAGACGATCTGCTGGGTTTCATCTCCCGCCAGGTCATTGAAAAAGCCCTTTTTCATCAGCTCGACGCGGTGCCGGTTCGGGATTACATGACCACAGACATGGCCTGGGTCGCACCGGATGCGGATATGCCGGAGATTCAGCAGAAAATTATCGAAAATAAGCAGCGGGTACTGCCGGTTGTGGACCGGGATGTCATTATCGGCGTGATCACCCGAACCGACCTGTTGAACATTCTGGCCCGGCAGACTCAGAACAATTCGGAAAACCAGTTTGATCCCGGCAAAGATATCACCCATGCCCGAACCCGCAACATCCTCAATTTCATGAACGAAAGACTGTCCGACCGGGTACTGGCGCTTTTGAGAACACTGGGTGAAGTCGCCACCCAACTAAGTGTCGGCGCTTATGTGGTGGGTGGTTTCGTTCGGGATCTCTTTCTGTACCGGCCCAACGACGATGTGGATATCGTGATCGAGGGGGACGGCATTGCCTTTGCCAAAGAATTTGCGGCCAGAAACCATGCCCGGGTTCATACCCATGCCAATTTTGGAACCGCCGTCATTACGCTGGCGGATGGTTTCAAGATCGATGTGGCGTCCGCCCGGATGGAATATTACAAATTTCCCACGGCCATGCCCATTGTCGAAATGAGTTCCATCAAGCTGGATCTTTTCCGCAGAGACTTTACCATCAATACCTTGTCAATCCAGTTGAATCCAGAGCGATTCGGCATCCTGATCGACTTTTTTTCCGCGCAGAAAGATATCAAGGAAAAAAGCATTCGGGTGCTGCATAACTTAAGCTTTGTGGAAGATCCCACCCGGGCGTTTCGGGCCATCAAGTTCGAACAGCGATTCGGCTTTACCATCGGAAAACTGACCAGCGGCCTGATCGACAACGCCGTCAAAATGGATTTGTTCTCCCGGTTGATCGGACGCAGAATTTTCAGCGAGATCCGGCAGATCCTCGAAGAAGAAAATCCGGTGCCTGCCATCATGAGACTGGATGATTTTCTATTGTTGAAAGTCATCCACCCCACGCTTCAACTGTCGGCGGACATGACGGTGCTGCTGGAATCCGTTAAAAAAGTGATTTCCTGGCATGATTTGCTTTTTCTCGAAGAATCTTATATGAAATGGCCGGTTTATTTTCTGGCCATTATCCGCAGTACAGATGTAAAGGTAACGGAAGATATCTGCATACGCTTGGAACTGACGCCCCGGTATTGCACGCTGCTCTGCAAAGACCGTTTTGCCGCGGAGCGAACTCTGTTCTGGCTAGAGCGGAATACAACCGTCCCCAACCATGTACTCTGCGAAAAGCTGTCTGTATTTAAAACCGAGTTGATTCTCTTTATGATGGCTGCAACGCGTCTGGAGCGGGTTAAACGGGCGATTTCCAGCTACTATGTAACGCTGCGCTATATTCAGCCTGCTGTAACCGGTAAGGATATTCTCAAAATGGGGGTTGCACCCGGACCCATTTACCGGGAGATACTTCAGGTTCTTCGAAACGAGAAAGTGAACGGCATGCTCAAGACACGGGAAGATGAATTGGCATTTGTTGAAAAAAGGCTGAAGTCTGAAGAACACGCCCCTTCGTGAAAAGGTAGGTGGCTGGGGGGGGAGGAGTACTGCAGCCAGGGCTACGATTCAACTATTTAACAGGAGTTTTTTTATGACGGTAAAAAAAAGGATTTTAAGCGGGATGCGGCCGACCGGCCCCCTTCATCTCGGGAATTACCACGGCGCACTGGATAACTGGATCGCCATGCAGGAAACATATGACTGTTTTTTCTTTATCGCCGACTGGCACGCCCTGACCAGCGACTATGAAAACCCGGGAAACATCCAGCGATTTGTTCAGGAAGTGATGATCGACTGGATGAGCGCCGGCCTGTCTCCGGAAAAATGCACGCTCTTTGTCCAGTCCAGTGTGATGGAGCATGCCGAGCTCTTCCTGCTGCTTTCGATGATTACCCCGGTTCCCTGGCTGGAACGCAATCCTACCTATAAGGATCAGATCATCCAGCTTGAAAACAAGGATCTGTCCACCTTCGGCTTTCTGGGATACCCGGTGCTTCAGGCGGCGGACATCATCATGTACAAGGCCAGCGGCGTACCGGTCGGCATCGATCAGGTTCCCCACATCGAAATCACCCGGGAAATCGCCAGGCGGTTCAATTATCTTTATGGTAACGTATTTCCGGAACCGGACGCCATCTTGACCGAGTCATCCAAAATTCTGGGTCTGGATCGGCGTAAAATGAGCAAGAGCTACAACAATGCCATTTATCTTTCCGATTCCCCAGAAGACATCCGCGCCAAGGTTTCCACCATGGTTACCGATCCCAACCGGGCCAGAAGAAAAGACCCGGGAAATCCCGAGATATGCAATGTCTTTGAATTTCACAAGCTTTATTCACCCCAAGCCGTTGGAACTGAAATCGACGGCCAGTGCCGGTCCGCCGCCATCGGTTGCGTGGACTGCAAAAAAATCATGGCGGAAAATTTGATCAACGCCCTTACCCCGATCCGGGAAAAACGTAAATACTTCGAAGATCGGCCCGAAATGGTTCGGGAAATTATCGCATCCGGAAATGAGAAAGCCCAGGCCGTGGCCCGGCAGACCATGCAGGAAGTTCGAAGTGCAATACACATTTGAAAGGAAATAACATGTCTATTACGATCAAGGATGAGGAATTTGATTTTTTCAAGACATATGATGAACTGGCGCAGACCTATATAAAAGAAATCGATGGTTATAGAACGCTTGTTAAGGCTATCGAGCTGATGATTGATCAGAAAGAAAGAGACCTTCAGAACATCAAAGTTAAAGCCATCGCTTTGATGAAGCAGTCTATTGCATCTCCGGAAACCACCCCTCTTCAAGAGGATCAACATGCCGATGTAGCAGCAGAACATTTACCGCCCGAGGTCGTTTCATCCCCTCCCGTCAAAGAGAGAAAAACAACCTCTCCCTCTACCCAAAAAACTGAAAAACCAGCCGAATCAAAGAAAGTAATCAAATGCCTGTATCATCCTGAATCATCGGCTGTCGATATTGGAAAACAGTTATGTTCTTCTTGTAAATGGAAACTCAGGGTAAACGGCTTGATCGAACACGACAAACACCCATCCGTTATTTCTTTTTTAAAGGGGAAAACCAAAAGGATTCCAATTGTCGGTCAACCAATGTGTCCGGTTCACCCAGCAGTGCCGGCATACAACAAAAAAACCGGTTTATGTGCACGCTGTCAAAGCAAAGCCATAGGGATTGGCGTAACGGATCGCCCTCTTACGAAAGTAGAACTGGATCATCTGAATTAATATGTCGGACAGTCCATCACGGTCTACCGGAAGGGAGTTGCGAAATCCGTTCAAGACTTTTTGCGCGCGAATCTGATCCATCAGATGAAAGGCGTCTTTGCGGCTGAGTGGTGCAACGGCAAAAACCGTATCTTCCAGAGCCTCGGCAAAAATGCCGCCCAGTCCCAGCATGACACAGGGGCCGAACTGTCGATCACGAAGAAAACCAGCAATCAGTTCGATACTTCCCTCGATCTGCTGTTGAATCAGAATTCTGCCGCCGGTCGGCATAGCGGTGCGAATATCTGAAAAAGCGTTTTCAAGCATTTCGTTTGAATGAATGCCGATTTTAACCAACCCCAGTTCTGTCTTGTGGACAACCCCAGGAATAACGCCTTTCATGACGATGGGAAAGCCAAAGCGCGATGCCGCTGCTTTGGCTTCAGACAGGGTATCGACGATTTTCTCCGAGACCACCGGAATACCGGTGTCGGATATTTTGTTCACCGATCAGCCATACAATCACGGGTTTTCCGGATGATTTAACCCTGTCCGCCACCAGCGACAGGTCGAAATTAAGGGCAAATCCCCCTGCAAACAAGTGCAGGAAAATTGCATCTACCCCGGGGTCGGCGCAAACCGCCTCTATGGCGGCCCTGTATGTTTTTTCTCCACCGCTTTTTTCAACCGCAGGCCATAGATCGATGGGATTGGAAATCAGCATCCAGTCCGGAAAGACGGTTTTTAAAGACTGCCGGGTCTCGGAAGACAGCTCAGCCACTTTCAGCCCCGATTTTTCAATGAAATCTGCAGAAACAATCCCGGCTCCGCCGCTGTAGGTTAGAACGGCGATTCTGCCGGAAAGCGTTGAATACATGGCGCTGGACAGCATCCACCAGTCCCATGCAGTTGGGCCCCCACACCCTGATACCGGTTTCCTGAGAAATCCTTCGCAACTGATCCTGAAGTTTTTTCCCTGCATCTCCTGTTTCAGAAAATCCACCGGACTCGATCATAACACCGGGAATGTTGCACATCGCACATTCGCGAACGGCATCGGAACCTGCGGCGCCGGAACAAAGACAATCGCCAGGTCCACCGGATCCGGAACATCCAGAACACGGGGGTGACAGGTCAGGCCGCCGATTGAGGAATATCTTGGATTTACAGGATAAATTTTTCCCCCAAAGCCTTTTAAAAGGTTTGTCAGGATGGAAAATCCCCCTTTGGCGGTATGTGTTGTTACGCCGATCAGAGCGATCCCTTTTGGATTAAAAAAAAATTCCATTGATGAAATGCCTCCAGAGTGTTAGCAATGTATCGTGATCAGAAGATACCATTTTTATGTCATTCAGGTCATATCCTGTCAAGCATAAACGAACACTTGTTCTGTTTTGGAAAAATTCCATGTCGAGATTTACCATGGCGGCGTCACTGCTGATATTCTAAGCAGTTAGATGCCAACCCGCATGAAAATATTGTTGATTTTCATGCGCTTGAACGTTAATAAAGTAATACTTGGATCATGGAATTTTTATTACCATTGGTTTTTTTGATTTAAATCTTGTAACAGCTTCAGTGCATTGAAAGAAAAGGATGGGCAGCATGAGAAAAAAGATCTGGATTTTGTTGACTCTGATGATGGTTTTGCCGGCAATGACCTTTATGGCTTCATGTTCCAAGAAAAAAATTTATTCCGATCCGACGGGTACCCAGTCTTCGGATGAAGCGGCAAGGGCTGCTGAGAAGGCCAGGCAGGACGCCCTTGCCAGACAGAAGGCTTTTGATGAGCAGCAGTTAAAGGATCAAGCAGCCGGCGCCGGCAGAGCTGGGGGGGGGGCTGGGCTGGACGCTGATAAATCGGCAACACGAGGCAGTTTTGTTTCGGAAGACATTTATTTTGAGTTTGACAGTGCATCGCTGATTCCTGAAGCCAGGGATGTTCTGAAACGCAAAGCGGAATGGTTGCGCAGCAATCCGAATGTTTCTGTCTCCGTTGAAGGCCATACGGATGACCGGGGAACCGTGGCGTACAACCTGGCTTTGGGAGAACGGCGGGCCGCCAGCGCCATGTCGTTTTTGGTGGACCTGGGGATACCTGCCTCAAGGCTGACATCGATCAGCTACGGCAAAGAGAAACCAGCCAATCCGGGCCGCAATGAAACGGCATGGGCCGCCAATCGCCGCGTGCATTTCGAGATCAAAAAATAGAGTTGTGCGAAGGATCGCAACATGAATCCCCTTCGCGGGAAAATCCTGATTGTAGATGATGATCCGGTCATTCTGGTCATTCTTGAAAGAATTTTCAAGAAGAGCGGGTTCGAAGTCATATCTGCAAAGAACGGAAAAGAGGCGGCAGATCTGCTTTCAAACGAGATCTGCGCCGTCATTCTGGATCTGGATATGCCGATCATGGGAGGCATCGACTGCCTGCGCTTTATCCGAAAAAATTTTCCGGATATATCTCCCATCATGCTTACGGCCAGCAATGATTTTTCCAATGCTGTCGAATCCATGCGGAACGGCGCTTTCGACTACATCACAAAGCCCTTTAACCCAAGGCAACTGATTGCTCTGGTGGACAAAGCCATTGAAACAGACGCTCAGACCAGAAGGTTGCGCCGTGTAGAAGCAGAACTGGTTAAGGCCCGGGAACAAGAAATCGATACTGCGTCGAGAATTCAACAGACCTTGTTGATGGGGGTTCCTCCCAAAGATTTCTGTGGGATCGAAATCGCCAATTGGAGCATTCCTTCGCAAAAAGTCGACGGCGACTTTTATGATTTTTTTGTTATTAATTCCCAGTGTCTGGATGTTGTGGTCGGTGATGTCATGGGTAAGGGCGTCGCATCGGCGCTGTTGGGTGCAGCACTCAAGAGTTATTTCCTTCGTGTGATTCATGAGCTTCAATGCGCTTGTATTTTCAAGGATGCGCCGCCGGAACCCGATGCCATTGTCGACCGAGTCCACTCCGCCATGATTCACCAGATGGAGGAACTCGAGACATTTGTCACCCTGTGCTACGCCCGGTTTGATCTTTCACGGAACCAGATGAGATTTGTGGATTGCGGTCACATGCGAACCATTCAATATCATCAGAACAGCCAAACCTGCAGCCTGCTTCAGGGGGTGAATATGCCGCTGGGTTTTCCGGAAACCGAGCCTATTGCCCAGATTACCGTTCCATTTGGCCATGGAGACTTTTTTTTCTTTTATTCCGACGGACTTACCGAAGCCATGAATTCGGATGGCCAGGTTTTTGGTGAGGCGCGTTTGGTGGCATCCGTCAATGCCTGCTCTGCATTTTTACCCAATGAGATCATTGAAAAAGTATGGATCGACATTGTTTCATTTTCGGGATCAGACGCTTTCAGGGATGATTTTACCTGTGTCGTTGTGCGGATTGACGGTTTGGAATCTGCGGCCTCAGAGCTGAGTGTCGAGTCAAGAATGACATTTTCAAACGATTTGAATGAATTGTCCGCCATTCGGCAGTTTATTCGAAGCTTTTGCAAAATCATCCCTGAAGAGATGTTGGGAGAAGAACGAATATCGCTTATCGAATTGGCCGTCACCGAAGTTGCCACCAATATCGTTCGTCATGCCTATTGCGGACAATCCGGCGCCTCTGTTCAGGTTGCAGCCAGGCTGTTTCCGGAACTGCTCCTCATCGAATTTGTCGATAAGGGGAAAGGGTTCAATCCCGAAACCGTTCCAAAACCTGAATTCAATGGCTCCCGGGAAGGCGGCTTTGGTTTGTTTATCGTTTCTCAAATTGTGGATGATGTCATCTATTCCAGAAGCAAGGACAATACAAACTCCACCCAGTTGAAAATATTCTTGAAGCCGGCCTCATGATGTCGCCTCGTCTGGAGTCTCCTGCATGATTTCCTCTTATGCCGCCCACGGTGGTGAACTCGTCAATTTGATTGTCAGTGATGATCGGGCAAGCGCATTGAAGGCGCTTTCCAGAAATCTTCAGAGCATCACGCTTTCTCGGTCTGCTGTTTTCGATCTTGAACTCTTGTTAAACGGCGCTTTTTCACCACTGAAAGGATTTATGAACCGAAGTGACTATGAATCGGTTCTGGATCGCATGCGGCTTCAGGATAATACCCTTTGGCCGATTCCGGTCTGCCTGGGGATTTCAGCGTCGGAAGCGCAGCAACTGGAATCCGGTCAATCGGCGGCCCTTCGCGATAACGAAGGGTTTATGCTGGCGGTTCTGCATATTCAGGATATCTGGCCCATCGAAAAAGAGAAGGAGGCTGAAGCGGTATACGGCACCCGGAATCCGGAACATACCGGCGTTTGTTCTCTGTTTGATTCGCCTGGAAAATATTATGCGGGTGGAACCGTTGAAGGAATTCAGCCGCCGTTGCATGCCGCCTTTAAAAGCATGTGGCATTCGCCGCTTGAAATGCGTCATCTGTTTAAAAGACTGGGCTGGCGTCGCATCGTTGGTTTTCATACACGAAATCCGCTGCATCGGGTTCAGTATGAACTGACGCTCCGAGCCATGGCTCAGGTCAAAGCCAATCTTTTGCTTCATCCGGTGGCGGGCAATGTCACTCCCGGCGACATCGACGCCTATACGCGAATCCATTGTTATCTGTCTGCGGGAAAAAACTATCCGGCCAACATGATGCAGCTTAGCCTCATTCCGCTTGCCATGCGGATGGCAGGGCCCCGGGAAGCTTTGTGGCATGCCGTCATTCGGAAGAATTATGGATGCACACATTTTATCGTTGGACCAAATCATGCCAGTCCGGCTCCGAACGCCGACGGAAAACCTTTTTATGCAAGAGATGCGGCCATGAATCTGGCAGTGTCCTTTAACGATGAGCTGGGAATTGAAATCGTTGCTGTTGAAGAAATGGTTTACGTGGCGGATGAAGATGTTTTTCTGCCGGTCAGTGAAGTGCCCAAAGGGGTACAGACCCGTTTGATGAGCAATGACGAATTTCACATCAAACTTCGAAACAGCCGAAAGATACCAGACTGGTTTTCATTTCCCGATGTGGTTGATACCATCCAACAAGCCTATCCTCCTCGGCACAAGCAGGGGGTAACCATTTTTTTTACCGGTCTGTCGGGCGCCGGAAAATCCACGGTCGCGCGAATCCTTTATGCGCGATTCATCGAAATGCGAAGCCGGCCGGTTACCCTTCTGGACGGCGATATTGTCCGTCAAAACCTGTCGAGCGAGCTGGGATTTTCCAAAGAACATCGGGATCTCAATGTCAAACGCATCGGGTATGTGGCCAGTGAAATCACAAAAAACAGGGGAATCGCGATCTGTGCGCCGATCGCGCCCTATGCCTCGACGCGTCGGCACATTCGTCAGCTCATTGAAAAATATGGCGGTTTTATCGAGGTACATGTCGGAACTCCGGTTGAAGTCTGCGAAAACAGAGATCGAAAAGGCCTCTATGCCAAAGCACGCGCCGGACTTATCAAGGAATTCACAGGCGTCAATGATCCCTATGAAATCCCGGAAAATCCTGAAGTCTACATCGACACGACGGATATGACTCCGGATGAAGCGGCCCAGGAAGTGCTGCTGTATCTGGAACGGGCAGGATATACGCGGTGATTTTCAGCTCCGAGCATAGTCCCCATTGTCTCCGCTAAGGCAATACGGCAAAAGCTCGGGCAGGCGCACCTGTGCCATCCTTTATCAACATGGGGATGACATAAAATATCGCCCCCATGGCCGGTAACTTATCAAGATTGGCAATATTTTCAACAGCCAGTTTGTTGGCTGCAAAACAAATTCGATGCACCTTGAAATCTTTTGATTTCCCATAATCGATACTGGGTGTATCCAGACCGATGCCTCTGATATTCCTTTCATTGACCAAAAACGCTGCAGCTTCTGCTGAAAATCCCGGAAAGCTCAATTCAGGAAGCGCATCATTTCCGGTTTTTGCAGTTCCCAGAACTTTTTCCTTATCAGGATAATATCTTGTACCGATTCCTGTATACATGAGTACCCATGCCTTATCCGGTATTGCGCCGTATGTCGATTCCCACTGTTTTATATCTTCAATCGTTAACAGATAATCTCTGTTTACCAGACATTTTGAAACAACGTCGATTCTGACGGCCGGACCAATCCAATCTTGCAACGGTATCTGATCGATCGTTTTTCCTTTTTCAGAAAAATGAATGGGCGCATCTGCATGGGTGCCGCCGTGTTCAGAAGCGCCATAATTATTTGAAGCATACCACCAGCCGCCTTCCGAGATACCCCAATTCAATTTTTCCAGTTTGAATGGTTCGGCTGTCGGCCAATAAATTGTACTGTTGTCAAAAGTATAGGTCATATCAAGCAATTTGTTTGTTTCAGGGGAAATATCCCGAGCGTAGACAGATACATTAAAAAATAAGCTGACGCTCAATAAAATGACGTGTAGCGTGTATTTTGTGGACAACGGATCATTTTTCATTTTCACCATCTTATCGTGCCGGACCTGGATGTTGTGATGAAGTGACACTATCGATTTTCGCCATTTTGGGATTTGTCATATCACATCTGACGATTCCTTTGCATCTCTTTTTTTCGCGGAACCACAGGTGCTGCCGGCTTCAATGGTTAGACATTGACATGATACACGATGATGCGTTAATTATTCCCGAAAAGACAGGTTTGCGATCCCCCGATAATGTTTGGCATAGCGATCGGGCAGCCGACGGCCTTGTCATCCCGGCTACAGACGCATCGACAAGGATCAATGGAATGATTCAAATCTTTCTGACGACACTGCCGCTTTCTCTGGCTGCTTCTGTCAGTATCACCTCTTTTCTGATATTTTTCACAGCCCTTCTGGCGCCTGAAAATCAGTTGCGCAACGGCCTGGCAATCATTGTCGGAGGCATTGTCGCCAATGCCGGCCTCACGCTTGTCGTTCTCTTATCCATCGGCCATGCGGCGTCCTCGCCACATCATCACAACATTCATGCCGGCGTGAATTTCACACTGGCTGCGATCTGTCTGATTGTCGTCCTGTTATCCCTGAAGAAGAAAAAGGCGCCCAGGAAGAAAAAGGAAAGCAAGATGCAGGGCGGCGTATCGGCTTATGTGGTTTCCGGCATGGTCATCCGGCTGCTCAGCGCCAATACGGTGCCGCCTTATATCGATGCCGTAAAAGATGTGTCTGGCGCCCATCTTCCCATAATGCCATCAACCGTTTTGTGTGCGCTGATCATGATCATTTCGATGCTGCCCCTGATCGTGATCTGGCTCATTTTTCTCTTCAACAAAGAAAAGGCGCTTGCTATCATCCATCCTCTTGGGAAATTTCTAGAGAAAAACAAAAAAAATATCACCAATATCACCATGATTTTAATTGCGATTTATCTGTTTATTCTCGGATTCGATCACCTCGGTAAAATATGAATGATTGCCTCGGTTGACGGATTCTGAGTTGCAATTATTTATGATGGTGAACCATTTCGGCTCTGTCGAAATGGATTGCTGAGCTTTTCAGAGCAAATGTGATGTTGCAAAATACCAATGGTATGATATTTATCAGGCTGGATTGATTCCAGAGGGCGGATGATGCGGTAAATCTTAATAAATAATGCTCGGTCACGAGCGACCAGGAGGAATTTTATGTTGATGTTATGCCAGCCATTGCGATGGGGCGCTGCATGGCGCCGTGATTTGATCTTTTCGCTGCTCATTTTCTGCCTTCTTTTCAGAGTCCCTCTGTCTGCAAAGGCCGCAGAATATGAATATCCAACTTATATTATCGCCGAAACCATCTTAAAACCCGAGCAAATCAAGGGTCCGTACCACACGGTCGATGATCGGGTGCAATATGACGGAATGTTCTATCGTTTCACGGTGAACTCACCGTATGGAACTTTTCAGGCAAACTCGCTCATGGCCCTGAATATCCTGATCCATGAACTGGGCGCTATTGCAGTTATGAAGGATGTGAAAACCGAGGACACCGCCGTAAAATCGGTTGAGCAAACCGGAGAGAAAACTGTCACAGGTATTAAAAACCTGATTACCAAGCCCGTTTCCACCCTGAGTGGCGCAGCAGAAGGCGTCGGAGATCTGTTCAGCCGTACCGCCGAAACCATCGGCAGAAGAGAGACGACCGATACCGAAGACAGTAAATTCGCTCAGGTTGTTGGATACACCAAATCAAAGGGGCAAATCGCCACCAAGTTTGGTGTCAGCATCTATTCGAGAAATAAAGTGCTGCAGGATGAACTTGACCGGCTGGCAATGGCCGATTATCTTGGCGGCATCGGTGTCGGGCTGGCGACAAGTGTCGTTCCCGGAGTGGGCGGACTGGTACTGACGACATCCGGCACAGCGCGTCTTCTCAATGATGTCATCAACAATACGCCACCATCCAAACTCTGGGTGCAGAACAAGAATAAATTGCTGACCATGGGGTTTGATGCCGATACCGTGGATCTTTTTCTAAACAACCCTGTCTTTACGCCGGCTTTGGAGACTGTAATGGTGGCTGCTCTCGATTCGATGGAAGGCGTGTTCAATCGCGGAATATTCATTAAAATCGGACTTCAGGCCAGCAACCCGGATATGGCCGAATTTATCACTGAAATCGCCGTACTTTCGGCTGGATACCACAAGAATGTTGCTCCGCTGAAAAGTTTTGCTCCCATGGCTCGTATTGTCAAAAGCATCAAAGATAATGGCGCCACGGTTGTTCTTCTGCCAACGGATCACCTTATCTGGAGCGAGCGCATTGCAGGCGTGGCCGAAGATTTGACAGCCGCTGAACAGGGCAAAGGCGCCGGAATCGAACTGTGGACATTGGGTACGCTCAGTAAACAAGCGAAATCCGCTTTGCAGGCAAGAAAATGGATGACGCATGAAAACGCCGCAGATAAACTCATAAGGAATAACGGATGAAAGCCGGCTCTTTCATGGCATGTCACGACTGTGATCTTCTTCACCGGATTCCGGCCATTTCAGAGGGAATGTCGGCTACCTGCAGACGATGTGGCGCCTCTCTCATAAAGACCAAAAAAAACAGCCTCGAACGCACGCTGGCATTGGCGATCACCGGGCTGATGCTGCTGATCATGGCCAATTCATTTCCGTTTCTCGGTTTTAAAATCCAGGGTCAGGTACGGCACACACTCCTGCTGACCGGGATTCAACAGTTCTATAAATCAGGAATGCCGTGGCTGGCGCTTCTGGTTTTGTTTACAACCGTCATTGCTCCTTTAGCTCAGCTTCTATCGCTGATCTACGTCCTGCTTCCTTTAAAATTTCAGCATCGGCCTCCCGGCATGTTTCATGTTTTTCGTTGGATGCAGATCATTCAGCCCTGGAGCATGATGGAGGTTTTCATGGTCGGAATTCTTGTCTCCATTGTCAAACTGGCGAAAATGGCGCAGATCCTGCCGGATATCGCCGTATTCTGTTTCATGGCGCTTATTTTCGTACTGGCTGCCTGTCTGGCATCCCTTGACCCGCATCTGGTCTGGGATCAATGGGAGAAAAACGGATGCCATCCACCCCGCTGACCGCCAAAACCGCCTCTCTGGTGAGTTGCACGATCTGCCATCTGCTTATCCGAAAACACCCGGCAATGGATGATTCGCTTGGGAAATGCCCCCGTTGCGGGGCGACCCTTCGCTCACGCAAGCGCAACAGCATTGCACGTACCTGGGCGCTTATCCTGGCGGCATTCTTGTTCTATATTCCAGCCAATCTGATCCCGATTACCAAAGTCACCTCCCTGGGCGTGGTGCAGACAGACACCATCATGAGCGGCGTCATTTATTTTATCACATCGGGAATGTGGCCGATCGGCCTGATCATTTTTGTGGCCAGTGTATTCGTACCACTGTTCAAACTGATAATCCTTACATTTCTTCTGGTCTCTGTCCAACGCCGCTCCTGTTGGAGGCAGAGGGATCGCACCCGTCTTTATCGACTTACGGAAGCCATCGGCCGCTGGTCGATGATGGATATTTTTGTGGTAACCATTCTGGTGGCGCTGGTTCATTTGGGCGCTGTAGCCAATATCGAGGCTCAGAAAGGTGCGGTGTTTTTTGCCGCTGTGGTGGTCATCACCATGTTTGCCGCCATGAGTTTTGATCCCCGCTTGATCTGGGATATAAAGGAGCTCGAAGATGCACGAAAACACCCCGCCTGAACCCGATATCTCTGAATTTTCTGAACCCGTCATCCAGTCCAGAAAACGTCAATTCTCCCTGGTGTGGATTGTTCCTGTGGTTGCAGCTTTGATCGGCGGATGGCTTATCTATAAAACCATGTCTGAAAAAGGTCCTGAGATCACCATCACCTTCAAGACCGCCGAAGGCATCGAGGCCGGCAAAACCAAGATCAAATTCAAGGATGTAGATGTTGGACAGGTTACGGAATTGTCTCTGACGGATGATCTTTCCAGGGTTTCGGTCAAAGCTCAGTTTATCAAAGGTGCAGATCCCTATCTCACGGAAAACACGCGTTTCTGGGTGGTTCGCGCCCGTGTTGCCGCTTACGGTGTGTCCGGACTCAGCACCCTGCTCTCCGGCGCCTATATCGATGTTGATCCTGGAAAGCCCGGCAAGCACACGCTTAAATTTCAGGGCCTGGAGGACCCTCCCATCGTGAACACCGTGGATCCCGGCCGCATTTTTACACTGAAGGCGGATCGCAAAGGCTCGATTGAAATCGGGGCTCCGGTTTACTACCGGCAGATTACGGTCGGAAAAGTAATTGCCTATACTCTATCTACCGAGGGCACGAGTATCATCTTCAAGGTTTTTATCAATGCCCCCTTTCACCAGTATGTCCATGAAAACTCCCGCTTCTGGAATGCAAGCGGTTTCGATATGAAATTAGATGCTCAGGGAATCCGCATCCAGACGGAGTCTTTTGTATCATTGATGGTCGGCGGCATTACTTTCGATATACCGAATAATTATGATATCCCCGGGCCGCCGGCCCAGGAAGACGCAATTTTCATCTTATATTCCAACAAGGATGCCGCAGAAAAAAAAGATTATGCAGAAAAAAAGCTGTTTCTTCTGAATTTCGATACTTCGGTAAGGGGTCTTTCACCGGGAGCGCCGGTAGAGTTCCGGGGCATTCAGGTGGGTGAGGTGATCGATTTAAAACTGGAGTACGATGCCACCAAGAAAACATTTGATATACCGGTAAGGATCGTCATCGAGCCCGACCGGCTGTATTTAAAGAATAACAACAGCATGAAAGAACCTGGTAAAGTCATTGATTATCTGATTGCAAAAGGGCTGCATGCCCAGTTGAAGACTGGCAATCTGGTTACCGGTCAGCAGTACGTGGCGCTGGATTTCTTTCCGAATGCAGAGCCAAAACGCGTTACCTATCAGGGCGATTATCCTGTCATTCCAACCCTTCCGACACAGATCGAGGAAATCGCCAACAAAGTCAGCCAGTTTATCACCAAACTCGACAGACTCCCCATCGATCAGATTGGAAGCGACCTCAAGGACACGCTCAAGGGTACCCGTCAGATTACCAATTCTCCGGAAATCAAGGAGACCATTTCCTCTCTGAATACGGCCATTCAGGAAATTCAAATGCTGATGGCTGCACTTCGCACAGGAACAACCCCTGAACTAAATGATGTGCTGAAGCAGGCCAAGTCATCGCTGGCCACATCCAAGGCGGTTCTTGAAACGGATTCTCCCCTGCAATACCACATGAAAGAAATGCTCGAAGAATTCTCGGATGCTGCCCGCTCTCTACGGGTACTGGTGGAATACCTTGAAAATCATCCGGAGTCGATCATTACCGGAAAAGGATCGAAAAAATGAATCTCAAAAAATATTGTGGTGTATTGGGAATGCTTCTTTGTCTGTCAGCACTTTTCGGCTGTTTCGCAAAAAGCCCGCCGGCTCAGTATTACACCCTGAATCCAATGCAGCGGCAGGAAGCGGGCCAGACTTTGAAAGCACATTTTACCGTATCAGTCGGGCCGGTCATCCTTCCGGACAGCTTGAAACGACCCCAGATCGCCATCCGGACAAACGACAATCAGGTGAGTTATTCCGAATTTCATAAATGGGCGGGGGTCTTGAAAGACGACATCAAACGCATTCTTGCGGAGGACCTTGGCATTCTTCTGGCCAGGGAAGGGGCTACCGTATCGACGGATGAACTGCTTATCGAACCGGACTATCGGGTGGTGGTAAACATCAACCGTTTCGACGGCATACCGGAAGAAAGCGCCTGGCTGAACGCCGTCTGGACACTCAAGGACATGCAGAATCAGAAAATCATCGCCGTAACGCAGTCTTTATATACAGAAAAAATTGCCGGACCGGGTTATCCGGACATGGTAAATGCGCAAAGCCGAACACTGGCTGCCCTCAGCATGGAGGTTGCAGATGCAATCAAAAAGCAGCGCAAATCGCCATAATGGCAAATGGCCGCCCGCACCGTACACCTAATAATTCTGGCTCATCGTGGATTGACGTGAAAGCCGGGGACAACCATCGTTTCGGTCGATCCGGTGAATGATTTTATTTGCCGCTGGTTCCCAAGCTCCAGCTTGGGAACCCAGTCGGGAAGCTCCCGCTTCCCGTGTTCATGTCATTTCTCATACATTCGAATCATCATGGGAAATGACACGAAGCATGAGCTTCGTGGTGTC
>CAJBLH010000228.1 GCA_903953895.1 uncultured Desulfobacteraceae bacterium | reverse complement strand
GGATAATTGTACGGGTAAAGGCGTCATGTAGGGTGACAGGTCTGGCTACCAGTGTGCCAAAACGGAGTGATCCAGGTGGATTGGTGGTAAGAAAAAGATTGTTGTTGGTCCAGAAATAGGAGAATGTTGGAAAGAAGTTGAGTTCCTCTGAACCATTGGGGTTAAAAAAACGGAAACTGGACTGTACTGGCAGAGCCGGGTTCTCCGACCATTTAACATCTCCTTCGGCTTTCCATCCTTTTGGAATAAGTATACGGAAAACCTCCATGCGGGTCATCGGGTCGATATATTTATAGGTGACAAATGTCTGGGTGCTTGTTTTCGAACCAGCAGCTTCGAGATTCGCAGACCAGGCGTTTCTCAAACAAATAGATGAAAAGATGCTTAAGATAAAAACTATGGTGATAACGGGAATCTTATAGTTATTAAGAGACATATTCATAGCTGTATGGCTCCTATGATGTTTTCCATTGAGCTTTCAACCAGTTCATCCCACAGGGTTCTCTAATTTTCCCTTAAATGTTCTCTGGTTGCGTTCTCTACTGCATGCTGAATGTCAAACAATGAATTCATGATTTACGAGCATTACTGATATAAAAATTCAGATTATCATCCTTATGTTCTTATAATAAAAGGTACTGCCACCAATACAACACCTGAAAGGACAAGGATATACATGTTGGAGATAAAATATGGAAACACCATTAACCCTACGCCACAAAAAAGCGGAACTACAGCTTTTTGTTTTTTACCATAAACAAAAAAACCTAAGCCTATCGAACCAAATATCACACCCCATATCAACGTCGATGGATTATCCATTATTAATCTTTCGTATTTCTGACAGATGAGGCATTCGAAATCAGATATTGAAATTAAGCGATTCGTAACTGCGCAACTGATGCAAAGGCATCCCCACCGCCCATGTCTGGAACGATACTCAGCTCTATCAATTTCACTCCGCCGAGATCGACTGTGTAATTGTCTGTTTCCCAGATTGTGCCGCCCGCCAACCTTGCCCATAACCAGGTATCAGAGCCGCCTCTATTGGGTGTACCGCATCTTCAGATGTGACTTCAGCTTGGGCCAATCGTTGTAAGTCAAGCCAGCTTTGATCGACGGGTGAAGCATCTTGAGGATTTTGATTAATTATCCGCTTGCGCATTGGTCTTCCTTCTGTATCTTCATTTTGGCTTTGCCGATAAACTTAATATTCTCTTTGTATGAATATCAGCAGGTTAAGTCAACAATAATATCTTCAATCAGACAATATTCACCACTGGTGCTGATGTCATTGCTCAGTCTTAAATTATTGATATAGGTACACCCAAGAAAAAAGTATAATGCAACGCTATCCTGAATCGAAAATTGTCCCATGAGCTAAAATCTGCCAATAAGGAACACCCGGGATCACCCATTGTAATATATGATTTACGACAGAAACCGACCTGGAGGGGCTGGCCCAAGATACAAATGCACATGAGACGGGTTCAGATCAAAGGAGCATGCAGGATACCCCAATGACTGGCAGACTGGATAATGAATGAAGACAATGAAGGCAGAAAAGATGAACGGTTGTGTCCGTGCCATCTATCACCATTGATAACCATATGCGAAGTTCAGCGGTAATGTCGCCCATAATTGAACCGATGACCGAAACAACCGCTTTGCCATACTTGCAGGAGAACAAAAACGATCGTTCGCATATTGAAATCCAGCCAATAGCTCTGATATGCTTATCCACTTTGGTTGATAAATTACATCATTGCGACTATTATATTTTCGCCTGTGTGCCGGGAAATGGTGTTAGAATGTTTCTACTCTATTTACCATGAAGAAAGGGGGTGAAAAGATGGGCATCTTTGGCATATTATTTGGAAATATGCGAGGGTGGACGGGTCCAAGTACTTGTGACCATATACATAAGGAATGTATAGGTCAACTTGCCTTAAAACACTGCATAGGACAGGTCAATAACCGAAAATGTTTCCCAAGGCGAAAATGAGAATTGATAGGTATCGGGCGGTTAATTCAATTTCGAGGAAGTCAATTATAACGAGCTTTTCCAGAAAACTCTTTGGAGGTGTAACATGAAAATCGGCAGACTGTTGGCTCAATTGTTTATCGTATTGTTTCTTGTTCAGAGTATCGGGGGTATTGCTAATTCCGAAATTACTCAGAAATCTCAAACTGCGGTGAAAAATGTTACAGAATTATCAGCAGCTTTAAAATATGCGCAGACTGAAAATTCATCCATATCGACAATTATCTATGTAATGCCAGGAATTTACACGATCAGCGACACGATTGTCATCAATGTTTCCAATATAACTGTCATCGCGGAACCGGGCGCAAAAATTATCCTGGCGGATCAAGTAAACAAACCGGTCATCGCTATTGGAAGCCAAGAACAGACTCCGACCTACACCGTTGAAAACATCTATATCTCCGGGATCGAAATTGACGGAAACAAAAACAATCAAAATTCTGAGTTTGTTTTGGACAAGAACTGGATTCGAAATAATGCTATCGATGTGCGGAGTGTCAAACGCCTGACGCTTGATAATGTGATCTGTAAGAATGCACGGTCAGGCGGGTTGGTGATCAGTTGGGCATCCTCTGACATACATGTGAATAATTCTATCTTTGCCAATAACTATTTCGATGGGGTGGCATATTATGACAGCCAAAGAGTTTATACGAATTCATGTTCAATGATCAACAACACTAATGCTGGTATCAGTCTCGACAACGCTTTCTCGGACAGCATCTTTGCCAATTGCATTCTGGATACCAATGGCGATGTCGGGATTTTCATGAGAAATTCTTCAAAAATTAGGTTCAACGGATGCACGGTTCAAAACTCGAAAAGTTATGCTGCATTTCTTGGGAATGATGATAACGCAAACGGCGTTTCAGATATTTTGTTTTCAGGGTGTCATGTTCTTGATAATTACGGGGGTATTCTGGTCAGTACAACGGAAAAAGAGTCAGGATATATCTCTGTAATTGGTTCCAGTTTCAGGGGTAACGAAAAAAATGGTCGAACGACACTTGATGGCCCTGATTCCATATTAAAACAAACCGGAAATATTATCATTAAATAAATTTCGCAAGCCAGCAGAGAGAAGATTATATGGCAGTATATATCTATCGACAGCGTTGTGAATATATCTTTCTGCTGGTCTATAGTTTTTTGAAGTTATTAGATATATCAACTATGATGGCTTCGTAAAAAAATCGGATACTGCGCTTCGTCTCACCCTTTGTCATTGTGGTGTACGATACGTACACATCATTCCACAATAATCGCACCTTGTCTGTGAATATTTTATGAAGCCGTCAATTATAGCGCTGATTCCCGTTACATCCCCAACGGGAATCATTTCGCATCTGGTTATGATTTATTATAAATCCAATTGTGTGGGAAATTGAACAAACTTGAACTGATAGCAGCTCTGAGAGAAAAAACAGATTTATCCAAATCGGAAGCTGCTTGCGTGGTCGATCACTTTTTTGATCGGATGGCGGATACCCTTGCCGGCGGTGACCGGGTAGAGATCCGGGGATTATGCAGCTTTTTTGTCAAGGAATATAAAGACTATGGATGCAAACAAATGCAGTCAAAGGAAAGAGTTTGAGGGTATTCGAAGGCATTGCCAATACCGTTCGTCTTGCACTCTCTCCTTTCTTAAAGTAACGCAACGTAGTTCATTGCGCGGAATACTTGATTAGATTCTCAACCGCCTTCAACCCGGCTGCCTCCAGCTTTTCCTTGTCTGTCGCCATAAGCCCAAACGACACTGTCACGTAATATTGGCCCTTTAGAATATGCAACCCCGGTGGCATCAGAAAGTTGTCATCCCCGACCCCATCGATCTTGGCGGCATCTTGGATCGCACTCTTGGTTGTTTTGAAAATAGATTGAGGTGTATTGCCTCCCTCTCGTGACTTTTTGTCCATAAATGCCGTCTGAGTCAAGCCCACCTGAAAGAATGCCCCGTCTTTCTCATACACGCACAGCTTCAAACCGACCCGAGGCTCTTCTTTGACGGTACACTCCCCAAAACTGACACTTGTTAACGCCTTAGCGTCTTCCTTGCTGATGATCATGGCAGGCTCGATGATTTTGGCCCCAGCGCCGCTTGCTTTTTCCTTCGACATACTGTCGCAACCACATAGTTGGCAGAAAAAAAGCATCGTGCAGGTTGCAAATAAAAACTCTTTTCTCATTTTGCACCTCCGCTTGTTAAATCCAATTTAGATGTACAACCTACTGCATAGTGCCTGAACGGAAACAGCTTAACAATATGATAATATGTTAGATATTCACCATTTATCTTGGATTTCGCTCTTTGATTTTTGAAAATTATTTTTTGCGGCAATCTGGGACAGATTGCCAACTTCTGTTAATTGTCAGGTTGCCTTCAGGTTGAATTAAACAGAAAGCCGTAGTCGAAATAATGTTCGGGGATGCCCAAAACATTCAGGATGTCTTTTTGGATATTCGTCAGTTTGGATACAAACCCGAATTTTTCTCCTGAAGGCAGTT
>CAJBLH010000227.1 GCA_903953895.1 uncultured Desulfobacteraceae bacterium | reverse complement strand
CTTGAATAACCAAGATTCTGCTCATGGACGCCTACATATCAAAATTCCTGTGGAGAGTCCCGTTTTATTTTTCAAAGAACAGAAAAACTTGGAGGCATCACCCCCCTGACTAACTTATGCCACTAAATTGGATTGCACCCTCTGGCACTGGAATTTCTCCAGCGCCAGGTTAACGGTTTGCAAAAGCTTTTATTCCCTTACTTCTACCTCACCTACGGCCTCCCCCTAACAACTCCCGATATTTCTGAATATCCAAATCGGTCAACGTCCGCTTCAGTTCAATCGGTTCCTTCAAATTCTTAGCCTCTGGTGGATTGATTTCCTCAACAGTGATTCCATACGGAAGATTTTCCATAACTTCAAGATATACTTTCTGAAAATTGAAATTGTCGGGATATATCACCCTGAATTTTCTTTCAATTGCCATGTTCTTTCTTCCCCAGTATCTCCGCCAGAAATGGCGACACCTTCGCCGCCTTCCCCATATGTTTTGATGAGTAAGACAAGTACAAGAGCTTCATGGCTCTGGATATTCCCACAAAAGCCACCCGTCGTTCCTCCTCGATATCTCCCATTGCGTTTGGTAATACTCCATCCACAAATCCAATGACGAACACCACCGTAAATTCCAGTCCCTTGGCTTTATGGACGGTCATCAGCGACACGCCATCATCTGATCCTTGCCTCTGTTCCCGAAATGAATCGGTATAGTTCAGAAGTGATGGGATATCATGATATTTCGCCGCTGCCATCTGCAATTGATCCAAATTGGCGATCAAGTCGTCATCAGGTCTTTGCTCGTTATTGTCGGTAATCCATTTGTCATAATTTAGTGCACCCCGGAGCATCATGATCATTTCCGATGGTTCGGTCATATCTTTGATTTCCATCATTGAATCTATCAATCGAATGAAATTTCTAATATTATTCCTGAGATAAGGAATATCCACCGGCATCGTTTTTAACACCTGGTACAGATGCTTGTTCGAGCCGGCGTATTCTTCAATTTGACTGATAAACCGCCTGCTGACATACCGGTTGGGTATAAACAGGGCAGATTTTAATGCATCGTCTCCTTCTGTTGAATTTGGATCATGAATCAGTCTCAGATAATCCAGTAGTGCCTTCACCTCTGGTTTTTCATAGAATGTCATCCCGTTTTCGATGTGATACGGGATTTTTCGTTTTAACAGTGCTTCCTCAATCACCAGACTCTGGCTGTTGGCCCGGTACAGTATGGCGATATCCCGATAAGGATATTCTGCTTGCAATAACTGAATCTCATCGACGATTTTGGTGGCTTCATCCTCTTCATTTGTTCCTTCGATGATCATGACTTCTTGACCGTTTTCGTTGTGGGTATTTAACTCTTTGTCGATTTTCTTGACGTTATGCTTGATCAGATTTAAACATGCAGCCAGTATCTGCGGCGTTGACCGGTAATTCGTATCAAGTATGAACTGATGGCTTTGCGGATACATGTCTTTGAAATTTAGTATATTGGACACATCCGCGCCCGTGAACGAGAAGATGGACTGCCAGTCATCGCCCGTTACATAGAAACTTGACCCATGGTTACCTCCGACCAGCTTTTCCAATAACGCCATCTGTGCTGGATTTGTATCGTAGGGTAAGCCACGTGACCCTGTTTGACAGGTTACCGTTGACTCCCCTCCAAACCGTACGTGCACCTTTCAATGCATACGGCTCTCCATCATACCAACTCCATAATGATTTAATCATTTCTGGTTCCATCAAACTTCCTATTCGTTCAAATCGATAGCATTCACTATCTCCTTTTGGTAGTTGAAGGACGGTATGACTGCCTCCCTTCCCCCTTCTCCCTTCGGGCTTTCACCAGCGTTACCGCTTTGCTTATACCCTCCGGATAGGTCCGGTTTTACGGACTGCCTTGAACCATTACAGCAAGACTTTGGGTACTACGAAGACTCCGTACCCATATTGGTGAGCGAATTGAATCGACCACACCAACTTAGGGCATCACGCGTTTTCATATAGTTGAGAATGTGGGTGTGTTTAGGTGTCCCGTCCGTTGTTTTACCTGATCATCTCAGGTGCGTCCGCCAGGCTGTCTTCAGTCAGCATATCAGGAGTACTGACTGTCCGGCTGGATACTCCGCTTGTAACCGTTTTCCGGAGTAAGGGACGATTACCTCGCACAACTAGGTTTCAACCAGTATGGGCTTCACCATGCACACCTTGCACTGAGCTTGATGGCTAAACGGTTTCATCATCATAGGCCCTTCCTCCGACCATGCTACACTCCCCACTCCCTTTCGGGATCTACGAGCCTTCCGGCATGGATAAGGTCGGCGTGCATAGGGTTTTGACAGCAACCCTAATCACCTTCGTGACACTCAAACTATACGACGAGGCGTCGCACCTGATATTCGTCCACAAGAACGTGCTGGAATAACTCCTGGTACTTCTCACGGATACTGGGATTGTTCTGCAAAAGGCTATTTGCTTCACTCAGGAGATCATTGAAGTCCATCAGGAATTTCTTCTTTTTTTCGTTTTCATAGGCTTCATAGACTTCAGCCACCTTCTGCATGATGAAGTCCTCCTGGTTCATCTCCCGCATATCTGCCGGCGATATCAAATTATTTTTGGCTAAATTGATATCCCGGAGGATGATCCTGGGCGATATTTTAATCTTGTGCTTTTTCATTATCTCCCGGATAAACCGTAACTGTTCCTTCCCGTGCAACAGATCGAATGTCTTTCCTTCTTCTTTTAACAGCCACATGGCCCATGCATGAATGGTTGATAAAGTCACCCGTGAAGACGTACTGTTTATGATTGATCGCAGTTTATCCTTCATCGACTTGGCTGCATTTCGGGTAAATGTCAGCGCCAAAATGGTTTCAGGCGGCACATGATGTTCATGTATCAGATTGGCGATCCTATTGGTCATGGTAAGAGTCTTCCCGGCCCCAGGCACTGCCAGCACGCTTGCTATGCCAGATTTGAATCTTGATGCGGCCAGTTGTTGATCATTTAGCTGCATATGCGGCTCCTCTCAATTTTGATCGCAATGGGATCTGAATTCACAGTAGGAGCATTTCCAGCTCGTTTCATTTG
>CAJBLH010000226.1 GCA_903953895.1 uncultured Desulfobacteraceae bacterium | reverse complement strand
CCGTGGGGATTTGCTGGATTACATGGAGCTGGGCGGGTGGTTTCGCAAGGTGCAGGATCCGATTCTGCTGGAGTTTTTAAAGATATGGGGAAAAATCGAGGTCGAGGGGGGGCATCCCCGGGATGTGCAGAATACGCTGATTCGAAAATATCAGAAGATCCAGCGCAGAATGGCGGATCATGCCGGATATGTGGGCGAGATATATCTGGCTCAGATTTTGTGGAACTCCCAGAATAAAACCCTGCCCGGAAATTTTTTTCACAGTGATGAAGATATTCCCGTGCCCTGGCATTTCTCGTATATCCGCCACCGGGTCCGTCTGGGAGCTGGGGCGGACCAGGAGATCGATGTGTATGCCGCAGCCGGTGCCGAAGTATGGATTGCAGAGAGCAAGTGGTGGAAAGACCGGAAGGCCGGCATGTATGAGATCGAGTCGCTGATGAAAAAAGCGGAGATGGTGAAAGCGGATATCGGAGACGAGCTGAATCGGCTGCGGATATGGATATTTTCCTGGAGCGGGTTTACCGGAGAGGCCATGGCGTTCATGAAAGAAAATACGATCCTGTGGTCGTCGAAACAAAGTTTGAATGATCTGCTGGATCATATCGGGCTGAGACGGCTGCCGGAGATATTCGAGACTTCCGGTGGATGAGAAAGATCAAGATCGCCTTATCCATTTGCTCTCACCTTTCCCAGAAGTAACACTTTTATGTCGCCATTTGCTTTGTAACTCGCAAAAAGGAGATACGGGGCGAGCAACATTATCCCGCCAAAAACACCCACCAAACCCAATAATAGTCCACCGGGAGAAAAATGATGACGCCAGGCGAGCCATAGTCCAGAAAGCAATAGAAAACACATAAAGTCAAAATTGAACTGTTGTATTTCTATCATTAGGGATTTTCTCCTGATTTATTTTTGAAGATTTTGAGATTTATCGGGCACACCTTCAGGCACTCATCACACGCCAGCCAGTAATCGTTACCTGCCGTGTTGATAACCCGTTCGATGTGTTTTAACCCCTGCTCATCCTTTAATGCCAATGGATAAATGGCGTGTTTGATGGTATGGCCCAGGCAGGTCATTTTTGAAAACGTACCGGTCTCTTTAATGGCGCCCGGTGGGCAATGCGTACTGCATTCTCTGCATTTCGGCGGGCACGGGGATTCATCCTGCATTGCATCACCGGGTATGTCAGCGCTGGTAACAACGCCCCCAAGTCGCAAGAGCGAACCGAATTCAGGGTGATATACCAGCCCGGATTTTCCAAAAGCGCCCAAACCGGCTTTGACCGCAGCATGCTTTAATGAAAGAATGCCCCAGGGTTCCATCTTGTGAAACACCAGGGGGGAATAACTTGGAATGGCAACTGCGGCATAAGGACCCATCGTTTCAATATGATTGCAGAGGTTGAAACTGATCTCGTCAAGGAATCTGTAAACGGTGTGATAGGATCGATGCAGCAGATGAAGGTTGTAATCCGGTGATGAAAAAATGCCTTTAGATACCGGGATACCATACACAATCACTGTTTTTGCATTGTGACAGACATTCTTCGGATGATGTTTTTCTGGAGCATCGTCAAACCGGTCAACCGGTGCAAATCCAATGACTGACAATTTGTCGCTTAGATAGCGACTGATGGCTTCTTTTTCATTCTTCATTACATTCCTCCATAGTGTGTTTCATGAAATTTCGATCTCCCCGTTCCAGATTGAAATGCCTGCCTTTCTTTTATGTAACGAGGGAATGCATCGAGAAATAGTTAGTGTACTAAATATAATGGCATAAAAATACGCTTACGCTTTCAGATCCCGCAAAAGCCGCTTCAGGAGAAGTTTCTCCTCCAACGAAAGACCGCGGAGGGCCTTCTCATTGATCTCCCGGATCTCCCTGCTCAGTTCGGGGCTGTTCTGCCTGGCCTTTTCCGTCTGCCATACTCGGACTACCCGCCCATCCTGGGCATCTGGAATCTTGTCGAGCCATCCGGCAGCGGACATGCGATCAAGCGTTCCGGCCAGCGTTGCAGGGTCGAGGAGAAGTTTTCTGCCGATCTCGCCGATGGACACGCCATCTTCCTCCCGCAGGGCCGACAGCACGAGGTTCTGAACGGGCGTGAGCCCGTATTCCTTCAAACGGCCCTTGAAGCTGGCGATTACCTGCTGGTAAGCCTTTGCGAGGAGGAAAAGGATGCAATCATCGGCATCCTTCATATGGGTCGAAAAGTAGTTTACACTTTTGATAAACCTGAATATTGACAAACCTATAGTGTTGGCAAAAATGGTGTAATTTTTGCCACTATTTCAGCTACTGGTAAAGCTACTACTATTGGGAAAGTG
>CAJBLH010000225.1 GCA_903953895.1 uncultured Desulfobacteraceae bacterium | reverse complement strand
CCTGGGTAGCGAGATAGAGTAGCTCACAAATATGGGGTTTTCGTTCAGACACTAATTAGACGTGACAGTAAAAAGTGTCACAAAACGATAGATAGTATAAAATAGTAATAATTACGATAGTATAGAAATCGTATTTTGAAAGCAATTGTGTTTGGCATCGAATACAGTACCTGTCGCATGGAATAGCAGTTAAATCATCTGCAGCAGGGGAATGACATCGAAAAGCCTGACCGAATTGATCCATAAAGATCCCAGAACGGTCCAGCGTTACCGATTACCGTGAAAAACACCTCAAGGAAATAGAAATGGGGCAACGCCATTCCACTTCGGGTTGCTCGTTTACCATCTTAAACTCGACTCTTTTTCGTCTTGACATAGGCGTCAAGTTCAGTCAGAAGGTCCATATATCCATCTCCTATTATTTATGAAAAAGTTAGAGTGGATCACTGCTGTCCGGGTAATTTTCTTAGAATTGTTATAACTATCTATATTAACACATGATAAACGTAAAAAATTATTTTGGGATAAAATATTTAAGTCACACAGAATTGAAGGATTTCGCTATGTTTTGCTCTCATTAGCGCCAATCTTTACCGGACAGCATCCTGCAAACGCTGTTAAGACTCAAATCTGGGTTGCCATGATTGAATCGTTGCCTCGAAATCTTAAAAAAATGACGTCGCTTGGAACAAAATCAGTCCAAATTTATTACACTTTTTGCAAGTTAGCGTATTTGAGGAAAATCATTAGTTTCGATATTTCTAATTATCTCTATGCAACGTAGTTGAAAGTAGATAAAGCCAATAACAAATTGATATCATATCATCTACTAGTGTTCAATTAGGTTAAAACGCTTGCGATAGAGAGTAGTAATAGCTCACAAATCTATTGCTGAAATTACACTTTTAACGCTTTTTTGAAAATAACATACTGATATCATTGATCGGTTATCCGGACAGCAGTGAGAGTGGATATAAATAATTGGTTATTTTCTTTTCCATTACTATTTTGGTTCCGGCTATGCCGGGTTAGGATGAATCATAGGTGAAAATTAAAAAAACAATATCATGGGCAATATTGGCATCTGATAGTTTGGCCACAGCTCACGGCGAGAATGCTGCAAACAATAATCGTATTTTTAGGATGATCGTAATATTGATGCCCTTAGTCCTCGTCTATGCACTCTTCTTACTCACTTCCGACATTCAAGAAGATGCGTTCATCACATTTCGAACAGCCTTCAATTTAGCCGACCACGGCGAGTTGAGCTTCAATTTGGGAGAGGGCTATAGCGGAGCGACGAGCTATCTCTACCCTTTTCTCGTTGCTCTCATACGGGTGGTAAGTGGTGAGCAGGCGATTACAATTATCTTGATCGTGAATTCGATTGCATTGCTCTTAACCTCCTATATGATCACCGAGATTCTTGGACGCGCATTCGACTTTTCCGACGCGATGCGTTTTCTCTTTTGGGCAGCTCTTTCCGTTGCGCCCAAGACGCTCTTGATGGCGGTACGCGGTATGGAGGCGCCCTATGTCGTACTGATTTTCGTGCTTGGCCTTTACAGTATTCAGAACGCGCCGAGACGACTCTTTTCGCTCTTACCACTCGTCGTCTTGCCCTTCATTCGACCAGATGCAATCGCTTTTAGCCTGATCCTGGCTGGTTTCTCCTTTAGTGTGACACCACGTTTTGGGATGCGCTATATTATGGCGGCAATGATTGGTGTTGCGATGCTAATGGTCGCTAACTATCTAACTTTCGGGCGTTTCGTGGCGGCGTCTGTCGAAGCAAAGAGCTTTGGGAGACTCGCTTCGCGATCTCTTCATAGTATTGTGATAGACGAGTTTAGTACCTACTTCACTTCGGAGCTTTTTTCACCAGTCAGTACAAAATATTTTATCGCAATTTATCCTGTATTTACGGTTTTTGCGATAACGTTATCTGCTATTTTGTTATGGAAACTCTGGTGCGTCCGACGGTCGCATTTTTCAATCGTGGCAACACTCCTTGCAGGTGTATGGCTTGTGCCATTCGCTTACGGCGTTGGTGGCATCATTTTTCCTTGGTACCTATGGCCGTCGTGCATGCTTTATCAGGGAGTGTTTATCGCAGGTGTTTTTTATATTGCTGCAAGTTGTCTCCGACCGCTGACTGCGCGGCTGGTCGTGGGCGGACTCTTGGTTGGTTTGCTTTGTGCGACCGGGATACAGTTGATCTTGTCCTATAGCACAGGTGTTCAGGAGAGTGGCTACAGAGCTTCTGTGGGCAAGTACATCGCTTCGCGTGCTAAAGTGGGCGATACACTCTATCTTGAGCCAGCCGGCTACATTCCTTTTTTTGCCAAAATTCGCACTATCGACGAAGTTGGTCTGAGTAGTTCTGTAATCCTGAGATACAGACACAATTACCCGAAGCGATGGTGGATCGAGGCAGTAAAACAAGAAAAGCCAACTTTCCTTGTGCAGCGCGCTGGTATTGTCGATCATAAGACCTACCAGGGCTATCAAATGACCCCAGACGAGGCTGTGTGGTTCGATAGCAGATACGAGCTTATTCGCGTTTTCGAATATAAGCCGGAGGAGTTTACAACTTATCCGTTTTTGAAACGGCTTCTCAGATATGGTTCGGCTGAAAACTATTACGTTTTAAAGTTACGTGATTCTCCCTGAAGTGGACCGATATCTTGTTCTTTATCGTAGAAAAAATTCATCACACTTACTGACCCAATTATAGATTTCGTTAAAAGAATTAAATTGATTGGGTCCAACAGGCCTTTTTCTTGTCAGTATCATATAGGGCATTCCTGCATTCCTGGCACAAAGTCCATCCTTATCGTCACAGTCACCGATAAAAATACATTCTGATGGTGGCAGCCCAAGCTTCCGGGCGGTGACAAGCAAGCCTTTGCAATGGGGTTTGAAACAATCGACATCTTTGTCAGTGGAGCAGACCAGAATATCCGCTGTTATTCCTAATGCCTCAAGTTTCTTTGATGCAGGGTATTCAGAGTAGATTCCTATGGCTCTGTTCTGTCGCTTGAGCTCTGCGAACAGTTCAATGGTGCCTGGGAAACGGGCTGCCGCAAGATAAGGCAGCGGTTTTTCAAAAATCCATTTTTCGACCGCTTTGCGGACGTCTTCCACTCTGACATTCATCACCCGGGCGACCTGCTCATATTGGAGCTTTTCCAAATTTCCAGTATCGGAAAGAGACAGCCTTTCCCTTTCTTTCCGAAATTTGAACACAATGCCAATTTCACTTATTTTAAAAGGATGCGTGAGGCAGAATGCGAGGATATCCAGCATTATTCGCCTGCGCAGCTTTGATTGATCATATAATGTACCATCTATATCAAAAATCGGCATCCTTCATATGGGTCGAAAAGTAGTTTACACTTTTGATAAACCTGAATATTGACAAACCTATAGTGTTGGCAAAAATGGTGTAATTTTTGCCACTATTTCAGCTACTGGTAAAGCTACTACTATTGGGAAAGTG
>CAJBLH010000224.1 GCA_903953895.1 uncultured Desulfobacteraceae bacterium | reverse complement strand
CAACAACATCCAAGACCTTCTGGCGGCTTTACGATAACAATGCCTGCATCAAACATTGGTTCAGAGGCAATTCCATCAAGCAGTACAACAAAACAGGCTTCTTCATTCGTACCGAAACCACCATCAACAACCCCAAATCGCTGGGGCTAAAAAAACCTGTACTCTTTCTACAGGGCGCTTTGTGGACCGGTATCGAGTGTAATTACCGGATGTTGAACTGCTGTGCCGATGTGGATGTGGCATCTATTTTTGAATCGGAACCAGATAAATTCATATCAGAAAAATCCCATTTTCTTCAATTTCCCTTATAAAAGAACTTCTAATGGTTTTTAGCTCCTCCCATTCCTCTTTGGTATAAACAATCAGATCAACCGGATATTTTTTTTCAGGCTCTGCATCCGTCCGGAAATTTCCTGCCGATTCTGGATTAATTTTCTATAGCTATCCGATTTCCCTTCTCTATCCAATATAACCAATAGATCGATATCGCTATCTTCCTGCGGGAGACCATAAGCATACGAACCAAACAGAATAACCCTAAACGGCTTTGGCGGTTTGCTCAGACAGTCATGGATTTCTTGCTTTACATCTGAATTTAGCATTTTAGCGACTTTCTTTAATAATTGCATCAGCAACAAGTGTGCTGCAACAAGATAAATTCTCATTCCCATCAGCGATTATCACGTAGAATAAATCTCTGTCTCCAAATAAGGATGGATGGCAATTTGTTACCGTTTAGCCAACAGGAGCGGATGAAACGCTATAGGCTTTTAAGATAATTCATTTCGGAAGGCAGCACAGAGAAGATCGTACTGTAGACCACCTCAGACCGATAACGCTGCGAAATTGCTTTCCTGAATATCAATGGTACCCATTCTTGTCAATCTTTTGACATTATCAGTCATCATGGCGGCTTGCACTGCGCAATCATAGCAATTCCACATCGAAACGCAATCTGCTGCCGATTTCTGGTATCTTATCATAAAATCAAGATGATATCATCAGGAAATGCCTCTGGCTTTTTCTGGTCAATTACGCTATTGTCTTCCGGCAATGCGTGTATCCTATCCTTTTGGGGACGGACCGACTCGTTGAAAGCGCTCATCCGATGGATACGCCACCGTTCCCCTTTACACAAGACTTGTTTGATCACCCATGTTCGTTCCGTTCAATAAGAGGTGCCAGAATGAAGCACTTAATCGCCAAAGAACGATCCACCAACCCTAACCAGGAATCCGGCTTTCATAGACCTGCGGCATCGAAAACCCGAAAAAGCATCATCTATCCCGACAGCGACGGAAAACCCATGGCCGACAACACCAAACAATTCGACTGGATCGTTAAAATCAAAGAAAATCTGGAACGTATCTATCGGAATGATCCGGATGTATTCATTGCCGGGGATCTGTTGTGGTATCCGGTGGAGGGGAACAACAAAATCCGCACAGCCCCGGATACCATGGTCGTTTTCGGCCGACCGAAAGGGCATCGGGGCTCATACCGATCGTGGGAAGAAAATGATATTCCACCGCAGGTAGTGTTCGAAATTCTGTCTCCGGGAAACAGACGCACCGAAATGGAGCAGAAGCTTCTGTTTTATCAGGAATACGGAGTGGAAGAATATTACATCTATGATCCGGACCGCATTCGATTGAATGGCTGGGTCCGGTCTGGCGATGCCCTGATACCCATCGCCAACATGAACGGGTGGACAAGCCCTTTGCTGAAAACCCGTTTTGAACTGGCAACTGATGACCTCACCATTTATTGCCCGGATGGAACCCGGTTTCTCTCTGTATTGGAGATGGATGAGATATCAACATCCAATAAGCAGGAAGCCGAAGCAGCAAACAAACGGGAAGAAGCGCAACGACTCAGAGCGGAAGCCGCCATTCAAAGAGAAATACTGGAACAGCAAAGAGCGGAAACGGAACATCGGAAAGCGGAATTTGAGCGTCAAAGAGCCGAAGCCGAAAGCCAGCGAGCTGAAGCCGAAAGTCAGCGAGCCGAAACCGAGCGCCGAGAAAAAGAAAGGCTTGCAGCAATGTTGCGGGAATTGGGAATTAAAATATGACAAAGCCTGTTGATGAGATGAGAACAATGCCCTGTCAATTCCCGGCATATAAAGTGGACATTTACTCCATATCCACGTAAGTAGTGTTGATGGGTTGGATGAATTCGAACTTTTGGAAATCTTTTGTGTTGTTTGTGTACAGCACGGAAATATGGTTTTGCTGCATTGTATATGCAATTGCGGCATCATAAATTTGATATCGTTTCACGGATCGACCGTATTGGGTGAGCCAGACCAGAAAAGCAGGATCGACATGTGTCGGCAACACATCGATGCTTTGGGAGTGGAGCATATCATCTATGATCGTTAAAGCGGTTTCGGTGGACAGAGGGGACTCGACCTTTCGGCCATTGGTGATGACAGAGAAGAACTCGAACAAAATCAGCGAGCTGATGCAGAAACCACCCGTCTCGATCAGGTCTCTCACTATCGAGACGGCTTGTTGATGATGCTGTGAATCCCGGTTGTGTGCATATACCAGGCTGTTTGTATCTGCCATTGGCCTAAAACTTGTCATCGGACATTTCCTCATAAAGGTCTTCGCGGCTCAGCTCGCCCTTCATCTGTCCGAGTTCGGGGGCGTTTTCAAGGCGTGCCAGGAACCGTTTCGTAGATGCATCGATCGCTTTGTTCGCAGAAATCTTCTTACCGGTGTGCCCGTGTAAAGGCTCGATGGTGATTTTGAGCGGCTGCCCTTTGGGCAAGATGGAAAGGACAGAAGGCGTTAGCGAAAGATGCTCATCGGGCAGCAATTGACCGATATATTCAATCATCATTTCTACCTCCGATTCATTTAGAGCGTAGAGCGGCCAAGGGCAAAGGATGCATCCCTTCAGCTTCATCTGGAAGGATGCATCCTTTTTCTTTAAAAACCTCTTGGAAAACTCCTGTTACACCATTCCGGCAAAAGCCGGAATTCCATTTTTATTCAGCCTGCACCAGGCGATATGCACGAAGGGCTATCAACGACACGCCCAAGCAGCGTCCGAATATCCTCCACCGTCAACCGCCAGGGATTGGTGCCCGCATTGTATTCAAAATAAAATTACTGTTTGAAAAAGAACACCCCCTGCATCCCTCAAGGGGGGGATATAAAAATCATTGTAATGAAAAATCTCTATGTCGATTTGATATCCGAGGTAACCGTTCACCCCCTTCTCTCCCCAAATGAACTATAACAGATTGAAATTAGCTTGAGACAACTGATTGATCTCCTGAATTGTTTTGTTCTCTTAGGCTGATATAATTACCCTCAAAATCTGGACAGTCCGCTAATCTATAAAAACAGATTCAAAGCAATCGAAGTAACAGCGGATGGTGAATATCGGAAAATATCGGAGCTCCGATACTATATATCATTATGATATAATTGATAATATATGGTTGTTGAAAATAATTTTGGCGAATTTTTCATCCGCTCCTCTGCTGGCATAAAGCCCCCCACCAATAGTGGGTATCGGCAGAGTGAAATCCCGCCAGGTTAATAAACTTTTATATTGCCAAGAATTCATTCGATGGGATTTCTCAGTCGATAACAATCAGTTTACATTATCCAATAGAGAAGAATATTTGAGCAAGCCATATCTGAGGTCAGAGATAATCACTCAGAACAAGAACCGTGATTTCCATGATTCCTGAGAGTTTCTTGTCATTTGTTAAAAAGACATCGGCGCCGATGTCAATCGCTGCGGCAAGTTGAACGGCATCCACTGTTTTTAGTTGGGGATGTTTACCCCTAAGAACGCCCGCTGCCTCACCAATGGTTTCCGTAATCGGAAGCAGAACCAGGTTATTCCCATTTTTCAGATATGTCTTGAACTTTTCTGCAAGCTCGTCATTTCCCAATTCCACAGGTTTTGATAAAACTTCAGAAAGGGTCAGAACCGATGTAAATGCCTGAACCCGATCTCCATTCATCAATTTGACGATCTGCATAACCAGAGGTCCGAATTTGTCATGAGCTTCAATGAAGTAGATAATTGGGGCGGTATCCAGAAAAACCGTTCTGATTTGATCGAATGTTTCAGTTAAATTCATATACGTTCTTCCCTCACCCGATTCACATATTCCTGCGCATCATCCTCCCGCCAGATGCCCTTACCCGTTCCATAAAGATCGCTCAGATTTAGTGCGATTCTTGATTTTGCGCGAACACACCGAAGTTGGGCGGTTATGCGTTCGATTAAATGGGTTTGTTCATATACGGGTAACTGCATAATTTGATGCTCTATTTTTTCTAAATGCGTTGCACTGCCCATAAAAGCTCCTTTATACTATTACAATTACCCAAAAAAACTGAACGGCCTGCCAATCAAGCCCTTGTCATTATCAGTAATCAATCTGGCTTGCAATGAAATCATAGCGCTTTCCGTTTCGAAACGCAATCCGCTGCCATTTTCTCAGGGTGATTTCGTTCCAGCCGCATTGATAATATATTTTAGCCAGTTGAACGAAAATATGGTCAAATCTCCGGAAATGGTGTATAGGGGGACTCAATATTGAACCGTATCCCACACATAATCCGGAGAAATTGTCGTGGAT
>CAJBLH010000223.1 GCA_903953895.1 uncultured Desulfobacteraceae bacterium | reverse complement strand
GAATCGCTCCAGGCTGATACCAACCGCATACTTCCCGGATTTCGAGCGCTCATGAAGTTGCCAACTCTGCCTCAGCAGGTGATTGGCTTGCTTGGAAATCTGCCAAGGGGGCCCAAATCCAACTGAATTTTGTGACCATAGGCAAAAACCTTTTGAGCGAATAAAATCCTTGAACCAATCCTCTACAGCTTTAACCTGATTCTCGTCGTTGAATATCCTTCTGAGGTATTCTCCAAATGGCCGGGGGAAAAGTTGGGCCATGTTGTTCGGCGAGATACCTTCCGGTCGTTCCCAGCCCTCTCCCAGTTTGCTGATATCTGCGCCTTGAGGCAAAAAACGTCTTGCTTCAAGCTGAAGCCGTACCCATGATCGGAATATTATCTGAATTTCTTCTTCTGAGAGTCCTTCTCCCGGAAAATCTTTGAAAATGTATCGCAGAAGCGGATCTTCTTCTATTGTGGATAGGGCAAGGGAGTTAAGTGAATAATAACGATCTGTCAATTCATCGAAAATGGCTTTTGCATAAGACTGCGTGGGGCGAAGAAAACCATGATTCAGATCATCAACAAGTTGCTTTAAGCTTTTGCCTTTAGAACGTCTTTGGTGGTCGATGAACTCACTTTCATCTGGTGCAGGAAATAGATTGATGCCCCGCTCGTTGCACACCCATAACACCGCCGGATAGAGGTTTCCCATACCTGATAAAAGAGATTGCTTCGATAGTTCGGAGCTTGCCAGTACCAGCACCTGCCGAAAGAGATCCCTTGCATGACTATATTCGAGAGCGGGCGCAAGTCGGGCGGCCTTTTGCCGACCATCGCTGAATACAAGAACCTTTCTCCCACGGTTCGGCAAGCGCTTGTCTACTTTTTGCGGCGGCTGCTCGGCAAATTGGACATCTATCAACGCCGTAAACGGCTGCTCCCCTTTGGTCCTGAAGTCGTGAATGCGGCTCCTGCTGCGCGATCCCGGCGGTTGACACATGGCACAGCGGTCATATTTAGGCAAGCGCTGATGTTTGCTGTCAAGGAAGATCCAGAGTGATCGAACCTCTTTGTCAGGAAACGTATGCTCCCGATCGATATAGCCGGTAGTCAGATGCACCCTGAGTTCCTCTGTTGCCTCTTCATAACGGGGTTGCGTGGGAAGAAGTTGCAGCGGACTTAAATTCCCCTCCGTTTCCCCCCACAGGAAGTCGAGATTGGCAATGCTCGATTCCCGTGCATAGGCATGCAGGTAGGGGCTGCCGCAGCTCCGACAAGACGACAGTTCAAAAACTCTCGATCCGCAGGCATCACAGCAAATGCGGGGCTCAACAAATAGTTTGCCGAGCATGGCAACCTTGCCAGGCTGATCCTGCCTTCCTGTACACGCGGAATTCATGCAGGCATACAGTGCATGAAGACCCCGGAAAAGTGCATGAATCCGTGTCGGGATCAGCCCAGGCTCGTCTTTTTGCAATCTGGCAATGGTACCAAGAGTAATCAACACCTCCGTTGCCTTGATACGATGTAAATGTCCGGGGAATAATGCTTCAGCTAAAGATGACAGTGCTCGGGCTGTTCCGGCAGTTTCTTTCAGCAAAATATTGACGATAGGATTATCATTCAACACCCGGTAAAGGTGCGACAGCAGATCCTCTTCACCGTTACAGTGAGGGCAGGGCGCGTTGAGATGGTCGAAAAGCGGTGTGAGGGCAGACTGTAATTCGGATAAAGAGGCGGCAGCGTGAAGATGATCCATGTCAATCGCCGCCAATATGTCTGCTGTATTCGTGTTAACCGGGAGAATAACTTCGGGCACCGCTCGTTTGCCTAACACCGTTACAAAAGTGCCCGGTTTCTTGCCGGTGAGGTCTGCAGCAAATTTGCGGATATTTTCAAGGGCTTTCTCACTGGAACCGAGCGAGGCGCTGGTGCAGATTACACGCATTTTATCGGGGCGGTCATGAATCCCAAGCCGCGCCTGGAGCCGACGAAGCAGGAAGGCGACCTCCGCCCCCTTTGCCCCTCGGTACATATGGGCCTCATCGAGGATTAACAGCAGTTGATTAGCATCTCCCAAGAGCCAATCAGCGGTTTGTGCGAAAATGGGCCGTTCAAAAGGCCGCATGAGCATGTATTCCAGCATTGAATAATTGGTTACAAGGATATCCGGGCTGTTGCCGGGATTTGTTCCGGTTCCCTTGACCATTTCCTGGCGGGTCAGGAGTTCTCGATCTCCGGGCTGGGTGTGAAGGCGTTTTGACCAGTTGTATTCGGTATACTCAGCGCCCTGTTTATTGCCAGTTCTATAGTGTTTGGTGACCTCAAACTGTTTTGAATAAAAAATCTCCATATCCTTGGCAGGAAAACGCCCGAGCCGCTTAAGCTGATTTCTCAGCTCATCATCCATATCGCTCAGGTAATACTCCATCAGCGGTCGGACACGCTCACGATCCTTGCTTGCAGTCCGAGGTCCGGGGTAAGGGGTGCGGCCGGTATACATCCCGAAAGTGGGGTGCCGCATGCCAGCCCCGAGAGCGTGGAATGCCTCGGCCACGCCCATATCTCCGAAAAGCAGCCGCAGCCGTGAAAGCTGGTCATTGACCAGGGCATTCATCGGATACAGGATGATGGCGCGGACTCCGGACTTGGCGAACGATTCGGGCCTGGTGCAGGCTTCATCGTACAAACATCCCAACATCGGCACCAGGAAACACTCGGTCTTGCCAGAGCCCGTACCCGTAGCAACGATGATATCCTTGCCATCCCTGATAAAATTGCTGAACGCTTCAGCCTGATGCTCATACATATTCGGATACAAAATCGTGCGTGGGCTCTTGGGTTCGGCATATTCTTGTTGTGTTTCCGACAGGGTGGAAAAAAAAGTGGCGATGTGTTCAGGCAGCCCCAGATCCTGATATCCTCCGCTGAAGCCGAGGTATTTGGGGGTTGACTCTACATACGGTTCCTGCGCAAGCAAATGTCCGTTTTTGGCCTCTTCAAGGAGTTTGCGACGTGTTCTTACCAGGATTGGATCGCTCAAGGGATAGGCGCTCTCGATATATCCCGTCAGTTGCCGGCGCAATCGTGTCATCAGTCGGGTCGGCGTAAAACGCTCCCCTTCCGATTCTGAACGTTCATATTCAAGCGGCGGCGCCTTACGCACTTTTTTGGATGAAGTTGTTTTTTTGACTTTCGGTATCGCTGCAACCGGTTTATTCTGGCGTTCCACCCACGCTTCCAATGCCTGGCTCGTCCCATCACTCAACCCGATGATCCTGCCATCGAGATCCTCGATCCTCTGCTTGTCTAACAATGCATCGAGAAACGACGGGCTAACAGATATGATCTCCGAAAAATCAATCCGGTTATCAGTCCCCAGTTTCTTTGTCAAAAACTCTGCATCCTCGATTTCTTTTAGTATCCCGTCTTCAGAATAATCACTTAACTTGAATGTTTTCATGTCACTTCCTCCACGACCCAATTTTCTGAAGACAACGCCATCAGCACTTCGTGTTGGCATGACTCGGTTATAACGACCATCAGTCCTCGCATCGCCCGGGTCATGCCGACATAGAGCAGCTTTCGTTCGTTTGTCAGCAACTCTTGATAGAGATCATCGTCGGGCAACCTGGGCTGCTGGTAAGTTCCAGCGGCAAAACCCGCCAGTGCAACGATGGGAAACTCAAGCCCCTTGGCGGAATGTATGGTTATCACCTTAACGACATCTGCCTTGAGATCCAGTTCACTTCCGGCAAAGAACTTTGCCGCGACACCTGCAGAAACAATGTTTTCCGCAATCTGCAGGCCAATGTTTTTATTGGGAACCAAAACAGCCGCTGAAGAAACTTTCATCCTCAGGTGCTGCGCCATTTGACGGATAAAGCGGGCCACCCATTCACCTTCGGTATCGTCGGGAATACCTTTTAACAGGACCGGCATGGGACCACTGTTGAGACTTTGGGATCGGGCATCTTCCTCATTGTTTGTCGGCACATTCAGGACATCAAAAGCTGCCCGGTCAATCTCAACGGTGGATCGATAATTTCTGTGCAGCAGCGCTGTTCTTCCTTTGAACTGCAAGCGGGGATGGGTTATCTTCCATGAATAATTACGGGAATAGAGAGACTGCTTATCATCTGCCGTAAAGAAAAGCCCTTCTTCAGACTTTGCAATTTCAGCCATCAGACACAACGCCGTTGGCGCCAGATCCTGGGCTTCGTCCACCAGGACAAAATCGTATCGCCTTTTCCAGGAACCATTCCGGACAATCTCCAGCGCCTCACGACGGATCATCGAGAAACGTTCAAATTTTCTTCTGGCGACCTCCGCGACAAAAGACTGATGAAGTTCCCAAATTGATTCGCGAACACCTTCTCGCAAGGAATATCCCCGCCCCGGACGCGGTGCTTTTTGATATTCGGCAAGCGTTTTCAGATCACGTCCCTCGATAATCCACTCGAATTCTTCCATAAGATACCGGTCCGAAAGCTTTTCGAGCACTTGCGCCCGCAGGCGCCGATCAAAGCCTGTGGGTCCGGGCGGTTTGAAACTGCGACGAACCGATTTGAGGGCTTCGTTGATCGCACCGGCATTCTCCAAAGGGCCTATTTTTCGACACGCGGTGACGACCTCGCGGGCGATTTCATCGCAGGTGGCGACTCGAACACGCTGAGACTGCTCCGAAGTAAGCAGTTGATCCAGAAGTTGCCGTGAGGCCTTTGTCAGTGCCCGGGTATAAGTGGTGAATAGGACATTTTCGGTGCCAACAGCGCCTGGCCGCTCCATCAATTTCTTGATCCGGTAGAGTGCCACAGTGCTCTTACCTGTGCCGGCGCCTCCCTTGACCATAGTCGGTCCTTTGAGCGCCCATTCCGTCAGTTTGATTTGTTCCTCATCCAATTTGAGGAGAAAGGATAGCAGATCTCCGTTTTTATAACGGACCAGATCCGCACTATCCTGGATGACCAGATCGGGTTGCTCGATTATCTCGTCCAGGGGGCGGGGAAAGAGGTTATCGACAATCCGTTCGAGGATATGTGATGGAATCTGCGCCCCTAATAGTGACTCCTCGCTGGAACATGATATCAAAACAGGAAAGTAAGCAGGCGGAATTTTAAGTTCTTCGAGCCATTCCACAGTGATGGTCTTCGGTAAGTGCGTAGCGGGTGGGTCGTGGTTAATACGGAATGACGGGATCTTCCTATTGGCCCCGAGCAGCACATCCAGGTCATCATCATCCACACCGAAGTGTTCCGGCGCTTCAGCCTGCAGTGTACCGATCTTGCTGCCGTAAGTTTGATCATCGCGTTTTCTGATTCCGAGAAGCCTCACCCAACTATCACCGAAGGTATAGAACACCCGGTATTCACCAACCCTCAGGCGATAAATGTCTTTCTTTATTTGGAGCTTCTTCTTGAGCTTTCCATCCGGGAAAGGGTCGGCGACCAGGTAGTTGATTTTCTCCCAGAGTTGAGCACTCATGGATTTGGGTACGCCGTGAATCTCACTCATACAGCTTGGCTTTATATTGATTTCCCGTACAGCGCTCATGCGATTATATCCCTGCGTTTTCTATGATCACGCCTAACTGTTTCCTTAATGTCTCCTCGACACCCGGCCATGCGTCGCGAGGAATCCTTAACACCCGCTTCGATCCGGATGAATCCAGCAATTCGCCCAGGGTCATCAGATAACGGTACTCCGCTGATGGCAGAAAGGTTTCCAGGTTCAGCATGGCGGCAGGTCCAGTTACGTCAACCTTGATTACAAGTGGCTTTCCAGCTTCAATCGCCAGGGAAAACGCTGTTCGGATCGCTTCGTCCGAAGTCAGGCGCAGGGTTTGTAACTTGCTGGGGCTCCCGCCGGATGTCCAGAGAGATATCGGCCAGCCATAAGGTGACCATCCCCGCCACAATCGCCCATCGTCATTGGCAAGTGGTTTTTTCCAGGGGCTCTGGCTTTTTCCTTTACTGCTTGCAGGACGGTATACCATCCAAGTATCCATCACCTGGCTGTCAAAGGCACCCGGATTTTCAGCCTCATTATCCAACCGGAAGTCCAGTTGCTTAAGCCAGTCTGCTCCTGCCGGCAATACCCTGTCGAATCCGGCCCAGCGTTCGGCTGACAGGCGAATGCCACAAAATTTTTCCAGAAGCGCATCCATTGCCTCAACCGAATCTGTAATCAGTTCTCTTGCAGTACCCATAGGGTTTATGTGGGTGACGTAATCCAGGATATTCCGGTTCGGCAACGTGCCGAACAAGCGATAGCGCTCACCGCCGCAAGCGACGATCCTTAAGGGTGCGGCAGCCACAGCCCCTCCCGGGCCGGTTGTCAAATCGCCGGTATGCTCCATTTCATCAAGGATACCCCGTAAAGTATCCATACTCACGTTAGCCAAGGGGCGAACAAGATCAATTATTCGAACACATAACGCGCGACGGGATGCAGTTCCGCGCGCCCACAACTCCTGGCGAAGCATTTCGGTAAGCGACCTGGCTTCTGTGGGCATGCCGCCCGAGTAGTTTCGGTACACCTCCTGCAGATATCCATTATCGACAAGATTCATGGCCATTTTTATACCCCGACGGCGCAACTTGACAGGAACGCATCCATATCAAAAGAGGTCTCATCCTGGGACAACTTTCTCAAATCCCATATGGGGGGGCGCAATTTGCTCCCCCGTTTGTGCAGGAACCAGCATAGGCCATCCGTGACGATTGCCTCGACAACCCCGCAATCCCAACAGAGCCCATCTGCATAATTCCGGACTGTTCCAGGTGCCATTTTATGAAAATCCGCATCCGCCGGAGTCAGAACCAGCACGCGGCGGAGTTCCTCTATCACATCTCCTTGAGGCGTGCGGGATGTTTCTAAAAGTTTGAGTGCGGTTGTTCGGGAAGGTGCATCCACCAGATACGCCGGATCCATTTCATCCGTTCCATAGTTCATCAATCGAAGCAGCGGAGCCAGCCAAACACTGCGCAGCAGATCAAATTGTCCGGTCAAAGCTTCCGCTGCTTGCCACTGATCCAAAACATGGCGCTTAAGCAATGCAGCCAATTCATCGGAATCCATTTTGCGATCGAGCTGGAGCGTCAACCTGCCCAATTCCCGGCAGTCGATAACCAGGTTTGCCGCACGGCAAATGGATCGCAACTCTTCAGTCATGGTTTGAACTTGTTCCATATTTAGGCATCCGTCCTTGCCAAGCGCATCCAGCTTCAACCGGCGGGCCTTGCCGCTTTTCCAGATCACCGACACCGGAAAGAGCGGTGGTCCGGTTACCGAAATCGGAATAACCATGCCTTCAAGCCAGGAGAATTCACCTGGTGCCACAGCCGAACCAAGCTGATGGATATCATAACTTACCCCATCCACCACCGCGGTCATGGTGGCGGGTACCGATCTGACCGCTGCTTCCTCCACTGCAAATGGCAAACGGGATGGCTCTACCCCGGTGCTTTGGAAAAGAACTTCAACCATATAGTTGCCGGGTTCCAAATCCCTTATTTCGAGGGTCCATGATTCGCCATTAGGCAATGAAAAGACCTGGGGTTGACCGGGGCCGGACAGGAAAACGGCCGCTTCACCTTCGGGTACCTGTTGCATCCCGTGGACATGAAGAATCGGGAACTGATCAACTGCAAAACAAGGATATGACTCCCCGGAAGTTGCTTGACGGTAGCATGCAGGCGGTACGATGACCCATGACAGTCCTGGTTCCGATTTTCCCACGCCAAGCTTCAAAGATTCCAATAAAGTGCGCAATGCCGTATCCGGTGTATCGGGAATGCCCGTTTCCCACAGCCGCCAACCCTCACCGAGAAAGAAAAATTCGGATTCCGGCAGTCGAACCGACGATAAAGACGGTGGAACCAGCAATCGATAGGATTGCCCAGGCGTCAGGATTGTTCCGGTCAATGCCAAACCTGCTCCGGCGGCATCGATGCGGAATATCGAAACCGATGTATTCGATAACCCGTCAAGACCCATGCTGGTAAACTCCTCGTCCAGCACATCCTCGAATCCAGGCGCCGACCAGCGATAGGGTTCTGAAGAAGGCGCAACAGGAAGAAGCCAGGTTTTGGTGCGGAAATTTGAAGCGATTGCAGGCCAGATCATACTGCCGCTGGTCACCTGTAATTTCTTGGCAAATGGGGGAAGACCAGCTATCGGACCTGCCTCGATATTGAGTCCACCTGATTCGGCATCCAGGCAGATGAAACGGGCCGTCCAAACACCTTCCTGTGCCCCCTCGTCATCAATTCCTTCATGTATTTTTGCTTGGCCTGAAAAAAATGTCTCAATGCTCTTTTGCAGCCGTTCTGCGATTTTATCTTTCGCCGATTGGCTGGTAATGTCACGCTCACCTTTTTTCTTTGAAGGCCAGGGTTCACGGCCAAAATCCGCCGGCGACAAGGGTGCGATCAGCTCGGCAACGGTCAAAAGCGCATCGTCGCTCTCCGGCTGAAGAACGATATCGGGGTATTTCCCCTTGTCCGAGTTCAGGGATATGAGTTGAACAACCTGATGACGACCCTCTGCGTCACGAACATCGGCCATATACTTTTTCAGGGCATACACCCCGGTTTCGGGATCACTGAACGACCCGCGGACCAATACGACTTTCCCCTGCTTTGTCCCGCTCGGCCATAACTGGAATACGGCATAGGCCCCGTCTGCCAATCCGTTGTTGCCGGTATTCATGCTGTTGCCTTTAATCTGTGCGACAAACATGCGGTTATTGAGTCGGTGACCGGGAAGCCTGACCCGTACCCATCCCATCGTCTCGATCAACTCTTCCTGGGCCTGGGGTCCCCATTCTCCTGCCGGTTCCGATGCAGCCACGGCTGCAAGGGTATGCAAAGGCAGATGGGTCATGTATTTTTCAAGTTCCAGTGGCCATTCCATTTTGGGTCTGTTTGAAAGCTCGCCGGACGCAAGGCGCACAAACCCCTGCTCATGGACAAAACGCGGGTCTTTGGGACAGAACATAAGGGGTCTGCGGACAATGCGTTTCAGGTCGGCCAGAGTATCTACAACAGACAGTTCGGAACGATCGGCATCCCGGAGCTGACGGTAGAGCATATCGTTGGCCAGCAGATGGCTCGACAGTACCCATCTGCCCCAGGGGGTGGGACGGAAACGTGCATCCTCCCGAAGCCGGGCATCTTCTCCCAAATCCCAATGACTGGATTGAAGGGCATCGATTTCTGTGAAACTGACCGACGATTCGGCAAATTGCGCCACCAGGGCGTCGAAGGTCGGTACAATCCATTGATGGGCCAATCCAAGATTCATGCTTTCCCTCCCGATTCAAGGCCGAACCCTTTCCGCACCAATTGTTCAAGTTCGGCGGTCAGAGCATTTCTTTCATCCTGGGCATACAGGTTGCGATTCAGGTTCACAAACCGGATGCCGACCCGCCGGCCGTTTCGCCGGTGCCGATCATCCAGTATGTGGAGGTCTTTTTCAGAAGCTCCTGAAACGAATGGATAAAGCAATACACTCTGATCACATCCGAAACGATGCGTATAGGCATATAGTTGATACAAATCGGCATTTAAAACACCTTCCTGACTGTCCGGGCTGCCGGATGCAAGACGTTTCCATTTGGTATCGATCACCAGACGCCTCGTATCGTTTTTGTGACAGAGCAGGATATCCGGGGCCAGATGCAATACACCCCGTTGTCCTTCACTTTGAAACAGCGGCCGGCGGTTGTTTCTGGCCTGGGGGTACAGCTTGCACTCCGGCAGGTTCGGCATGACCCGGTCATGAAGAAATGCTGCCACAAATCGCTCAAAAACCTTGTTCATGTCAAAAAAAAGGGAGAAACTCCGTGCCTTGCCTGATTGCACCGTCGGCGCCCGTTCACCGATAATCAGGCGGCAGAAGTGAAACAGATCCTCGAAACGTTCATTTTGCCGACTGAAGGTGACGCGGTCAAAATGGTCGGAATTTACCCTTACATCACTGACTTCATCCAGCACCAGCAGACAGTGTCGAAGCATGTCCTGCGTTGCCGGTGTTTGGGTTGCATCCAGCAAAATCCGGGAGGCAGCCTTGAATATCCGATTCATGGCCGTATCTTCTGAAAGCTGATCGTAACGGCAGAAGAACCGCTCGCGATGAGCTACATTTTTAAGAAGTTGTTTGCCGACCAGCAGGCGGCCCTTAAAGCACCGCAGGTTTTCCTCATAGGTGACATAATTTCTTTCGCACCCCCGCAGGAGCTCTCTCAGCAACGAATCGGCAAACAAGGCGCCCAGTGTCTCGTTCAGCGGCGCCCGGCGTGTCGCCAGTTCGGCCATGTCACGAGGACGCACCGGCACATCACCGCTCACGGCCAGCATATAAAGCAGGTTGCGGCGGATTTCGCACCATGGGTCGGTTTTCGTTTCCCTGGATTCAGACGGCTGATTGTCCACTTTCGGTAGAATCTCTATCTGCAATCCGGGTATCTGAACGACCCCCACCCATTGCCGGGCCTGGATATAATCCTTATAAAACGTGAAGACAGGTTGGCCATCCCGAGTGAACTGGTGCTCACACTTCTCCAACCGCCTGTATGCAGACGCTTCCAGATAGGCGATACGTTCCTCATCCGGCGGAGGATTGTTGTGGCGCCATCGGACAATTTGACCGTATTCGGGGATAACAATGCGTTTCATCAATTACGTTTCATTCTCATTTGACCCGATAATGAATTGCCAGGCTATTTTCGATTGGGCAGTCATGGTTCCAAAGCTTGTTCCGACCCGGCTCTCTCATAAGATTCGGCTCACATGCGACTGCCGACTGCCTTCCCTCCAAGCGCGTTAACGCTAATCTCAGCGGTTTGCAGGATCGGAGCAAGGTGAAGAGATCCCGCAAATCTACTGGAACGACGGTGATAGATGCTGTGATTTACATTTTTCCTGCATTTTGAATAATTGTAGGAATATTCGGTTGGGTAAAACTCATTTCCGGTGCAGGAATTCGGTTATGTTTAATATCAGGTGGAATATGTTTATGATGAGGGTGTGAGCTTTTCAGAACAGGATCATTGGGATGCGGTTGAGAATCATACCAATATTGCTTTTCTTCACCTATCCATATTTCATAACCGTACCATTCTATTGTAAGCGGCAAACGATTATACAAAAGTCGTTCTCTCACGACAATTCGGACGGAACCGTCAAGAAACAATTCACCTGCCACTCTTGCAAGTGTAGCCCCAACCCGCACAAAAGTTAAGGTAGAACGGCATACAGCAGGGAACTGTTCAGTGATTGTGTACAGAAACAGTTCATAATCTTCCGGTGAGCGTAGCGGATTTCGCTGCATAGGATACCTTTATGAGTCCTTTTAAACCTGATGATGATTGGCGGATACGTTGAACCTCATTCCGATATTCTGCCTGCCGGGAAAGCCATGTCCGGTAGATGCTCGCCCATTCGCCAAAGTCCAGGACCCAATTTTCATCTTCCGGCTCTTCCCCCTCAATATATGCTGCATACAGGGTTTCAGAGCGAATACCGTATTTGCGTTCAAAATCTAAAAGTTCTGCTTCAAGAGCATGGATGTCCGTGAGACTGTCATATAAATTCATTTTATCCCTCTTCAATTTGTGTCATTGGCGACCGCGGGTCTCCCACGGTGATTTTGTTCTAAGACATAACTATCTGAAATTATGCATTTTCAATAAATCAAATATTTTCATATTCTCGTGATATTCCAGCATGTTGTGGATGATATCGTCCGGATAATGATGTAACTATTTGTTATTTAGATCAATATTGTTCAGGACAAAATCACCGTGGCGGGTCTCCTTGTGGTGTTGACACGGACAAACACAGACGGGCATGGACTGGCACCGTCAGAGAAACACATCCGGAACATCACGTCAACGCTACAAAGTGCCCTCGGATTCGAGTGTTACGTTATGTCCACCGAATTTCTTTGGTGGCAAACTCACTATCTTTCGGCCAGAGCGTTTTTCCGATTCTTTCAAATCATTATAAATGGCTTTAAGGTCATAGCCAAAACGTGCAGCATGCGCCTCACGAACCTTTCTGACTTCGTCAACTATTGCATCTTTCCACATGGATTTAGTCTTCCATAAGCTCTTCAGGAGTTGATATAACAGGCGTCTCATACCCCAAAGAGAGGCACACAGATGTTACACCTTTGCGCATTTCAGCGTTTGCGATGTGACGACAATTCCAGGTTAATCGTTGCTTTCATAATGCGTGACTTTATAGGGACAGGGCCAGGCAAGCTAACGTCAAAGCTCACCTGACGTAGCTACGTAACGGTTGCTGCTCAGGTGCAATGCCTTGTTAGGTGACTCTTTCAGAAGTTGTAAGTATTCCAGGATATTGAAGGTTGGCTTCTGTATTTCTTCCTGGAACGAATTAATCCAATTGCCGGCCAACCTTTGCATTGTATTCATATCCCGCCTAAAATAGCGATTGTCAATTGGGTGAGACGCAATATCTGTGATAACGTTGAACAACGAGTATCCAGTTTCACCAAGTTCTTTGATGTACTTTTTCAGTTTATTCTCTATCACTTCATTTAAAGAGTCATATTCCCTTCTATCTTCCTTTTTGTCCTTAAAATCAATTTCTGATTCGTTCTTGATGCCAAACAAAGTGGTTATCAGCTTCATCGAGTTATCTGTAGTTATTTGGAATTTTCTCAGACTGTTTGCGTAGGATACGAATTTATCAAACAGAGCTTTAACTTTTTCTTGTTCCAGCGCAAATGAAATATCTCTATTCAGTTCATGTTTTACATGACTAAACATAAACTGTATTGTCTCAGATTCAAAAACCACCCCATTAAGGCAAATCTTTCTACAAAACCCAATATCAAATCTCAAAGCGCGTAATGTGTTATAGCTATTCGTTATTCTAATGTAAGGGATGTATAAATCTGACTTTTTTTCCTCATCCCATAAATTCATAATGTAATTCTTATGTACCAGGTCAATATGACAGTAACTTGCAGTTGAAGGGGCATCTACATTAAATATTTCAATGTTATCTGCTTCAACCGAACCAAAAAGTTCTTCTGCGCACCTTTTACCAAGTTTAATTGCTTCATGATTTGTAATGAGTTTATAGGTGCTACTTACGACTCCAAATGGTTTCCCAGACTTACTATTTACAACGATTTTGTTGTTCGGCACTTCAATTCTTATTTTTCTCCCATTTATTTCAAATTCTGTAAAGACAGGGTGTAGCTCAACCGGAAATAGCAAATCATTTATATCAGTGATTCGTGCCATATCATTTGTTTCTCCTTAATCACCTAACAGTTTGGATAGATGGAAATTATCCATCTATGCGGATAATGAGATATCAAACAGGGAAATAATATTCCTGTTCTGCATCACTTCATCGTAACGCTGTGATATATGTGGGTCCGACATAATTCGCCATTTTCCCGGTTACGGAACGTAATAATTTGCGATCGACAAGATAGCCTTCCAGGCTCATTCCTTTACCTCATATTTGGCTTTGTAATCAGCGTACTTTCTCTCCGGCAGCACGCCGAGGAAATAGGACAATAGAATATCATTCCCGCTATTGCCAGTGGCAAACGCACTGGTTATGCCATAATCGATTCGGTTTTCATAATCGCTGTGGTCGAAACCAAGGGTGGTTTCTTCATCAAAAACTTTGGCGGTAATGATGGGTGCCAGATATGCGCCGTCTTTTGTAGCGCTTCCTCCGCGGGCGGGTCTTCCTTCGTCGGTATAGGGGCTTCCCAGAATCATGCAGATTTTATCCCAGGCGCCATAAAAGTATTCCTGAAGCAGGGGGATGATCCGGTTTACAAAGACCCTGCGCAGATCATCGAGGGTGCGGACACCCAGAAAGTAGGCATGTCCCAACTGGTGGTCGGCATCATAAACGAAACGGATGCGGTGATTCATGGTATCGAATATGTCGATGACGAGATCAATCAGAAACCGATCGGCCACTTCTTTTCCGAGTACCTTTGCGATCACCCCGGAATCGGGCATCAATTCTTCAAAGGTAAACCGGCGGCGAAGGGCCACGTCCATGAGGGCGATGGAACGGTCGGCGGTGTTCATGGTGCCGATGACATGCAGATTCGGCGGGACGGCAAAGCGGTGTTCCGGCGAGTAGGAAAGGGGCAGTTTGAGTTCCGAAGGCATACCCAATCGTTTGTCCGGTTCCAGAAGGGTGATCAGCTCCCCCAGAATTTTACTGATATTGCCGCGATTGATTTCGTCAACTATGAGAACATACTGGGGCATTGCCGACGAGAACGAAAACGATGCACCCCCGGCGCTGGGTCTGTCGAGTGCCTGCTGTACGAGCTCTGTCGATGCTATCAGCCCCTGCTTACGGCCGGAAACGGACCGGGATAAATTCAGCAATTCCCGATAGGCTATCCAGATGGCCGCATAATGGTGGCCGCCGGATGTTTTGAACTCGCGGGCAAATAGTTGGGATGTTTTCGTCGTGTCGATATCCTTGGGCTCCGGACCCAATTCGTTCCGGTGGTTCCAGAGCATCTGCGTATATTTTCTGGAAGCAATCTGCCACGAATCTTCATCGACTTTCATAACGGAACCATCTCCGCCGAGTTCGCAGGGATAGATATGAAGGCTGCCGCGGCCGCTGGTGCGAAGAATATATGGCTTTCCACTGATGCTCGTGACAACGCGGGTTTCTTCCTCTCCGATGTTATTGAGGAGCAATGACCAAAGCGTGTCGAAGTCCGGAACCTCGTCTCTGGCAATAAGCCCTTCGGCGGCTGCACGCAGGGCGATGCGTTTGAAGATGCCGTCATGAAGTTCATAACAGACTTCGCTTCCTTCATGATTGCCGAACACGGGCCGGATGCCTTCCACGAATTCCTCATAACCATACGCCTGATGGAAGGTAACGAATTCCACCTGCCCCTGGGCCTGTTTTTCCCGGAATATTTTAACAAGGGTTTCATCCGGAAGCCCTTCTATGGATTTTGGACCAAGAATCAGTTCCAGAGCGCGCCGAATGGTGCTGTATGTTTTGCCGGTGCCGGGCGGGCCGTAAAGAATAATGCTTCGGGGAATGCAGGGTGCTGCGGGGGACGGAACTCCCATTTCGACAGGCTTTGCACCGGCATCATCGATATCGTTACTTATCTGAGTTTCGGATATTTCTTCGAATTCGCTTTCGGGTAATTCTTTCAGCGTATTAAGCCAACCCGGCTTGTTTACCTTACGCGGGCCCATGTCGTTCCATTGAACTTTTACCTGATGCGCATAATCTTCCCCATCAACAAAATGCCAGCCTGGTGAATACCTGTATCCTTCTGTAACGGTTCCAATTCCGACAACCACATACTGGCCATTGTTGGCAATGATTCGGTCTCCTGGTTTGATATCCCGAAATTTCCAGACCTGTACCATGCCTCTTTTTTTATAGCCTGGAAATTTATTGGCGCATGCCTCTCTTCGCTTTTCAAAATCATCTCGGGATATTCCGGCAAGATCGCCCAATTCAGGCCAGCCGATAGATGCAATTCCTTCTTTATGCCAATCGGACCACCCACAGGCACGAGGGCCGGGGGCGATCTTCCAATATTTCGGTCCTGTTGAAGGGGGGGCATCCGCTATTGGAACATGACTCCAAATCTCTTCCTGTTCAGCGGCATCGAGCTCACGGACTTCGGATGTGGGGATCACCAAAAGCCCCGAAGGAAAATCCACCGGCGTCTGATTCCAGGAATACTCGCCGGGTTCTGCATTGGTCAGCGTGCCGACTGCCCGCACATCCCCTTCGATAAGCAAGGCCAGCAAATCGCCTTCCGACAGCTCAACATCAGACAGAATCTTGTTCAGCCCCGCGTCCACATCTTCCGGTTCGATCCGTGTTTTTCCGCAGAGCTGTACACATTGTGCGGCATCCATCGTCCAGGAAAGCGGCACGGCCCACGCCCGGGGTTTACGATTTCTGTGAGTATTGAATTCATTCCACAGGGCGGTTGCAATATCGAAAATATCCCCCAGATTCCGATTGCGCTCCAGCAGGGTGGTGTACATGACGCTGTAAGGTGTCAGCCTCATTTTTGCCGTTGGATCGATGGCACGATAATGATAAAACAGAGCTTCTTTTTTGAGGATGGGAAAGATGATCGGATTTTCACGGTTTTGGTACAGAAAAGCCACTTTCCATTTGACGACCGGTGCGAAATCCACCTCGTCGATGCGGTCCAGGTTGCCGTTTTGAACTGCATCCAGAATATCGATAAGACGCGTGCGAATTGTGCCGAACGCCTCAGCTTCCGTTTTGCCGTAACTTGATAGCCAGGCGTAGGTATCCCCCCATATTCGCCCTCTTCCCGCTTCTTTCTGCTCCTTGTTGTCCCGATAATAGATGCCGAATTTGAAGGCCGAGCCACCCCAAATACTGCCCAGTTTTTCAAGACGGGTTTCTATCCAGTAGATGAAGGCATCCTCTTTATCGGGATTGGTATATTCCTCGACAGACATTTCCCGAACCCGCTCCGGTGGCCATGCCGCAAGAAAGTCGTCCCAGAGTTGGGTTTTTTCCAAGTCCATCATTCATCACCCTTCTTTCCACTTTGAAAAGCACCCGGCCAACCGCCGTGCTTATCGATCACTTCATCGATTTCTTTCATGATGCGGATGGTCTCGGATATGGCGACAATGATCTTTTGATAGTGGGCTATGTCGTCATCAGAAAGAGTACGACCCTTTCGGTCCTTGAGCCACTTTTCACAAACTTGGTAGCCGCCGATGCGGAAGTTCCAGACATCTTCGGACACACCATGAAAACCGACAGTGCCGAGCATAGTTGGCTGGCATTTCTTTGTTACAGGAGCATCTATCCAGATAGTGTTATCCGACCAGCCAACCCTTTTGACATCTGGGCTCTTCGGGCCTTTGTAGCCTGAGATAAGTTGCATGATTTTGGGCGGTTCCAATAGGTGCAGACAGACAAGTTCATGACCAAGACTCTCTAATGAGCGGAACAGTTCCAGGTTTCCAGTCAATGGTAGGCGTGGAAAATCGATCTTCAGGAACTCCGCGTAGCGGCTCCGGTAGCCTGGGCTGTATAATATACAATATATATAATACTCGACTTTGTACATTTTCATGGCATGGTGGCCCGCCTACCACTTAATTTGTTCCATGCTCTTTGATAAATTTTCCAATATTCATTTTCTGCAGGACAAATGCTGAGACTTCCGCTATAGGATAAAAAAAACTTTTAT
>CAJBLH010000222.1 GCA_903953895.1 uncultured Desulfobacteraceae bacterium | reverse complement strand
TATCCTTTCTGAACTTAAGCCGATCCAACTGCCCAATCTCGATCTGGATTCTGTCTTTGAAGGGCGCAAGGCGTTTACCGAAAGCCAGTGGATGGACGTACTGCTGCGATCGACCGGCTTGGAACCGACCCATTTTTCGGAACGGGTCAAATGGCATCTGCTGGCGCGGCTGATCCCGCTGGTAGAAAACAATTACAATCTGTGCGAACTTGGCCCTCGGGGAACCGGAAAGAGTCATATATACAAGGAAATCAGCCCGAACGCCATTCTGGTGTCCGGCGGACAGACCACCGTCGCCAACCTCTTTTACAACATGAGCAGCCGGCTGGTGGGGCTGGTCGGCATGTGGGACGTGGTGGCCTTCGATGAAGTGGCCGGTATCAAATTCAAAGACAAGGATGGCGTGCAGATCATGAAAGACTTCATGGCATCCGGATCTTTTTCCAGAGGCCGGGACATGATCAATGCCAATGCGGCGATGGTTTTTGTCGGCAATATCAATCAGAGTGTGGATATACTTGTCAAAACGAGCCATTTATTTGCGCCATTCCCGGATGAGATGATTGATGCCGCTTTTTTTGACCGGATGCACGCCTATCTGCCCGGATGGGAAATCCCGAAGATGCGGCCGGAATTTCTGACCAATCAATATGGTCTGATCGTCGATTATCTGGCGGAGTTTTTACGGGAAATGCGCAAGCGAACCTTTACGGACGCCATCGACAAGTATTTCAAGATCGGAAACAACTTGAACCAGAGAGATGTGATTGCGGTCCGAAAGACGGTTTCCGGCTTCCTGAAGCTTCTCTATCCGCAGGGCGAATTTAACAAGGATGCGGTGGAAAAGTGCCTTGTCTATGCGCTGGAAACACGGCGCCGGGTAAAGGAGCAACTGAAAAAAATCGGCGGCATGGAATTTTATGATGTGCATTTCAGTTACATCGACAATGACACCCTGGAAGAAAGATTTGTGAGTGTTCCGGAGCATGGGGGCGGATCATTGATCCCTGAAGGGCCCATGAAACCCGGAACTTTGCATACGGTTGCATGTGGGGCGGCAGGACATTTGGGGCTTTACCGGCTGGAACTCCAGGTGACCGGCGGCAAGGGGAAACTGTCCATATCCGGTTCAGGTGCAGACACTAAGACAAAAGAAGCCATCAAGATTGCTTTTGATTATTTCAAGGCGAACATCAATAGAGTCACCGCCATGAGCAAAGCCGGAGATCATGACTATCACCTGCATGTTGTGGAAATGCACAATACCGGTGCTGCAGGCGCTTTGACCCTGTGCAGTTTCGTCGCCTTATGTTCCGGCATGATGAACAAACCGCTCCAGAGTCAACTGGTGGTTCTTGGCGACATGAGCCTTGGGGGGACAATTATTAAAACGGTAAACCTGGCGGAATCCCTTCAAGTGGCGTTTGATTCGGGCGCAAAACGGATTTTAATACCCACAAGCAGCGTCGGTGACATTTCGACAATCCCCGGCGAACTATTTGCCAAGTTTCAGACCAGTTTCTATTCCGATCCGGTTGATGCTGCATTTAAGGCCTTAGGGGTCGAGTGAAACTTGCATATCATATCATTACCATCTTACACCATCACCCACGCGATCCTGAATCGGGTCGCTCAGATCAGCGAAGCAGTGGGGCGACTTACCATTCTCACCGACCAGACCAAGGTGCTGCACCTGCGGCGCATCAACCGCATCCGCACTATTCACGGATCGCTGGCCATCGAAGGGAACTCTCTGAATGAATCGCAGATTACCGCGATATTGGATGGCAAACGGGTGATCGCTCCACCCCGCGAGGTGCAGGAGGTACGCAACGCGCTGGTCGCCTATGACCGTTTTTGCATTGAGTTCATCCACCCCTTTGCCGACGGCAACGGTCGCATGGGGCGCCTGTGGCAGAGCCTGATTCTGGCTCGCTGGAATCCTCTTTTCGCCGATATTCCAGTGGAAAGTTTGGTCTTCGCGCATCAAGCTGAGTATTACCAGGCATTACAAGAAAGCACCCATCAGACCGATTCCGCCCCGTTTATCGCGTTCATGCTCAAGATGATCCTATATGCCGTGACCACCCCCCAAGTCACCCCTCAAGTCACCCCCCAAGTCGGTCGGTTGCTTACGGTGATGCAAGGTGAAATGACCCGCGAATCGCTGCAAAACGCCATCGAGCTACAGGATCGCAAGTCGTTCCGCGAGCGTTACCTCAGACCTGCTTTGGCCGATGGGCTGATTGAAATGACCATCCCCGATAAACCCAACAGCCGTCTGCAGCAATACCGGCTAACCGAAAAAGGCCGCAGATGGCTGCAACAACTGGAATGATTTTTATGGTTTTTCTTTATACTGTCAACGGTCATAATCTTAATTTTTGAACCCCCACCCTACCCTCCCCCCGCTGGGGGATGGAGCATCAGGAAAGTGCAGATTACGCCCGTTTGCAGTATACCTTTATGTTTTTCGTGAATTAAGCTATTTTCATGATTGAGGAGACACGACCATGCCAAAGCCGTTGCCCATCGGAATTCAGTCATTCGCCGATTTGATCACGGGTGGCTTTCTTTATGTGGATAAAACCCGTTATATATATGAAATGGTTCGATATTCAAAAGGAGTCTATTTTCTGTCCCGCCCCCGCCGGTTCGGAAAAAGCCTGCTGCTGTCCACACTCGAAGCGATTTTTTTGGGACAAAGAGAATTGTTCAAAGGGCTGTGGATTGACAGCGTGGACCACGCATGGGAACCGCATCCCGTAATCCGGATCGATTTCAGTCAGTTTCGCGTTGAAGATGCAGGCATGCTGAAAGTCAAGCTGGAAGAACGAATTCAGGAAGTGGCTGTCAGTTATGGG
>CAJBLH010000221.1 GCA_903953895.1 uncultured Desulfobacteraceae bacterium | reverse complement strand
TTGATCAGGACAGCAGTCAAAACGCTCACCGACTCGGCGGACGGCCCGGGAATAGGAATCAATTGTTTTCTGGCTTTTCCCCTGAAGTTTCAACAGCCTCAGGTGACATTGATAAAGCTCGTTAAATCGATTTACTTCATTTGGATTCATGGTGTATTCTCCTTTTTTATGACATGCCCGAAATTAGGCAGGTGCGGGAGTTATACACCAATCATCAGTTTTTTTTGTTGTTTTTTTCTGCCGCGCATGCGGCTTTGTCCAACCAAACGAATAAGATTGTGGTTCGCTTCGCGCTCACAATCTATCCTTATTCGTTAGGCTTTATGTTGAACCGTTCCGATCAGAATGCCGTCTATCTTTTCAATATTATTTTCGGATAATTCAGCATATTTAAAACTGAATCCGAATGACCTTGCTATCTCTTCAGTTGCAAGGCGGGAGCGTATCAGATATTCATGCGCCGATCCGCTTTCGACGGACAATTTCGCCTGTATCCGATTCTTTTCCTGTAATATTTCTGAGTAAATCATAGCTCTGCCTCTTCTGTAAACAGTTCCAACGGCGTGATGATCTCAGGCGTTGACAGACCGAGACGACCGTTGATGATCCGGATATGCTTCCGTTTATTCGCATTCGCGAGATGGTTGCAATTCCATGTAAGAAGATACCGGATACCGTAATAACTGGCATACGCAAGATGCAATGCATCCCCTATGAGAGATTTCGGCATAACGCGGTTGGCAATGTAAAAATCCACAATCGGCTCAAGTTCACTGATCGGCAGCAATAACGGGATATGTGACACAAACTCCATAATATCCCTCTTGCGCAGATAGTTTCCGCAGTTCAACTCCTGAAGCACAGCGTCTGATATGAATACATCATTCGTTGGATGATGCAATCTTATTTTTTCAAAAACAGAATGATCGCTTCTTTGAATTTTTGAAAATCATCCAAATTTTTATGCAGTATGGCAATAACGATAGACGGTTCGATTTTATCGTAATGATGCACGACATAATTTCTGAATCTTGCCATCTTTTCTAAAGATAAAAACAGCTTCTCATCGATAATGGTATTCTCCCATAGAACCCTAAACATATCGGCATAATTTTCAGACACCCGATACCGTTGATCCGCAATGATGTGTCCTGCAATATCGAGGCAGGTTTCAATCATCATTTGAAGTGTCCGTTCAACAATGCGCTGGATTTTCCAATCTGCCGAATAATCGGTGGTTGAAATGCCGGAAAATTCCCTGATTTGGAACAGATATTCTTCAACTTCGGCCAGTTTTCTCAAAACAAGAACTTTATCAACCATATAAAAACCGCCTTTCCAGCAATCGCATTTCAAGAACGGAGAAATCCAGGTAGCTTCTTGTGGTGATTGATTCAAAGATATGGCGTTTGAAGGGCTGGTTATCGGAAATCACCCGCCTGGATTGCAAGATTTTCATTTTCAGGGTAAGGGGGGCGGTGTTTAGAACCACCAGATCGACTTCATCAGTTTTGAATATTTCATTCAAATGTCCCAATATCTCCAATCTTTTTTCTGAAATATCCAGGTTAACCAATCGTTCAGATGTCTCCCCACAGCGGGGGGATGTCGGGAAGGGGGAGGAGTGAACGGTTTCCAGGCTATCAAGATACACGGCAATATCCACATCGCTTAGCGGGTGGACCTTACCTGTGACGTAACTCCCAAAAAGATAGGCGAATACCACATCTTTTCTTTCGCTCAGGTAGGTTTCCACATATGGCAGCCGTTCTGAAATGTGATCTTTTTTAGTCATGATATCAAATTCTTTGGGTCTATCGTAATTGAAAATTGACCGGAGTCGCTTCGCGGATCTCAATCTTGCGGAAGGCATACTTGCCTGCAGCAGCGCCGGGGGCAATTCTCAACCAGTATGCATGATCAGCCGGTAACGGGATTGACAGGAAGACTACATTGCGGCCAATTTCCAAGGCTGTTTTTGTTGAATCATTTTCGTAAAACGTTTCATTGACCGACCAAAAGACTTGAAGCATCCCGGCATCAGGCGCATCCATATCGATGAGCATAACGGTTTCCGAATCTTTGGATACTGGAACAGGCTGCGATGTTAGCAAAACTGGATTGTCACAAGTGATATAGACAACGCCGATATTCTTATCCACATCGATTCTATCGACGTTGTTCCCAATTATGGCATCAGATTTATCTGTGTTCCAAAGAAAAATTGTATTTCCCCGAGAAAATTGGGCAGCCATCCGAAATTCTGCAGGTGTTCCGATTCTGGGAGGAATTAGCATGGCCCGCTCTGTTTGCGCCTCCACGACCACATCCGGTCTCTCAGTCAGTACCATACGTTGCAATTCGTTAAATGTCACACTGCGGACATCTGCATGTCTATGATGCTCCCATTGGTAGGGGAATGCGGTATGAGTGCCAGGCAGGAACAATTCCAGTCCATAGCAAAAACACTTCCAGGATGAATCCGAAAATAAAAATAGTTTACCTTTCCGTCCCTCAGCCTTCGAACATTTTGAATCCATCCATTCGCCTGTGCGAACGGCAATAATCGATTCTTCTACGGCGTGTACCTGCAGGTCGTTTTTCCAACGGCAGGTGTAACGCGTCGGATCGATGGCGGATTGCTGTATTTCAAATTTGTCGTCCGGGAAGGCCGGCATATCGGGAAAATAGCGGCGCAGGGATTTGTCCATTGCCATCAATCCAGTGGAAAAACCAGCGCAGTTCCAATGGGCAACGTCATCAATGCGACTGAACATCGGAACTCCCGTTTCTTGCTCTTTTGCGATCAGCACCGGCGTCAAATCCAGCAAGTCAACATTCGGTGTCAATTGTGGGAATACCTGTTCCCGTAATTGATCTAAATAACTTTTACCTTTGGCCATCCGTATCCGATCAGGCAGAAAACGATCCTCAACGGTGATCTTGTTCGGTGCGATCACAAACTGGTAATGAATACCGTAAGCCCGAAGCCAGGCGCTTTTTCCCTCCAAGTAATCGGTCCAGTTCAACAGTTGATCCGCCGTCAACCGATAAAAGCCCAAATAGTCTAGAACCGTGGCATTTTGGTCCCCATGAAATTGTTCGCCCGGCATCAGATTCAGAAACAAGTGTCCGTCGAATCCCCGCACATATTGTTTACCCGGTACACGCAACAGATCCAGCCATATCGATTCCCGCAGGGGAATCAACTGGGTTCGAAAAGCGAAACGATCATTCCACCACCGATCCAATGCACCGGGCAATTCGTTCCAGGATGTTCCCCCGACATCCGGCGGTTGGGCCAGATGCCGGTTCTCTTTTAAATCCAGCTCCGGCGGCCATCTCAGTATCTTTCCTGCCAGGGGTGTAAACAAAATGAGGAACATCCCTGAAATCAGCAGCCACTCCACATACTTCAACCGCTTGACGCAAAAAGATTTCACGTAAGATGCCCCCTAAAAGCGAAAATAGATAAATGGATTGTGCGTGCCGGAAGCCAACGGCAGAAAACACAGCAACAGCAAGCAAAGCAAAACACATGTTCGCCCCAGCTCCATGCTTTGTAAAAACACGCCATTCAGTGGCTTTTCCGTCAAGGCCAGTAGCAGACGTTGCCTGTTCCACCATCGGGACAGAGCCGGCAAGAGCGGCATGGAAAACAACACGCCGGCCGCAATGGCAATCTGCGCATCCAGTGCATAATAAAGCCAGATCGCATTCGCTCTGGCTCCTCCGTCACTATTTCCAATCAATGCACCGTAATACCCCCATGCCTGTGTAAATGTTTCCGAACGGAAAAGCACCCAGCCTCCCATCGCCATCAGTACGGCATACCCATGACCCAATAGCGATAAGATAGGTTTCCAGACAAGATTCGGCCCATCGGCCACTTTTTTGCCGCGCGCCAGCAGGCGTTCGGCAGCCAGAAAAAATCCGTGATACAATCCCCAGGCAACAAAAACCCAGCTTGCGCCATGCCACAGACCACAAAGAAAAAAAACAAACAATAAATTGAGGTAAGTCCGCCATGGGCGTTGACGGTTGCCACCCAGCGGTATGTAGAGGTAATCGCGGAACCACGAGGACAACGAGATATGCCAGCGGCGCCAGAAATCCTGTGCAGAACGGGCAAAGTAGGGATAATTGAAGTTTTCCAGAAACTCAAACCCGAACATTTGGGCCAGCCCGATCGCCATGTCTGAATAAGCGGAGAAATCATAATATATTTGCAGGGTGTAGCAAACAATTCCCAGCCATGCCGTGGCTGTGGTCAATTCATTCGGCGGCAGTTCAAATGCTTTGTCTGCAATTACAGCCACCGTGTTGGCGATCAGCACTTTCTTTGATAGCCCTATAATGAAGCGCCGGACGCCGGAGGCGAACAGAGAGCGCGACAGTGTCCGCTCCGTCAAATAGTGATACAGATCCCGGTACCTGATGACAGGCCCGGCCACCAGGTGCTGGAACATCGTGAGATAACAGGAAAAATTGATGAGATTTTTTTCCGCCGGCACATCGCCCCGGTAGACATCGATGACGTAACTCATCGACTCGAAGGTGAAAAAACTGATGCCCAGAGGCAACGCCACCCTGGCCCATGTGTGAACTTGCCAGGCAGGCGGAAAGACATCGGCAATGTTATCGATAAAAAAATTGAAATATTTGAAATAAATCAAAAACCCGAGATTGAGAACAATGGCGGCTGCCAGCAATATTTTTTGAGTTCCGGTTCGCGGATCGCCCGAATGTAGTATTTCCGAGCAGTTGAAGATATATTTTTTTCTTCCGTCATTCTGTGTCGAAAGGGTGATTCGCCACATCATCAGGCGAGCCAGCAGAAAATTCACCACACACGATGCCACCAGCACCCACACTCGCCACCCTTCGCCCCAGAAATAAAAAAGGAGGCTGGATGCCAGTAGAAACAAATTGGCGGGCAGGCGGCGGGCAACGGATCGGTGTTTAACAAAAGCAGGGATAAAACAGATATAATAACCCACCAGTACTAAGGGAAGAAACAGTGTCAAAAAAGTCATGGAACTGAAAACCATTTTGGGCCTTTCATTGCCGCTTGCGATAAAAGCTAACGTTTTTGGTGAATTTGGGTAGCACCTGGCCGACTTTCTGTCAAGAACAGATTCCTTTGAATCTGACGACTGGAAAGGTGTCCGTATCCTGAGTGGCATCATCAAAACCGGAAGACGAGTTTAATAACAATAACACTTTTTTCTTTAGTCCATGGAGAGAAAATGATAGGTTCATCGTGGATTAGCGTGACAATAACACAAGTCCGCTGGTTCCCAAGCTCCAGCTTGGGAACCGACACCACGAAGCTCCAGCTTCGTGTCATTTCCCATGATGATTCGAATGCATGAGAAATGACATGAACACGGGAAGCGGGAGCTTCCCGACTGGGTTCCCAAGCTGGAGCTTGGGAACCAGCGGCAAATAAAATCATTCACCGAATCGACCGAAACGATGGTCGTACCCGGCTTTCACGTCAATCCACG
>CAJBLH010000220.1 GCA_903953895.1 uncultured Desulfobacteraceae bacterium | reverse complement strand
GGTCCGGCAGCGCTCCATACTCTCCTTCAGGCGCAAGATGCAGGCGACCCTTTCCGGATTGCCATCATCGACATGCACATGCCCGGCATGAACGGCGAAACGCTTGGTCTGGCTGTCAAAGCCGATGCGTGCATAGCCGATACCCACCTGGTGATGCTGACATCAATGGGGATAAAGACCGACTTTCGCCGCCTGAAGGAGATCGGATTCGATGCCTACCTGAACAAGCCGACACGCCGCCATGAATTGAAAAATGCCTTGTCTCAGGCGCTGTCGGGACTGGGCATGGATCAACCGCAATCTATCGAAACGCATCATTCAGCCCGAAACATCATTAACTTATTTGCTGGAAGCAAGGCGCGTATCCTGCTGGCAGAAGACAACATCATCAACCAGCAGGTGGCGCTTGGCATCCTCAACAAGCTGGGTCTGCGGGCGGATGCCGTGGCCAACGGGGCCGAGGCGGTCACTGCCGTGAAAACCCTCCCCTACGATCTGATCCTGATGGACGTGCAGATGCCGGTCATGGACGGACTTGAAGCCACTAAAATAATTAGGAATTACGAATTAGAAATTAAGAATCAAGCGCAAACCGGCGATTCTCCTTCACCATTCGTAATTCGTAATTCCTCATTCGAAATTCCAATCATCGCCATGACCGCCCACGCCATGCAGGGCGACCGGGAGAAATTTCTGGCGGCAGGCATGACAGACTATATATCCAAGCCAGTATCGCTGCATGGACTGGTGGACCGGCTGGAGAAATGGCTGCCGAAGATCAAGGATGAAGGCGAAAACATAAAAGGTGAAAGGGAGCCGGGAATCACACGCGAGGTAAAGTCTGATGATCCGCCTGTCTGGAACAGGCAGATGCTGATGGAATGTCTGATGGATGACGAAAACATGGTCAAAATGATACTTGATAATTTTCTGGCGGATATCCCGCTGCAGATCCAGGCCATGAAAGCCTTTCAGGAATCTGGTGATCTTTCCGGTGTCGAACGTCAGGCTCACACGATCAAGGGGGCATCCGCCAATGTCGGCGCAGAGCGATTGCAGTCCGTGGCGTTCGAGATGGAGAAAGCAGCTATAGCTCAGGATATGACCGCAGCCGGTGCGTTTATGAATGATCTGGAAAGACAGTTTGACCATTTCAAGGAAGTGATGCAGGATGATGTCATTACACCAGCACAGAGTCAATTGAAGGATCAGGGAATGGCCGAAAAAGGCCAATTCCCTCCCTGCAGCCTTGCGAAATGAATTTTCTGAAAGTCTATATGTGGACAATTTATGTCGGCAGGCGGAGAAAAATATCGCAGAGGAGGAATCAGAAACCATGATGAAAGAACCGAAAAGCGCAGCAAGCAAAAGTAAAAAGGCTGTATCCAAAGAAGATAATTCACAGAATCTATCGGATAAAACACCCCTCGTCGTCGAAACCTTAACTGCCAGTGAATCTGTCGTTTCCCCGGCGCCAGATTTTCCCATTGTGGGCATTGGTGCTTCTGCCGGCGGGCTTGAAGCATTGGAGCTGTTCTTTGGTAATATGCCCAAAAACAATGGCATGGCATTCGTGGTTATTCAACACCTCGACCCAAACCATGTCGGTATTATGCCCGAGTTGTTGCAGCGAATTACCCCGATGAAGGTTTTTCAGGCAGTTGATTCTCTTACAGTGCAGCCGAACTGCGTCTATGTAATCCCCCCCAAAAAGAGCTTGTCTTTGCTGAACGGTTCGCTGCACTTGTTTGATCCGGTCGAAACACGGGGTCTGCGGTTACCGATTGATATTTTTTTTCGTTCACTGGCCGCCGACAGGCAGGAAAACAGCATCGGCATTATCCTTTCGGGTATGGGCTCCGATGGCAGCCTGGGCCTGAAAGCCATTAAAGAAAAGAACGGTGTGGTGCTGGTGCAAGATCCTGCCACGGCAAAATTCGATAGCATGCCGCGCAGCGCAACCGAAGCCGTCATTGCGGATATTGTGGCGCCTGTTGAAGAATTGCCCGCCAAACTGATTGATTTTCTAAAGTTTACGCCGCTATTTAAAACCGAGCCCGATACAGATAGTAAAAGCAACCTCGAAAAAATTTTCATTCTACTCCGCGAGCAGACGGGTCACGATTTTTCTCAGTACAAGAAAAATACGCTGCTTCGCCGCATCGACAGGCGCAAGGGCATACACCAGATAGCCAGGATACATGCCTATGTCCGCTTGTTGCAGGAAAATCCTCAAGAGGTTCAGATACTTTTCAAAGAGTTGCTGATTGGCGTTACCAGCTTTTTCCGCGATTCGGCTGTGTGGAAAATGCTCCTGGAAAATGTTCTTCCCGCCCTGTTGAACGAATTGCACGACGGATACATATTACGCGCCTGGGTAACAGGCTGCTCGACCGGTGAAGAGGCTTATTCATTGGCGATTATTTTTAAAGAAGCACTGGAAAGAACTGAAATTCGCAAAAACCTGTCTTTGCAGATATTCGCCACCGATCTCGACATTGATGCCATAGAGATCGCCCGTAGAGGTATTTTCTCTTCAAACATGGTTGCCGATGTATCGCCCGAGCGCATCAGCCGGTTTTTTACTTCTGAAGCTGAAAATTACCGCGTGAATACCGCCATACGCGAAATGGTGGTGTTTGCCCCTCAGAATGTGATCAAAGATCCGCCCTTTACCAAACTCGACATTCTCATGTGCCGCAATCTGCTGATATATATGGAACCAGAATTACAGAATAAATTGGTGAAACTGTTTAATTACAGCCTCAATTCCGGTGGAATCCTGATTCTTGGCACTGCCGAAACCCCTGGAAACCAGAAAGAGGGGTTTGAGGAGATTGACGGCAGATTGAAAATTTACAGACGCGCAGTGCCTCTGCCGTCCGAGGCCATTGATTTCCCCAGCTCCTTTGCCCGTAAAGCAGTGGCGACAGTACCGACAACAAAACCCAATGCAGTTGAAAATATACAGGTTCTTGCCGATCAGATTTTGCTTCAGCGTTTTGCTCCCGCCAGTGTACTGGTCAACCCCGAAGGCGATATCCTTTACATTACGGGTAGTATCGAAAAATACCTCGAACTGGTTGCCGGCAAGGCAAACTGGAACATTTATGCGATGGCGCGCAACGAATTGCGTCAGGAGTTACCGGGCGCCTTCCGAAAAGCCAAAGATAACTTCGATGAACTGATTTTACGTAATATTAACATAAAAACCCCCGCCGGCACGCAGTTTGTGGATGTTACGATTCAATGCATCGAAAAACCGGTTTCGATAAGAGGCATGATCATGGTCGTGTTTACCGATGTGCCGGCATTTGTAGAGCACGATGCGGTGAACATGAAAACGGGAAAAGGAAGTTCAACAGGAAGACAGAAGGAATTGGAGATTCTACTGCAACGCAGCAAGGAAGACCGGCAAGGCATATATGAAGAGATGCAGACATCGCAGGAAGAGCTAAAGTCCACCAACGAGGAGCTGCAATCCACCAATGAAGAACTGCAATCCACCAACGAGGAACTTACCACATCCAAGGAAGAGATGCAGAGTTTGAACGAAGAATTGCAAACGGTCAATATCGAACTGCAGAGCAAGATAAATGATTTTGTACAGGCCAACAACGACATGAAAAACCTGCTCAACAGCACCGAAGTCGCCACCCTTTTCTTGGATAAAGAGTTGAATATTCGCAGATATACCGACAATGTCGCCAATTTATTCAAACTGCGCGCTACGGATATCGGCAGGCCTTTTACCGATATTGTAACCGATCTGCAGTACCCGGAACTTGATAGCCATGCCCGGCAGGTAATCAAAACCCTGACATCGATCGAAACAGCAATTACAACAACCGACCAACGGTGGTTTAATGTACGGATCATGCCCTACCGCACGTTAGACGATCATATCGACGGGCTGGTGATCACATTTTCCGATATAGCCACCGCCAAAAAGTTGGAAATGGAACTGAAGAAACTGAATAAGGCGCTGAGCATTTCGGAAACCCGTTATCGTCGCCTCTTTGAATCGGCGAAAGACGGAATTCTTATTCTCGATGCAGAAACCGGAAAGATCATGAATGTGAATCCTTTTCTGGTTGAGATGCTGGGGTATTCACTCGAACAATTGATGAAAAAAACAATCTGGGAAATTGGATTCTTTAAAGATATCGTCGCCAATCAAGCTAAATTTTCAGAATTGCAGCAGAAGGAATTCGTCCGCTATGAAAACTTACCGCTTGAAACGGCTGATGGGCGAAAAATCAATGTCGAGTTCATCAGCAATGTATATTTAGAAGGTGATAACATGGCAATCCAATGCATTATTCGTGACATCACCGGCCGCAGACAGAAGGTAGATACAGATAGAAAAGCCCATGAAAACAAGCAAGATAAAACCTAACGTTTCAGAATCGGATGAAAATATCTGAATGAAAAACTGCAGGGGCAGATGGAACCATTGCAAGCCGTGGGTGGGGGAAGTGCGAACGATTATGCCGATTCACTACGGGATGGAATCCAATTGACAACCCCTGCTAATGGGTTAAACTGCACACTGGAAGCGGATTCATGTGCAGTGAATTATCGATCGGGCTTCAGACGATCGAATGCATTTTCTGCTGATATTTCGATAAATATATTGTGCAATACATGTTGAAACTCATGATGTGGATGATGAATCGTGTCATAACGACGATATGCGCAGCGTTAGGCTTTCTTTTGATTACCGGCGCCGTATCGTCTGTCTGTGCCAGGGCGGAGGGCAGAGGGGTGGAAGGTGGGGGAGCGGATTGAGATTTTTCGGGAGTTGAGGGTCTATCGGGCGGCGATGGAGTTGCAGCAGCGGGTGTTTAGGTAACAAAAATGTTTCCGATTCTGCCGCCAATTCAAACCATGAAACATCAACCCTTCGCCCTCTGTCTTCCGCCCTCCACCCTTGTCATCTCGGCAAAGGGGGCATTGCAATGGAAGCGCGTAAAATATCGATTGATGAGTATATAAAAGGCATTTCTTTTTTAGATATAGATGAGCAATTGACTCTTCTGGAAGTAATATCAGCAAGGATCAAAAAATCCATCATGAAAAGGAGAAACAAAAATTCGGTCATGGAACTGGAGGGGCTAGGGGCTGATATATGGAAAGGCGTTGAAGCACAGGAGTATGTCAATAAGGAAAGATATTCATGGGATTAGTTGATAAATTGCGTAAATCACGAAGATGTTACCGCATAACACCATGACATTTGACAGTATAGTCATGCACAATTTTCTCGTAATGAGATTCCAGATAAGGTGGAATCTCAATCTGAAAGGCATCATCAGATGCGATCTGAGAACCAAAATCATACTGGCGTCAAGCCTGATGCTGATGTTCGCTGCTGTGCTGTTTGGCAAACAAGATAAAATCTAACGTTTCAGAATCGGATGGAATTATGGAAAACGCCGGTAAAAAATCCACCGCAGCGATTCTTCGCCAAAAGGCGGAAGATTGGCTAAAAGAAAACCCGCTAAAATCAGGTTTGCCACTTTCCGAAGCCGATACGCTGAAACTCATTCATGAGCTTCAGGTACACCAGATAGAGCTGGAATTGCAGAACGAAGAGCTCCTGATCGCCAATTCCGCCGCACGGGATGCTGCCGAAAAATATACCGAATTATATGATTTTGCGCCATCCGGTTATTTTACCATTTCCCAAAAAGATGAAATTCTCGAGCTGAACATCTGCGGGTCGCAATTGCTCGGTAAAGAACGCGCGCGGTTGAAAAACAGCCGGCTCGGCTTATTCATATCCCGCGATACCAGACCGATTTATCAGCTTTTTATGCAGAAAGTATTTACAAGCAACGCCAAAGAATCATGCGAGGTGACATTGTCCGTTGCCGGCAATCCGCCATTGTATGTTCACCTTACCGGAATCGTTACCGATAACGGAGAAACGTGCCATATTACCATGGTTGATATCGCGGAGATCAAACGGCAGTCCAGTTTGATTAATGCATTGCTTGATTCAATACCAGATATCATCTTCTTCAAAGACATCAATGGCGTTTATCTGGGTTGCAACCCTCCCTTCGTCGAATTTGTCGGGAAATCAAGGGATGAAATTGTCGGAAGGACCGATTACGATCTCTTTGACAAGGAAATCGCGGATTTTTTCAGGGATCATGACAATCACATGCTGGAGTTGGGCCAGACGCGGCACAACGAGGAATGGATCACTTATCCCGATGGCCGAAAAATGCTGGTGGACACTTTTAAAGCACCTTATCTGGAACTGGATGGAACACTGATCGGACTGCTTGGCGTCAGCCGAGATATCACCGACCGCAAGCTGGCGGAGGAAAAACTTCTGCTCGCCAATACGCAGATAGAGGCTACCAACCACGCCAAGAGCGAGTTTCTGGCCAATATGAGTCATGAAATCCGAACACCCATGAACGGCATCATCGGTATGACCGGGCTGCTTCTGGATACTAACCTGGACGACGAGCAGCAGCACTATGCCGGAATCGTGCGCAGCAGCGGGGAAACACTGCTTTGCCTGATAAACGATATTCTCGACTTTTCCAAGATCGAGGCAAAGAAGTTAGACCTTGAGACGCTGGACTTTGATTTATTGAATCTACTGGACGATTTCGTCTCCACTTTAGCGGTACGGGCTCACGAGAAGGGGTTGGAGCTTCTCTGCGCGGCAGATCTTGACATACCGACTCGGCTTCAGGGCGACCCGGGCCGGTTGCGCCAGATCCTCACCAATCTTGCGGGAAACGCCATCAAGTTCACCCATCACGGCGAAATCGCTGTCCGTGTTAAACTGGTTGAAAATAATGAAGATGACATCCTTCTGCGCTTTGCGGTGCAAGATACCGGCATTGGGATATCAAAAGAAAATCTCGGATTGATTTTTTCGGATTTCACCCAGGCAGACGTATCGATTGCGCGGCAGTACGGCGGTACCGGTTTAGGCCTGGCCATATCGAAACAACTATCCGAGCTGATGGGAGGCGAAGTTGGCGTAGAGAGTGAAGTCGGCCAAGGTTCGGAGTTCTGGTTTACGGCGCGACTGAAAAAAACAGCCGGACGGCGGACAAATGGAAATGCTCTCCCCTCCAGATTTAAGCAATGTAAGAACACTGATTGTGGATGACAACGCCACAAACCGTCAAATTCTCCTCACGCAACTGACATCATGGGGGATGCGACCCACCGAGGGGCCGGACGGTCCGACAGCACTCGAAGCTCTCCTTCAAGCACAAGACGCGGGCGACCCTTTCCGGATTGCCATCATCGACATGCATATGCCGGGCATGAACGGTGAAGCCCTCGGGTTGGCTGTCAAAGCCGATGCACGGTTAGCCGATACCCACCTGGTGATGCTGACATCGATAGGGATAATGAGCGACTTTCGCCGTCTGAAGGAGATCGGATTCGATGCCTACCTGAACAAGCCGACACGCCGCAAGGAATTGAAAAATGCGCTGTCTCAGACTCTATCGGGACTGGGCGGGGATCAACCGCAATCTATCGAAGCGCATCATTCATCCCATGACACCCTTAACTTATTTGCCGGAAGCAAGGCGCGTATCCTGCTGGCAGAAGACAACATCATCAACCAGCAGGTAGTCGTAGGAATTCTGAACAAACTGGGTCTGCGGGCGGATGCCGTGGCCAACGGGGCCGAGGCGGTCACTGCCGTGGAAACCCTCCCCTACGATCTGGTGCTGATGGATGTGCAGATGCCGGTGATGGACGGACTTGAAGCCACTAAAATAATTAGGAATTACGAATTAGAAATTAAGAATCAAGCGCAAACCGGCGATTCTCCTTCACCATTCGTAATTCGTAATTCCTCATTCG
>CAJBLH010000219.1 GCA_903953895.1 uncultured Desulfobacteraceae bacterium | reverse complement strand
CCAGAGAGATCCGTGCCTTGTAGGGACGGGTCTGTCCGCCCGGTACCCAAACGACAAGAATGGATCGGCTGCCGATGATATATGGCGCCATTACAGGATGGTAATTCGGTTGAATCGCATTGTGTCCCAGATTCAGAATTTCTTTCTGTATCCTGTCAAATTGATCGTTCTTGATACCGACTGGCGGCAACACTGCCTGCCCGTCCTTCTCCTGAACGCCGACAATAATATAGCCACCCCCAAGATTGTGAAAATCATTGGCAAAGGCACAGATGGTGTGAAGGGCATCCAATGGATTCCACCCTTTTTTAAATTCCAGCCGCTCCCATTCCACGGAGCGGCCGTGAAGAAGATCGTCTATGTTGATCGGTAATGGCATGATCATTCTCCTGTATCAGCGGCCTTCAGGCAAAAAGCGGAAGACTTCCGAGTTGAACACGTTGTTAATCGATTTTCGTAATTTTATGTATGTCTTCTCTCTGCCCGTGAACATGCAGTTTGAATCCCAGCGCGTGAGTCACCTTCAAAATTGTCGCAAAGCTCGGATTCCCCTCGCCGGAAAGTGCTTTGTACAGGCTCTCGCGGCCCAAACCGGTGTCCTTGGCAAGTTGGCTCATACCACGGGCGCGAGCGATGTTGCCAATCGCTTTGGTGATGAATGCAGCATCGTCGCCGGCCTCTTCCATGCAGGCTTCAAGATACAGGGCCATGTCTTCTTCGGTTTTGAGATATTCGATGCTATCCCATTTACGCAACTTCAATGTCATGTCGTCCTCCTACAATTTTCCAGCCAGTTGTATCGCGGCATTGATATCTTTGCTCTGTGTGGGCTTTTTGCCGCCTGCCAGCAGGATCATCTGTAGCATTTGGGATACAAACAAGCAAGTTCGATTTGATACGACTCGGCACTGGCAAGCAGCTTCACTTTGCGCTGGAGATGCGGTGTTTTTATTCGTTTGACAGTCAAGGCAACTTTATTCTAAGAATATTCTCCGATAGTTGTTGGAGCTATTCAAAACGTTTCGTAGCACATTGACCGGAAGCGGTTGATGGCAACTTCAAACTGATGCGTGCCGGCAGCCCCTGCGAAGCGTCAACCAGGAAGTGGCCAAAGCCGTCATTGTCGGGTCCGACGGCCACGGTGATCACACCACGGCCATCGAAGCCCTGAACCATGGTGCTTTCGATTATTTTCTCAAACCGCTCGACGATGTGGAGCAATTGATCGATGCCGTGGAAAAGGCCCTGGCGAAACTGGAATCGGTGCGGGTCAGAAGGAGTGTTCTGCAGAAATGAACGATAGATTCTCAGGTATTGATCATCGTTGTAGGGGCGACCGGCTGGTCGTCCTATACACGGATCGTATTGGTATCCTGAAGATTAAGAATCGGGTTTTTCATGGATGGCTTTCTCCCATGCCGCCTCCCGGATTTGACTGAAATTTGCATCGGATGGAACATTCCGTGCGTATTTCTGAAGGCAACCGCCGACATCGTGAACGGGTCGGAGAATGACGACGCCATCGACAATACTGAAGGAAACCAGCCTGGTTTTTAGAATGTCGCGAATTTCCCGGGGAATGGTAATTTGTCCCTTGTCTGTTATTTTTGCGCAGGCATTCATAATTTGTCCTTGCTTCTCTATATTGCCCTGATTGAAAAGTCAATGCCAGAAGGAACCATGCCAAAGAAGAAGAAAAATGCTTCAAACGAAACCGCAAGACCTGTTAAATCACCGATCGTAACCTTGACGGATATTCGGGCATTGATCATCGTTTGGGCCGGCCCCTTCGACCTCCCCCGCTTGGGAAGGGTCGGGAGGTTTAGCGATATGGCAGAAACGATGCTTAATTTTTTGCCTCTCAATTTGAGAGACTCGTTTTTTTTGCCTCTCAATCTGAGAGACTCGTTTTTTGCCTCTCAATTTGATCTGGTTGATTGTAAATAAAATACATTTATCTTTCACAATATCAATAGATATTTGCAAATGAGCTGATACATGCTAAACAACTGCTATGGACTGAAGATTCAGTGGTATATGCCCACGAATAGGCATAGAATTATATCAATTTAGCTGCAAATATCTATAAATGTAATGTTTATTTCTGTCAGAAATGATGGCTGCAAAAAATTAACCAGATAGCTCTTTTTTGTCGAGTAGGCATAATATGGTTCCTATCATTTAGGTTTACTTTGTATTCCCTGTTTCTCCGCCCTTTCGGTCTGCGGAGTGTCACATCATTCAAACCATGTGAGGAACTTCAATACCCCTCACAGAACCGGACTT
>CAJBLH010000218.1 GCA_903953895.1 uncultured Desulfobacteraceae bacterium | reverse complement strand
ATTCTATGAACTCAGCTTGTAAGCTTGACTTAACCAATTTTCACGAGGATTTTCTCGAAATGCTACTGGATGTAGTCTGCTATGCAGCCTGAGCTCCCTCAATTTGTACAAAGTCGAGTTGGAATATAAGAAGCAAATTCAACAGAGGGAAACAGTTATCAGCAAAACGCCTGTTGTTACCATTTTCCGATCCAGAGGCAGTCATGATTCTGGTTGCCATCATCAGGCATCACAGTATATCCATGGAAGAGATTCTGACACTGTCTGAAATCCGGAAAAGCAAAATGGACAGGGATGCCGTTCAAGGATTTTTGGAAATTCACGGGCTGGTAAAAAAAAATCCGGATTTACGGCTCTAAAACTGCTCAAAGACTTTGTGCAAAAGATGATTGCCAATACCAGCGCCAGCATTTTATTCCCGAAAGCGCCAACTCTGCATTTCTATCCAGAGACCGATATATGCCCGATATGTGGTTCCGTGCTTCATGTTCAGAAAACCACTTCACCCAAGACCGTTGTCACCATGGACATTGGAGCCTTTAATGCCAAGGAAACAGTGCTATTCTGCCCTCATGATCGAAAAACTTTCTTTTCAGAACAGCTGCACAATCTCGTTCCCAGAGGGGGAACTTTTGGTTTTGACGTTATTGTGGAAGTTGGGTTAGCGCTTTTTGTTCATTGTCGTAATAACCGAGAAATCATGATCGCAATGGCGGCAAAGAATGTATTTATCTCCGAACGGGAAGTAAGTTATCTGGGCCGCAAATTCATCATTTATCTTGCGCTTGCACATCGGCAAAGCCGACCAAATCTTCGAAATCTAATGGCACGAAAAGGCGGCTATATTCTCCATGTGGATGGAACCTGTGAAGGAGACAGCCCGAATTTGTTTTGTGGCCTTGATGAGATTTCCGAGCTGGTGCTTGACACGATTAAAATCCCTTCAGAGAAAACGGAGCTGCTTGTTCCATTTTTTCAACGTATCAAAGAGCAGTATGGTGAACCCAAGGCGCTTGTACATGATATGGGCCGCGGAATTATCGCAGCGGTGAAAGAAGTTTTTAAAGGAGTGCCGGATTTCATTTGCCACTTTCACTTTCTACGTGATTTGGGAAAGGATTTGCTGCTGGATGAGTATACAACGCTTCAGAAACGTTTGCGGAAGTTTAAAGTCAAGCCACTACTTAGGCAGAGATCAAAATACCTTGAGCAAAAAATCGACCCGGCCTGCCAGAGCATTGAAGAAATCATAGAAAGCCTTGAATCTGGTACATGGCAGACCACCTCTTTTGAGAATATTCCTTTGATTACGACATACGCGCTAATCCAATGGGTATTTGAATACCAGCGTCAGTCAAATGGCTATGGCGTTCCATTTGACAGGCCGCATCTTGATTTTTACCGGCGGCTGCAAAAAGCTCACCGGTTGCTGGCAAATATCATGGATATTCATCTTCGAGGCAATATCAAAGACAACAAACCATTTTATCAGATTTACCGGACATTCAAAGAGGTTGTAGAAGACAAGCAACTCAATGAACTGGCCAGCAGCCTGGAGCGCAAGGCCCAAGTGTTTGACAAGTTGCGCATGGCTATGCGTATAGCCGTTCCTGAAAGCAAGTGTGGTATCAATGATAACGGCGATGAAATGGACATAAAAAACATCGAAGAGAAAGTGACCTTATTTAGAAAATGGCTTGCCAGTGATACGCAGAGAAAGAGAACCTACGCCAAGATGCTTGATCAAATTGATAAATACTGGGAAAAATTGTTTGCAGACCCACTGCCTGTTTCTACCTCTGAAGGGGTTGTGTATATTCAACCACAAAGAACGAATAATATTCTGGAAAGGTTTTTCCGGGGGGAAAAACGCCGTGGCCGAAAAAAGAGTGGAACGGCATCTATGAGTAAGCTATTAAAATCGCTCCTTTCCGACACCCCATTGGTTCAAAATCTGAAAAACGCCGAGTACATGGAAATCATCCTCAATGGATGCCCAAACTTGGCAGAAAGATTTGCTAAAATCGATGCTCATCTGGTACAACAGGAGATGATGGAGGCAAACAATGACAGTGAAAAAAAATTACCTGCGATCAGGAAATTGATAAAAGATTCAGACCTGACCATGAAGATATCGTCGTTGTTTTTTTCAAATAGCAATACCGGTGCCAACTGTCATTTGCGGTCATAGTCAAAAAACGTAAATTTTTCTCACGTTTTTAATGATAAAAGCATACGCTATGTGGATTGTGGAGTACCCTAACTCTTACAGAGCAGCAACGTGTTGATAAGATACAGCTAAAAATGGATAACGGACCGGAAAGTAGTGGTATTCGCACACAGTTTCTGAAGCGGATCGTAGAATTTGCTGATGCTATTGAAAAACCCATACAGCTTTTGTATTTTCCACCCTATCACAGCAAATACAACCCCATTGAGCGGTGCTGGGGAATCTTAGAAATGCACTGGAATGGTACCTTGCTTAGCAGTGTTGATGTCATGGTAAATTGGGCGAAAACTATGCTCTGGAAAGGAATTCATCCCATCGTCGAAGTTAGCACTGTCATTTACGAGAAAGGCATATCTCTTTCAAAAAAAGTTATGAGGGAAATTGAAAAACGCTTAATACGCAACCCAAAATTGCCAAAATGGGATATTCTTATTGAACCAATGATTGCATCATAATGGGTATGTTCTTTGTTGGAAATCACCTAAGGCCATGAGCAAACCCAGCCGACGAGCGAATCGGGAGCAACTCAAAGCATTGCGCAAGGAGAAAAAGCGGGTGGAAAAGAGACTGCGCGAAGAGCTGATAGTCAAAGGATTTACGCCACGCTCTCATGCAACTATCT
>CAJBLH010000217.1 GCA_903953895.1 uncultured Desulfobacteraceae bacterium | reverse complement strand
GTCGGTGATCTTCGGCGGGATATCGCCTTTTGAAATCCGGTCTACATATTCGGCGGCCACGTTCAGGGGCCCGATAACGGCATCGAGGGTTTCGTTGACGCCGGCAACAACTCTGGCAAAATCTCCCTGATGTTTGGTGGCATCGGCGCGGGTGGCAAGCTTTCCTTCAACAGCGGCGACGGACAGCATCTTGGCGTCGCTGACCAGTGCGTTGACGGCCTCAATGCACTGGTTGAGGTTGTTTTTGATAATGTTGTACTGACCTTTGTAATCGTCCATGATTTTTTTCGGAATCGCTCCCTTGGAAATCTGATCCACATAATCGGCAGTGACCATCAAGGGGTTGACGATATTGGTGACGATGTCATTGACGCCGATCACCAGCTTCTTCCATCCGCCGATGAACAAGTCGGCGTTGGCGCGTTTGTCCAGTTCGCCATCTGCTGCTGCGGTAACAACCAGAGCTGCTTCTTTCAGCAGGTTGTTCATGATTTCGATGCACTGGTTGAGGTTGTTTTTGATTTCGTTGAAATCGCCGTTGTAATTATCCGTGATTCTCGGCGGGATATCGCCCTTGCTGATTCTATCCACATATTCGGCGGCCACGTTCAGCGGGCCGATGACGGCGTCGAGTGTTTCATTCACACCGGAGACAATGGCTCTAAACTCGCCCTGATGTTTGGAGGCATCGGCGCGGGTGGCGAGCTTTCCATCGATGGCGGCTTTTGACAGCAGCTTAGCATCTGATACCAGCGCATTGACGGCTTCGATACACTGATTGAGGTTGTTTTTGATTTCGTTGAAATCGCCGTTGTAAGAATCGGTGATTCTGGGCGGTATATCGCCCTTGCTGATTCGGTCAACATATTCGGCGGCCACGTTCAGAGGGCCGATGACAGCATCAAGGGTTTCATTGACGCCGGCAACAACTTTGGCAAAATCGCCTTGATGTTTGGTGGCGTCGGCGCGGGTAGCAAGCTTTCCTTCAACAGCGGCGATGGACAGCATCTTGGCGTCGCTGACCAGTGCGTTGACGGCCTCGATGCACTGGTTGAGGTTGCTTTTGATAATGTTGTACTGACCTTTGTAGTTGTCTGTGATTTTTTTCGGAATCGCTCCCTTGGAAATCTGATCCACATAATCGGCAGTGACCATCAAGGGATTGACGATATTGGTGACGATGTCATTGACGCCGATCACCAGCTTCTTCCATCCACCGATAAACAAGTCGGCGTTGGCGCGTTTGTCCAGTTCTCCGTCTGCTGCTGCGGTAACAACCTGGGCGGCTTCAATCAGCAGGTTGTTCATGATTTCGATGCACTGGTTAAGGTTGTTTTTTATTTCGTTGAAATCGCCGTTGTAGTTATCCGTGATTCTGGGCGGTATATCGCCCTTGCTGATTCTATCCACATATTCGGCGGCCACGTTCAGTGGGCCGATGACGGCGTCGAGTGTTTCATTCACACCAGAGACAATGGCTCTAAACTCGCCCTGATGTTTGGAGGCATCGGCGCGGGTGGCGAGCTTTCCATCGATGGCGGCTTTTGACAGCAGCTTAGCATCTGATACCAGCGCATTGACGGCATCGATACACTGATTGAGGTTGTTTTTGATTTCGTTGAAATCGCCACTGTAGGTATCGGTGATTTTGGGCGGGATGTCTCCTTTAGAAATCCGGTCCACATATTCGGCGGCCACGTTCAAGGGGCCGATGACGGCATCGAGTGTTTCGTTCATGCCGATGGCGATACCCCTGAATTCAAAGTTGATCTTATCCGCATCGGCACGCGTTGCCAGCTTGCCGCCGACTGCGGCATCCACCAGATTCTTGATTTCCGCCAGCATGGTGGTGATGATTTTTTTGATGATCTGGGAAATCATCACACCGATGATGATGGCCAGCAGAAAACCGACAGCCATAAATGTCATCATTAAATATGTCGCCGAATTGGCGATTGCGGTATTATTTTCCGATGTCTTTTTCGCCTGTTCGAGTTTAAGGTCCATCAACTTGTCGATAAGGTTCTGTTCATCACGGGATGCTTTGTTGGCATCACCTTTCAGAACAGCCGTCGCCTCCTCGTTTTTATCCTGATTGGCCAGCAAGATGATTTTATCCAGTTGAGCGCCATAGTTTTCCCTTGCTTTTTTAAATTCTTCAAAAACTCTTCGCCCTTCATCCGTTAAAATGGTTTTTTCAAATTTTTTGGATAGTTCTGCGGTCTGCGCTCTGAGTTCCTTGATTCTTGTTTCGAATCCCGCACGCTCTTCTTTGGTTTTGGCGGCGACCAAATCTCGGGAATTGACCCGGATTCTCTGAAAAGAAGCGGAAATATCCGACAATTCCCCAAGTGGTACGGTTACTTTTTCATACAGCATCGTGTCCGCATCATCGATCTGCTTGATTTTGACGATGCCTACGCCGCCGATCACGCAGGCAATGAGAGCGATCAGGATAAAACCGGAAAGCGCTTTTGTTGCAAGCTTCATGTGTGTAAACATACTCTTTTCCTCCTTTGGGTTGATAAGATAGCAATAATTATAACTTTCTGAACAACTGTGAGTTGGGAACCACCTGTTCGAAAAGGTGGCTGACTTCGGACGGCAGTTTCTGCGTATGCTCGGTGGTTAAAAATCCGCCGGGCAGCAGGGCCTTGTGAAACATCTTGATTACTTCGACCCGCTGGTCATGCTGAAAATGCAGCAGCACATTTTTGCAGACAATCAGGCAGTAATCCATGCCGATGGGTTTGTACGAAAGCAGATCGTGATATTCAAACGTCACCTGATTTCTCAGGATTTCCGCCACCCGGAAGTGATCGGGTTTGTCTGCGGGTTCGAAATATTTGGCAAAAAACTCCGGCGGCATGCGTTTGAGTTCGTCGTAATGGTAAACGGCATTTTTGACGATATCGCCGAAATTATTGGCGCTGTCGTAATCCGTAGCATTCAGCCGAAGATTTTTGAATGCGAATTTTCCCATCTTTTCGGCCAGAACAATGGCGATGGTGTAGGTTTCCTGTCCCATGGCCGATCCGGCATCCCATACCTTGAAGCGCATTCTGCCGCTGCCAAAATGAACCGCATGCTCCACGGCATGCTCGATAACCGGAAGGTCTCTGAAAAAAAATGTAAACGCCATGGCTAGTCCTTTTTATGTCTGATGCTGTTGCGAACGTTCTGCAGTGAATGCAGAAGCGTTTCCTGCGCACGGTGAAACTGGGGCTCTCCGTGGCCAAAATAAATGGTTTTGATCTGTCTTCTGCAAATTCTGAGCATGGCCTGATAAAATGCTTCCTCGTATGCACCGTCCACAGAACGGATAATGACCGGCGTATCGCCGACGAACAAGTCTCCGTGATCCTCGTTATACAGGCAGATGGAATCGCTGGAGTGACCGGGGGTGTGAAGCACTTCGAAATCCCGGTCGCCCATGCGGAGGGTATCGCCGTCTTGCAGGATGTGATCCACGCATTCCATGAACGGGGAAAAGGCATAGACTTTGGGGTGAAACGCCGCCTTGATCAACGGAAGAATCCCCGAATGATCGGAATGATCGTGAGTGATAACAACTTGCTCAACCTTGTTTTTTCCGACGCCGGCATGCATTTTTGCAATGATGTCGATGATTGACGGGTCATTACCCACATCCACCAGCGTATTCATGTCTTCGATGCGTTTCCATTCCCCCATCACCATATACACATTGGAACTGTAAACTCTGTTCTTCCCTACAATCGGAGTGATTCTCATCTGCTCGGTATTCCTACTCCTGATTTGCCTGTTTTTCTAAAATTTCAGCTTGTTGGGCCAGTTTGCATAGATCAAGGATCAGTGCCACATTGCCGTCTCCCAGAATTGTAGCGCCGGATATATGCTCGATATCCCGGTACATCCGGCTCATCGATTTGATCACAGTCTGATGCTGGCCGACCACCTGATCCACCACAAACCCCACCCGGTTGCCGTCGATTCTGGCGGTGACGATTTGCTCGATTTCCGGTGTGGCGCCGCCGTGGGCGAACATTTCCCGAAGCCGGATGTAGGGCACGATTTCCCCCCGGATGCTGGCCATATGTTTTCCGTGAGCGTGGGCGACATCCTCACGGGTCAGTTCCACACATTCCTCAATGGCGGCCAGGGGCATGATGTAGAGAACGTCTTCGATCTGAACCAGCAGGCCGTCGATAATGGCCATGGTCAAGGGCAGTTTCAGGGTGATCGTTGTTCCCACACCTTTTTTACTGACCATTTCGATGGAACCCTGCAGGGCGTCGATGCTCTTTTTTACCACATCCATCCCCACACCGCGGCCCGAAACATTGGTAATGGTTGTTGCCGTAGAAAATCCCGGCATCAAGGTCAGGGAATAAATTTCTTTTTCGGTCAGCATGGCATCGGATGCAATCAGCCCTTTTTCCACAGCCTTGGCGCGGATGACCTCGGGATCGAGTCCGGCCCCGTCATCGCTGATGCGGATAAACACACTGGCGCCGGAATGCTCTGCCGACAGATTCACCGTCCCCTGCGCCGGTTTGCCGGCCGCCATTCTGACCTCCGGTTTTTCAATGCCGTGGTCGATGCTGTTTCGGATCAGGTGGATGAGCGGATCATTCAATTTTTCGATCACGGTTTTGTCGAGTTCGGTTTCAGCGCCCTCGGTAATCAGGGTGATCTCTTTGCCCAGATCCATCGAAAGATCCCGGACCAGGCGCTCGAACCGGCTGAACGTGGCGCCGATGGGAAGCATCCGGATACTCATCGTATTGTCGCGAAGTTCTGCGGTCAGGCGTTCCACTTCTTCCGCCACCTGAATCAGCGACAGGTCGTTGAACCGGGCGGAAAGCTGGCTGAGGCGCGATTGCACGGTCACCAGTTCTCCGACCATATTGACCAGATTATCGAGTCTTTCCGCAGGCACGCGGATACTGGCAGTGGTTTCAAGAATCTGGCGCTTCTGGCGTTTTTCCCGGATATGCTGCTGTTCGGCCAGTGCCGCCTGCACCTGATCATCGCTGACGATGCCGGAGTCCACCAGCAGGGACCCGATCCGTTTCTGCCCGTCCAGCACCGCTTTCAGCTTGTCGGCATCCAGATCGCCCCGCTCGACCAGGATTTCACCCAGTTTTTTGTAATCCGACTCTGAATCGATCATGCGGCCTTCATCGATCACATCGATATGCAGGTCGCAGGAATCTTCCACAAAAATGAACACATCCCGAATGGCGTTTTCATCGCGGGTCGTGGTTAAAATGATATCCCAGCCCGTATAACAGAGTTCGGGGTCTACATCGCTCAGAAAAGGGATGCTGTCTGTATTGGCCAGGATATCGCAGGGGCCCAGGTCCCGAAGTTCGTTGAGCAGCAGGGTGGGATTGGTTCCGGTAGCGAAAATGGCGGGTTCCGGACGAAACCGGATGCGGTAGGTGATTTCGTTCCGGTTCACCGGCGGTTCGTTGGACGTCGCCATGGCGGATGGTGCGGTATCGATGTCGGTGTCGGAAGAAATTTCGGGAGCTGTCAGCATGTTCCGGAAGGATTTGGTGATCGCCTCCGTGATGACGGCGTCTTCGGCTTCGCCCTCCCCCGTGTCATCGATCATTTTCAGAATTTCATCACAGGCAGACAGCGTCAGGTCGATCAGAGGCTTGGTAACGGAAATTTTTCCCGTGCGGACCCGATCGTAAACCGTTTCCACATCATGGGTGAAGGCAGCAACCCTGTCGAATCCGAACATCGCGCCGGAGCCTTTGATGGTATGCATGGCACGGAACACCCGCCCGATAATTTCATCATCGTCAGGCGTTCTTTCCAGTTCCAGCAGCGCGGTTTCCAGCTCGGTGAGCAGCTCGTGCGCTTCTTCCTTGAAAGCTTCCCTGTGGTTATCCATCATCCGAGTACCTTCTTTACAACCGCAATGAGTTGTTCCGGTTTAAAGGGTTTGACGATCCAGCCAGTGGCGCCCGCCTCTTTTCCTTCCATCTTTTTTTCCGCCTGCGATTCCGTTGTCAGCATGACGATGGGGATGAATTTGCACTCGGGCAGGGCCCGCAGCGCCTTGATCAGTCCGATACCGTCCATATTCGGCATGTTCAGGTCGGTGATGACCATGTTCAGGGCCTGGCCGTTGACTTTGCTTAAAGCATCCTGGCCGTCCACGGCTTCGACAACATCATAGCCCGCATCCTTTAAGGTGAAACTGACCATCTGGCGGACGCTGGCGGAATCATCAACGGTCATGATCACTTTGCTCATGATTCATCCCTCCATGACCACAGGCAGGGGTTATCTCCACCCTGTGAGCAGGCTTTCGGCCTTCTATAGCCGGCTGTTTCCAGAATTGTTTTGAGGGTATCCGGCATGTTTCCCGATATCGTCAGGTTCTGGCCGGCCTTCAGGCAGGTGCGGTGAAGCGAGCAGATCAACTGCAGAAAGGATATATCTGCGGAGGTGACACCGTTCAGATCGAGCAGCAGAGGTTTTTCGCTGCGCTGGAAAACCCGCAGGATTTCCAGACAGGCCTGAGCGTTCTGAACGGAGATGTCGCCGCTGACCTGCAGGTGGATTTGATCGGGTGATTCTATAATTTCAAATGGATTCATATTCATACCTCTTTTAAAATAACTCTACGTTATCTCCGAGATCTTCGTCGGCTTGTGCTTCCGGCTGAGTTTCCGTGGGTTCAGCCTCCGCATGGGCTTCCAGCGATGTCGTTTCAGTCAGGATTTCCTGAGCTTCCGGTTCAGGCGGGGAAGTCTTGCCATCGGTCTGTGCGGTTTCCGGCGCTGCCGTATCGGCAAACAGAAAATCATCAAAAAATTCGATATTGTCTGTCGAGGTTTCCGGTGCCTGATCCAGGGCCGTCATTTCCGGAACAGCGGCTGCTGCGGTGAGGACAGCGGCGGTTCCGGCAATGGCATGATGAATCTCGCGTTCCCTTTCCATCGTATACCGATCGGCCATGTCCGCCAACTCTTTTCCTGTGCTGTGCCCGGCGGGGGCAGGGCACAGGGCGTGCATTTTTGCGACCATGGATTCCAGCTCGGTGATGACTTTATGAATTTCCGCGCTTATTTTTTTATGTACGGTAATGCCCTGGATTGTTGTATCGATGCTTTGGGTCAGGGCTTGGGCATCATGGTCGATGCGATTCAGAAGGTCGGAAACATTTTGATCCATTTGCTGAAGCGGGGCGATCATTTTTTCGATCTGCGCCGACAATTCGATTTCTTGACTCTGTCGGGCTCGGTGGGCGCGATCGGTTGACGAGATTTCTTCAGGCAGTGCTGTTCGGTGGAAGTCAAAGGCTCCGGCTTCCGCCATGACAGCTCTGAGGCCATCGGAAATGGCGTCGATTTCCCGAGAAGTTTCGTTTGATAACCGGCTGATCGATTCGGCCAGAATGCCCAGTGCAGCACCCTCCTGTCCGAGATGGGCCGCATGGATACTGGCGTTTAGCGAGACCATCCGCATCTGAATCCCGATCTTGTCAATCTCATGGATAAAGACGGTCATATTCCCGGCTTTGGCGGTGATCACTTCCATGGAAGCAGACCACTGCCGGTTGATCTCTCCATAACTGGTAAGAGCATCGGCCAGCGAAGACAATTTTTTTTCGAGTTCCGATAGAAACGATTCTTCCTTCTGGCCGCCACCGCCGGCCAGCATTTTCATTTCTCCGGCCATAACGGTTACTTCGGAAGCAATCCGTTTCAGGTTGTCGATGATCCGGCCCACAGCGGAAAACATATCCGTGTTCGCATCCTTCAATTGAACGGATTGCACCTGGCAGGGAACGATGGCTTCGGCCAGTCTGGAAAGGGTCTGGGGATTGCTCTCGATACGCTTTTGAAAAAGAAGCCGGAGTTTAATAGTGTTTTCAGCGGTTTCAGCCAAATCAGCCGGACCGATTTTTTCTCCCACATCCCGCAGCGCATCGCGGACATGTTCCAGACGCTGGCGGGTGATATCATGAAACTGCATGGACGCCACCACTTCACCGATGCTTTGTGAAATACGCTTCCAGCGGGTGGCGATCTCGGCCAGCGTTACAGATGAACTCTGGTGGTGCCGGGTCATGTCCGCCAGGTTTTGAACCGCCTGATCCAGGATCAAACGGGCCTGACCCTGTTGTTTTTCTCCAAAATCCGACATTCGTTGCAGCCCCTGACGGATCATCTCCGCTATATTCTGCGAGTGATGCAGCAGTTCGGCTGATTTTGTGGTGATATCGCCGGCAAGCTTTCGGACCTGCTCTCCGAGGGCGTTAAAGCCCGTATCCCGGCTTCCCAACCGGGCGCTTTCGATTTTGATGAAATTGCACAGCACATTCAGATTGCGGATGGTATGATCGAACCGGCTTAGCCGGCCGATGATGGTTTCAAAGCGGCTTAGCAGGGAAGTAAGAACGGCGATGCCTTTTCCGGACAGCTCATCTTGCTCCTGAACCTGATCGAATACGGTCTGGAGCCCGTCCATATTCTGCTTCAATTCTTCGCCGGACAAACATTTAGCCACCTGGGAAGAGAGTTCGGACAGTCCTTTAGTACGAAAATAAAATTCCTGAAGTTTCTCCCCGAGCTGGATAAATTCACCTTCCGTGCTTGCGGCCATTTCGTGCAAAATTTGGTTGGCGCCCAGCAGTCGGTCCCGCCATGACGGCGAAGAAGCGGCGTTGGTGCGGTTATTCCAGTTTTTAAGAGCGGAAATGATCATGGTCGATGAATATCCCATCTTCGTTCGGTATTGGCGTTTCAGGTTAAAAATCTTTGAAGTCATCCTCATCCATGGGAATAATGTCGTTGGGATTGACCTCTTTAGACCGGTGGCGCGTCAGGGTTTTCCCCTTGGCGGGTTTCCTGACGACGGCCAGTGCTTTCCGGGGCGCCTGTCGGGTCTGTCCGGCAGGTCTCATCGGGTTGGGGGATCGAAGCCTGCCGGCCGACACGGCGGCGGTTCCGCCCACAATGCCCGCCAGATCGGCGACAAAACTTTTCAACTCTTCGGCTTGGGCGTTCATCTCTTCGGAGGAAGCGGCCGATTGTTCGGCTGTGGCGGCATTCTGCTGAGTGACCTTATCCATTTCCGTTACCGCAATGTTTACCTGCTCGATCCCCTGGGCCTGCTCCTGGGAAGCTGCCGCGATCTCTCCGATCAGCTCGCCCACTTTGCCGACGTTACCGGCCACTTCCGTAAAGGCGGCGTTGGTGGATTTGACCAGTATGGTACCATCCGAAATTTTTGTAACAGTTCCTTCAATCAATGCCGCCGTGTTTTTGGCGGCATCAGCGGCGCGCATGGCCAGATTTCGGACCTCGTCGGCCACAACCGCAAATCCGGCGCCGGCTTCCCCGGCTCTGGCAGCTTCCACGGCCGCATTCAGGGCCAGAAGATTGGTCTGAAACGCGATTTCATCGATGGTACGGATGATTTTAGATGTTTCCTCGCTGGCTTTTGTGATTTCCTGCATGGATGCGGTCAGTTGCACCATGGATGCATTGGCTTTGTTGACCACCTGGTTGGCCTGTTTCATGAGGACGTCCGCCTGACCGGCGTTGCTGGCGTTCTGTCGGGTCATGGAGGACATCTCTTCCAGAGAGGACGACGTCTCTTCCACGGATGCCGCCTGCTCTGATGCGCCTTCGGCCAGGGACTGGGATGCAGAGGAAACCTCTGCGGCTGCCGACGATACCTGTTCAGAGGCTTCTGTCAGTCCGCCGATGACACGATTCAGTGAACGGGTGATCGAAAGCGAAAGATAGATTCCCAGAAAAACCGAAACAGCAACGCCGATGACGATCAAAAGTCCAAAAGCCAGTTTGATATTTCCTGCGGTTTTGATGAAAGTCTCATCAGTTTCTTTGGAGTTTTTGGTGTTGATGTCGATGATGTCGTCGATCAGCTTGGCGTTTTTCTGAAAAAGGTCTCGGGTTTTTCCAAAATTTAAAGCTCTGGCAGCCTCCATGTCACCTTTTTGAACCAGCGAAAGAATTTCCTGATGCGATTTTTTCCATCCGTCCCATTCCTGAACAAGTTTTTTCCATACAATCGCTTCGTTTGGAGACTGGGGCAGTGGTTCATACATCTTCCAGCCTTCATTAATGCGTTTCCATGCGGCATCCAGGTTGACATATTGGCGTTTGACAATTTCAGGGTCATGTTCAAAACAAAGGGTTCTTTCCGCCAGTGCGATGGCTGTCTGGCCTTCGTTGATAATTCCCAATCCATAAATACTCGGCAGAAATATTTCAGCAGCTTGATGCTGGGCGGTGGTCGCCACATTAATGGACCAAAATCCCACACCGCCGATGAGGCCAGAGATAACCGCCACGATCAAAAATCCACCGATCAATTTGGTGCTTAACTTCATGTTTGTCATCTTAAAATCTCTCCTTTATTATATATATTCCAATGCCGGTTCGCAATAAAGTCTTTTTCTGTCTGCAACCCGTGATTTCGGATAGATCATATCATGAACCTATTTTATAGCTCAGTCGATAACCGTTTCGTTCAGCGAAATCACCCGATTCGGGCTCACTTCCCGTCCGCTGGAAAGAAGCAGTTTCTTTCTTGCGAATTTTTTTGCAGGCGCATAATCGCCGAGACCGGAACCGCCTGTTTTTGCGGACGTTCCCTCCACGATCGTAAGCAATTCATGTACCATGGCTTTCATCTCGATTGCCTGCGCACTCATTTCTTCGGCGGTGGAAGAAGATTCTTCCGCGCCGGCCGCATTCTGCAGTACCACTTTGTCCATTTCCGCAACCGCCTTGCTGATCTGGTCAATCCCCTTCGCCTGCTCGGAAGAAGCAATGGCTATCTCCGACACCAGTTCTCCAACAATGGTCGTACTGTTGGCAACCGCTGAAAATGCCTCATCGGTTTTGGCCACCAGCAAAGATCCATCCTTTACCCGATTGCCTGTTTCCGCGATCAGGGCAGAGGTGTGCTTGGCGGCTTCGGATGCCCGCAATGCCAAATTTCGGACTTCGTCCGCCACCACCGCGAATCCGGCGCCGGCTTCACCTGCCCGGGCAGCCTCAACTGCGGCATTCAAGGCCAGAAGATTGGTCTGAAATGCAATTTCATCGATGGTCTTGATGATTTTGGACGTTTCTTCGCTGGCTTTGGCGATTTCTCTCATGGATGCCGACAGTTCCGTCATGGAGGCGTTGGCTGCGGCAACCACGTTATTGGCGTTCTTCACGATGCTGTTGGCCTGAACGGCATTGTCCGCATTCGTTTTGGTTCTGGAAGACATCAGCTCCAGAGAGGATGACGTCTCTTCAATGGAGGCCGCCTGCTCCGATGTGCCTTCGGCCAGGGACTGGCTGGAGGAAGATACCTCGCCGGACGCCGATGCCACCTGATCTGCGCCGTTATAGAGCCCATAGATGATTCGCCCAATCGGACGGGTAATGCCACGGGTGATAATGAAAATCAGGACTGCGCTGATGAAAATGCCGATGATCCCGCTGATAATCAGTATGGTGCCGGATCGGCTCAGAATGCGATCCACATTGGCCGCACTCTTTACGGTTTCATCGATTCCTGCAACAGCGGTGGATTCTGCCGATGCTGAAAGCGCCGTTGCGGTTGTGCTGCGTTTATTGCCAAGACCGGTTAGGGTTGTATATTTTGCGGCAAGTTTTTTCATGTTCGTTTTATAACTGGAGGCGCTGATCCGAATATCTTCCAGTAATGCTACGACCGTGTCGCTGGTAGTCTTTTTCTGAATCGCCCTCAATATGTTTTCCATTTCTTCAAATTTTTTCGCCGATTCGTCAATAATTCGAGGATCTCTGATCAACTGGCCTTTCAATGTATCTATCTGAATAACATAAACGAGTTGCACCACTTCATTCATTTCGCTGATATTTTCAATCTGCTCTTTTAATAGTGCATATTTAACTGCTGTTCCCTTGATTTCGGATGTCATCTCATCCGTTTGATTCTCTACGAATTCCAGGCAGCTCTTCATAAACTCCTGCGCTGCAGATTCGAGTTTTTTCCGGATAACCTGGATTTCATTCCCCGTATTTTCCGTATGGTTTACCAGCGTTTCGTATTCTGAAAGCTGTGATGAGGCGGTGGCGACATTTTCTTTAAGAACTTTCATATCTGGGAATCGGGTCGTCAACTGCTCTGCAGCCAGAAGATATTGTTTGACTTGCTTCAAGTGTTCACGGGAATCGGTCAGAAAGGAGACATCGTAAGCGGCATCATAACCGTACATAGCGGAAACAGCACTGGATGCAGCACGCTCGATACTGCTGGCGACCTGCGTTTCAGGCATGTACTGATTGGATAAAGTTCTGGTTTGCTCAGCTACACCTTTCATAATGAAGAGGACTCCTCCCATCAGTATCGTGGCAACCAATAGAACAATCCCGAATCCTATAAAAATTTTTGTGCTGAGTTTCATAAATGGTCCTTTATCTAATGAAATCAATGTAATGTTACGACGATATGCGTTCCCCCATGACTCTCCCCTGTTGGGGGAGAGAGCAGATGGAAAGCGCAGATTGTAGCTGCTTAAAGTATATTCAGATTATTTTTTGTAAATTCCGCAGCCGACAATCAGATCACCGTGACGCTCCAAGTACATGGACTTGGGTTCAATCTGTTTGGAAACAGGATTCATGAATTTATAGTCCTGCCAGGCGGAATTCTGCTTCTTCATCAGTTCCACGCGCTCTTTCATGTATTCCTTGCCGTCCGTGTCTTTCAAATCGATCAATTCTTTGCCAACCATGCTCTTCTTTTGCCCATGGGCCAGGCATTTTGCGTTCATGTCGTAGACTACCACATACAGATCCCGGTCGATGAATTTGCCCTTGAGATCGCTGAACTCTTCAAAAGCTTTTTCATTGCCGTTGGCTTTGATGTATTCGATGGCTTTTTTAACCATTGCCACGGCTTCTTCCTTGGCGCCTTGATCTCCTGCACCGGTATATCCGGTTGGACATCCCACAGACAAACAGATTGCGATCCCTGCGATAAACAGCATTTTTTTCATGGCGTTGCTCTCCTTTTTTTGTTGGTTGTCGATATGCTTCGATCGGTCATAAACTGCGATTCCCTTTAAATGAACTCCGGCTCTTAGCGGAGCGATGATAAACGGAATTTTTTTTATGATTTTATCAATATTACACAAAAACCGTTTTTTTACGAGAGTATCATTGATTGTAATATGTTTTTCTTGAACTGACTGCACTCTCCGGTAAAAATCCGCGCAGGGCATGGACCGCCACTTCGCCCCTCTGATAGGTTTCTGGTGAGATCCCGCACCTGAGAAAAGATGTCTGTGGATGGATTTTGCGGATCGATCATCTCCAAGATTTAATCTAAAAAGTCATTTTTATCAATCAGATAAAAATATCCAGGACTCCACTTAAAGCAGAAGCGGTATGACTGGTTGACAAACAATGAAAAATACATAAAACTGGCTCAGAATACGGGTATAAAAACATCAGAATAATGCATTATTCTGTTAAGTTGATTATTTTAACTATAAAAGGAGAAATGCTATGAAATATCTGAGAATCGGCTGCATTGTTGCATTGGTTTCGCTGTTGATGGTTTGGCAGGGGTGGGCGCCGGTTGAAGCTGGTGTACTGGGGCCTCATATCCGTCGTCTGGTTGAAACCAACGGCGCCTCTTATGCGGGCGATCGGTTTGGACGAACCTTTGACCGCTGGATTGATGGTAAAATGGAAAAATTCGCCCATGTGTTCATCGAGGCGGATGTATCCTCGTTGCCTGCTATCCGTTCCCGGGGATGTCAGATTTTTTCGGTTACGTCGCGAGGGATCATTACGGCGCAAGCCCCGATTGCCAGGCTGACCGAAATCATGGATCTGGATGGGGTCCACCGGATCGAAGTCGGTCGTACCGTCAATAAAATGATGGATATCAGCACAGGGGTAAGCGGCGTCAACCTGCCTCAAACCGCGTATCCGCGAACCGACAATACGGGAAAAGGCGTTATCATCGGAATTATCGATACTGGTATCGATATTGAGCATCCCGATTTCATCGACAGCCAGAAGCAGACCCGCATATTATCAATTTGGGACCATACTCTGGATGCCGAAGATGTGAGGGGGATTGCAGACAGTCCAGACGGGTTTTCCTATGGCACGGAGTGGGGCCGGGAAATCATCCAGCAGGGATACGGGATGTGTCTGCATCGTGATGAAGACGGTCATGGCACCCATGTGGCGGGAACCTCGGCCGGAAACGGGCGGGCAGCCGCCTATGCAGGCCCCTATACCGGGATTGCTCCGGAAGCAAACATCTTGGTCGTTAAATTCGATTTTGAAAATATCAAAAATCGAAATTCAGATACCATGATTCTGGATGGGATCAACTGGATTTTTCAACAAGCCGCAAAGCAGAATATGCCCTGCGTGATCAATATGAGCCTGGGCGGGAATTATGGACCGCATGACGGCAGCACGCCGGAAGAAAAGGGAATTGATGATCTGGTCGGGCCAAACCGAATTGTCTGTATTGCGGCTGGAAATGCCGGTTCCGCCTATGCGGGGCCAGCATTTGAACAGCATGGTGGCCCCATTCATGGCAGCGGCAATTTTAATGTAGACCGCGATATCGTTCTACAAACCGGTTCGGATTATGTTCCCAATCCCCCGGATAGTCCTGCAGACTATCTATTTTTTGATATCTGGTATTCCGGACAGGACGTCTGCCGGGTTCAGATCACCACCCCAAGCGGGAAAAAATATCCGTCTCATTTTGGGGGACGTTATCGCAATCTGTGGGTGACGGGTGCAATGGCGCGCTGTTTAAAAACACCGGAAGGCACGCTTTGCGTCGCAAATACCAGGGGTGCAAGCAATCTCTGGAATAGCGATAACGGTGACAATAATCTGTATATCGAGATATCGGATGCGCAGCAGACCGATCCGGCGGGTGGCAAGTGGGTGATCGATGTGCTCCCGCTCAAGGGAAATGGCGATTACCAGGCCTGGCATGGTTTCAGTACCGGTCTATCCCATACTTACTTCTGGTATAACAGTGGTTCGGTATCCCATACATGGGGAGATCCATCGGATCCCACCTTATCCACCAATCAGATGACCATCGGCTCCCCGGCGACTGCGTTAGAGGCAATTTCAACGGGAGCTTACCAAACCAAAAACATCTGGCCCGGCAGGCTGTACGCGGACTGGACTTCCCCGGAATCGCCCTATAGCCTGATCTGGCAGGCCTATGGTGTGGCGCCGATAGATTACTACAATCCTTTTTATTTGTTGGATCTGGCATATTTTTCCAGTCGGGGACCCAGCCGCGACGGACGAACACAGCCGTTTATCACCGCCCCGGGTGTCGGAATCGTTGCGTCGTTTTCTGCAAGCCCCCTGAACAATCCCAATGAAACCTATTTTCGACAAACGAACCGGGTTGAATTCGGAGGCAATCACACCACACTTCAGGGAACCAGCATGGCATGTCCCCATACCACCGGTGTTGTCGCACTGCTTCTTGAAAAGGCCAAACAACTTGGGCTGTCTCCAACACCAACCGACATCAAAACTTACATCAAAGCCGGCAGCCGTCACGATGAATTTACGGGATTGGACCCTCTATCTGTCGAAGACAGTAACGATGACTGGGGATATGGGAAGCTGGATGTCTCAGGAGCATTATCGGCCATTTCGGAATAATAACACTTTGTGCAGTCACAATATGAAAATTACACCCTGTTCATCCTGTATATCCATGTAAAAAGCATTTATTGGTAGATGATATGTTTTGAGTCAACTTATCACTCCCACCGAGAATCCTTATGAGCAAACCCGTTTCTTTGCGGCAGACATCCATCTGCGTTGTCGCCGCGGACATTTTTCTGCCGGTCGTCACGGCATTTGTAGAGCATTCCTCTCTGGCATTCGGATTGGGAAAACCCGAAGCCCTCAAAATGATGCTGGCGTCGGAAGAGCTTTTTCTGCATCTTTGCCGGGTGGTCATTCCAAAACAGGGAATGATTGAAGTCCGATGCTCCTGCAAAGGACACATCGTTCAGAGTGATTTCTCGTTTCCCGAAACCCGAATCAATATGCATGCGTTCAATCTGACCGCATTGCCTCGGTCTTCGGGAACCGATGATCTGGACGATATGCGGATGATACTGGCATCCCGGTCTGTAGATCACCTGAATATCCGGCGAAAAGAGAATCAGCGCATCATTTCTCTGATCAAAGAGAAAAAATATCCCAAGGCTGTTGCGAAGCTGGAAAACCCGCATCCGATTACCTGCCGGGATTTTGCCATCCAATCTCCCTTGCCGGACGAACTGAAATATTTCGCGTTATTGACGGCCAGATTTTATGATCAAGACGATATACCGGTGTTTTTTCAATACCCGGGTATGCTGGTCGATATGATTGATAGTGGCGGATATCATGCCATCACCGCACGCGGTCCGGCCGGCGAAATCGGCGGGGGGCTTGTCTGGCGTTTGCTCACCGATAACACGGTCGAGGTATTCGGTCCGTTTGTAATGGTGGATGATGACAGATCAAGAACGGTTTGCGTTTCTCTGATCGAAGCCTGCATCAGCCGTGCAGGAAGAACATCGGCTGTCGTAATGATCTGCTATCCGCCTGAATCCGGTCAATATACTGAATATTTTGAATTTTTGGGTCGGATGAACTGCTATGCGATTACCGGTGCGCTGCGTCAGAGATCGTTATGGTTTCGCCTGATGCATGAAGACATGGGCAGCGTGGTATGGACAACCCCGGAAATGGACGATTTTCTGCAGCATGCTTACCGGCGACTGTTTCTTGCCCGTGAAATCCGTCATGTCGCCGATCAGGGTGAGTCTCGGAATGCCTACTCGGTGTTTTCCACCCAGATAGACCGCCTTCGGCGCCAGGTAACACTGGATATTCTTTGGCCGGGCGAGGATATCGAAGATAATCTCATGCGGCATCTCGATCTATTTCAAAAAGAGGGGATTCGAAATATTATTTTTGAGATCGACGCCGGCATTGCGTGGAAATCCGAGATAATGCCCTGTCTTTTGAAAAACGGGTTTCAGCCGATTCTGATTCTGCCATACGCAGGAACTGGCGATATCATTGTATTTCAATTGCTTCATCACCCATCATGAGTCATACGCTTTCATTCCAGCATCTGGCGCCCGAGTATATTCAGCGTTTTCAGGCTTATATCCCCAGTAATCCTGACGATGAGCTGAAAAAGCGCTTCGGCTGTACCCATCTGTTCCGGCTGAACAACAACGAAAATCCACTGGGGCCCTGTCCATCGGCGGCCCGGGTGATCCGCAACTTCGCGCCTTGCCGAGCAGCCGTTTACCCGAGCGGCGACTGCTGGCATCTTCGGAGGAAACTGGCGGAACGCTACAACATGGAGCCCGATCAATTTTTGTTCGGCAACGGCGCCAATGAAGTGATTGCGTTTGTCATCAAGGCGTTCTGTCGGCAGGGAGACAACATCATCACCGCGGAAAAGACGTTTGCGGTGTATGAATGGGTGGCCGAATTTTCGGGTTTCGAGGCCCGCATGGCCCCGCTGAAAGATCATGCGTTCGATGATGATGCAATGATCCGTTGCATCGATGACCGCACGAAGATCCTCTTTGTCTGCAACCCCAACAATCCGACCGGTACTTACTGGAACGATGCCACGCTGAGATCGTTTCTGGACCGTATCGACGGCAGACAGATCGTCGTGGTGGATGAAGCCTACTGCGAGTTTGTCGAAAAACCCGATTTTCCGGACGGCATGGCGTTGATCTCCGAATATCCGAACCTGGTGGTGTTTCGCACCTTTTCCAAGATGCATGCCCTGGCCGGGCTGCGGATCGGTTATCTGGCAGGGTCACGGGAAGTTGTGAATATCGTCCGTCGCACCTGCGTAGTGTATTCGGTCAACGCGCTGGCCCAGGCCGCAGCACTGGCGGTGCTGAACGACAGTGGCGAACATGTGCAGCAGACGCGGGACCTGGTGCGTCGGCAGAAACAGGTGATCACCGAACACCTGGACAGCCTGGGTCTGACGTATCTGAGCGGTGAGGGCAATTTTGTCATGATCCGGCTTCCCATGAGCGACAGCCTGGCTTACCGCAGGCTCATGATGCAGGGAGTCATGATCCGGACCATGACTGGATTCCGATTTCCAAACTGGATCCGGCTGACCCTGGCCATGCCGGATGCCATGGATGCATTCATGGCAGGTCTGGAAAACATTCTGAAGTTTCGGAATCCGGGGATGCAGCCCCTCTGAAACTCTACAGTCATGGGACGACCATAGGTGGTCCGGAGCTTACCGAACGTTTTTCCGCCGGTGCGCCCATGACTTATGAATTTGTGGTCGATTCAGCCAACATTCTGATCCTGAATGTAAAAAGCAGCACGGACGCCATGATTACGGCGCCGCTATTTTACACCAAAGGAATAAGCAAATGACAGATTAATGATATTTTGCATAAAGTTATGCCCCTCTGATCCGATGGTAAAAATCGGTGTCAGGGGGGTTTTTATTTTATGGCATATATGGTATATGATGGATTCATGAGAATGTAGTATCGCATGTTGGGTTACCGCCACAACCACCCAAAAAAAATGAACAGTTATATTCCTTATGTCTTACGGAGCTCTCGTTTTTGAACTGCGACAGGCAGCAAAAACAAAAGAGCATCTTGTTCGCGTATTCTATACCGCACAAACCTTCGACCAACTGCGTAATCTGACGCCGCTGACCATTGAGACGCCACCTGCATCAATGCAGCTTGTAATTCCGGGCGGCAGCAAATCGTCCACAAATCTCGATGTCAATTTTTCCACCTTTAGTAATCTTCTGAAGGTAGCAATGGACCAGAAATATGTGCAACCTTTCTGTGAAGAGATTCCACCTGGCGTGATAGAAAATTAAGCTGGAAAGGAATAAAGATGCTGAAAAAAATATTTATTTTCATGATTTGTTCTATTCTGTCGCCCCCGCTTTTGACATATGGTTTTGACTGCAACAAACCGGATTTTGGCGCCCACATCGAGGATCTGAACAAAGAGGGGTATTTTGTCAAGCATATGGAAAAAGATAGCATTTCTTACTACAACTACACCGGCCCATGTTCGATAGCAAAGAATTATCGCATCAATCCGGTGATTTCTTATGTGTTTATAGAAAACCGACTATACGCACGGATGATGAATATCAAAAGCACAGATGAGAGTCATGAAGATAACCGAAAATACATGGAAAGCGAGGTTTATACGAAATCCGGAATAGCACCGTACGAGATCAATCTGGATGGTGACTGGTGGGTATATCAATGGCCTATGGAAAAAGATAACACGAAGCACAAAATCAAGATACACAGTAAAACACAAGAGATCAAGGATGCTTTTTACTTTGATCCGCTTCGAAAAAAGCTGAAAATCATTAATGATTCCGATGACCCGGCATCGTTGGCGGATTGATTTTCAGCGATCGTCCATCTGTTCATGACAGAAAAAAAACAAAAACGGTCTATGCCTGGATAGTGTTGACCCTCTCCACAGGGATCAGCAGAATCGGTATGCTGCACCGGCTGCATACCTTATGCGCTACACTTCCAGCCCAGAACGCATCCATTCCGGATTTGCCGTGAGTTGCCAAAACAATTACATCTGCATGTAACTCTACAGCTATGGCAAAAATATTATCTGCCGGATCACCCCGCCGGACAGAGGCGCCGGCTGTGAATCCTTCACTGATCAGCTTTTCAGCCAATGACTTGAGATAGACTTCGGCATTCCGAACCGTCAAATCCAGCATTCTGGAAATAGTTCCAGGCAGAAATCGGCTGGTGATCGTCATCTGACCTGAAAGGCTTCCAAACCGCGGAACAACCATCGCCAGGCGAATGGCGGCCGGACAGGCTCGGGCCAGCTCTTTTGCAACCGGCAGCGCCTGTTCATGATCCGGAACGCCATCGAGCGGCACTAGTACGGTGCTGCATGAAAATGCGCGAATGTCTTCGGCATCACCCGGCCGAACAATCAGCACGGGAATCGCTCCCATCGAAATCACTTTCTGAGCCATGTTTCCCAGCATCAGATGCAGGGCTCTGCCCCGGCCGTGCGAGCACATCACGATCAGGTCATGATCGAATTCTCCGGTATGCTGGACGATGCTTTCCGCTACATTGTCCACTTCGGTGGTATGCACATGACAATCTATGTGCAGGTCTTTGGCAAACCGTTGATCGGATATGATTTTCAGATAGGCTGCTGCTTGTGCGGCATCCGTCAGGTGAGATTGCCCATGGATTTCGCGCGGGGCGTTTTTCTCGATGATATGCACCAGGGTGATGCTTGCCTGAAATTTTTCAGACAGAAAAGCGGCTGCCGGAAGCGCAACCTCAGCCAGAAGCGATCCATCCAGGGGCACAAGGATGTTTTTGAACATGACATTACCCCGCAGTGAAAGTTTGAAAAAGTAGATAGACGTTCAGTATGATAATGATCCCAGCCACCAGACCAGCCAGAAAAGTAGTCTGAGGCTGATTCACCAGATCCCCCATGATATCTCTGCGAGCGGTGAACATCACCAGTGGAACGACGGCAAACGGAAGCCCGAAACTGAGTACCACCTGGCTCATGACCAGCGTATGGGTCGGATCCAGCCCCATCCCGATGACGATCAACGAAGGCCCCATGGTCACCAGCCGGCGCACCCATACCGGAATATGCCGTTTCATAAATCCCTGCATGATGACTTGGCCGGCGCTGGTTCCAACAGTTGATGATGACAGTCCGGCCACTAGAAGCGACAGACCGAAGAACCAGCGGGCGGCTTTTCCCAACAGCGGCTCCAGGGTGCGGTAGGCCTCTTCGATGGTGGCGATGTGGGTCAGCCCTGTCTGGTGAAAGGTTGTCGCAGCCATGATCAGCATGGCGGCATTGACAAAACTGGCGCCGCCCAGAGCGATGACCACATCCACAATCTCGAAATGATACAGGCGTTTTAACTGACCGCTGTCCTTGACCACAATGCGCCCCTGCGTCAGTGCGGAATGCAGGAAAATGGCATGGGGCATGACCGTAGCACCCAGAATTCCGGATGCCAGAACAACGCTTTCTGATCCCTGAAGATGCGGCACAACGACAAAGTACAGCACTTGGCTCCAATCCGGCTTGATGATAAGGGTTTCGATGACATAACAAAGTGTTACCACACCCACCATGCCGGATATCACGGCTTCGAGCGGACGAAACCCATAGCGCTCGAGCCCGAGAATCAAAAATGTGGAAAACGCCGTCAGCACTGCCCCGACAAAAAGCGGCACCCCCAACAGGAGATTGAACCCCAGGGCCGCGCCCAGAAATTCCGCCAGATCCGTTGCCATCGCCACCATCTCCATCAAAACCCACATGCCGATCACCACCGGCTTTGGAAACGTCTGCCGGCAGTGTTCCGCCAGATTCATGCCTGTTACGATGCCGAGTTTGGCCGAAAGTGTTTGAATGAGCATGGCCATGAGATTGCTGGCTACAATCACCCAGATCAGAAGATAACCAAACTGTGCGCCGGCAGCGATGTTTGTGGCAAAATTTCCCGGATCGATATACGCCACGCTGGCAATAAACGCCGGTCCCAGAAAAGGGAGCAGCCGCGTCAAAAAGTTTTTTTTCTCAGGGCTGTCCAGAACATCCAAAGCTGCGGCGACTGTCCGGGATTCAGATGGATTTCGATTGTCGTTCATACGTTCATTATCCGTTTCTTAACCATGCGTTGGCTCTTCGATAGTTGGCGGTTCGGAAACAACACTGTCCTGCCGGGAGCTTGCCACAACAACTGCAATGATCAATAAGCCGCCGATCAGCTCTCGCATTCTGGGATATTCTCCCAACAAAACAAGCGCCATGAGAATTCCATACACCGGTTCCAGACAGGCCGTTACACTTGCCAGTTGAGGGCGGACTGTTTTCAAGGCAGCGATGAAAAGCGTATGCGCCAAAGCCGTACAGAACACTCCCAGAAAAACAATGAGAAAAAATTCGGATGAACCGATGCCGCCCAATTGCGGCCAAAACGCACTGAGACATACCGCAGCCCAGAAATTCTGAAACAACCCTACGACAGCGGCGTCTGTTTCGGCGACAAATCGACGATTGAACAAAGTCAGCAAGGCAAATGTCGCAGCAGATGCCAGCCCCCAGAGTACACCTTGAAAGAAGCGATCGCTGAATTCAAATGACGGAACGATCAGAATGAGCCCGCAGAAAACAATAAAGGCAAACAGCATGTCGAGACGTCGGATATTTTGTTTACTGAATAACGGATCGAGAAAAGCCACAAAAACCGGAAATGTTGCAAAAGACAACAAGCCTGTCGAAACGGAAGAAATTTGAATCGAGGAAAAAAACGTAAACCAATGAAGCGCCAGCAGCGCACCGGATGGAAAAAGTGTTAACCCCAGCCGGAGGCTTATATGGGAATGACTGCGGCGTGCGGTCAACACCCCCACAAGCGCCAAAGCAGCCACCGATGTCCGGCCAAGGACGATGGCTGTTGCGGGAATGCTCAGCAGCTTTCCGAACAGTCCGGACAATCCAAAAAGAAGTACAGCAAAATGTAATTGAATCATCGCTTAATTGCCACAGAAAGTGTTGCACTGTTGTCAAATATGAAAAACAGCGGTTCATCCGGAACCAGCTTTTTAGGCAATCGGGCGCCAACTGCGTCAGTCGGGCTTTTTCCCCTGATGAAAAGCCTGAATTACGCCTATCACCAGCAAAGCGATTGAAACCCCCAAAGTGAAGCCGCTCATTGTTGTAATTGTTAGAATGGAGGATTGGGTCTTATCCCAATTGTTCAGACGCACCGTGACATCCTTGGAAACGACAGGATACTGCTTTCCATTTCTGTCCACAGAAAAAAGCGTTTTGTCAGAAAGATGCTTTTGTAAAGATACGCCTCCGATGTAAAGATCGAAATTGTCTTTTGTTTCTTCAATCGGCAACCTCATGGCCTGAGGGGTCCACCAAATTGTCTGATCTCCCCGGAACGCCTGGTAAACATTGTCAAAAAAAGTCGTTCCAAAAATCAGCGAACCCATAAGCCCCATCCACAACAGTGAATTGTTTCGAAAGTTTTTCATGGAAACCCTCTTGGATGTTCTCTGCAATGTTCATGATTCATCACCTCTGTATGGAATAAGACGCTTACTGTCAAGAATAATGGATGGTATTGACTCTTTTAACTTGCGTCAGAAATTACGGAAACGTTCATTTGTTCCCTATCAAGCGCATTCGTCCAGTCTCCTCCATCAGGAACGATCAATACATCCCAAAAATACTCCGCACCTCCAGGCGTGTCGGGCAAGACCGTAATGTTCAGAGATACCATACCACTACCTGCCTCGACCGTGACTTGCCCGCCGCCATGCCATCCGTAACTTGTAGAATCCAGTAAATTCAAAATGATATCTCTCTTCGTAGTTGCGGAATATTTTATTTTGACAACATATTGCTGGCCCGGTTGGACCGTCGTGGGAGCTGAAAGAATGGTCAGAGAGTCGGCCCTGAAGATGGCCTTGTGAAATAGATGAGTTGCTGTAATTGTAGCGTAATAGCTGCTCACTTCTTGGATAGAATTGATCCGCCAGTCCACTTGGCCGTTGACTTCCTGCTCGTATTTCAACTGGCTGAACCAGCATATGGCCTTGATCATTGGAAAATCAACCATGATGGAGGCTGAACCTGGGTCGGATAGATTGTAAACCTGCTTGATCCACTCTATCTTGATGTCAGCCTCTGATGCGCCTCCTCCCTTAACGTTGTTTGGGTCGTAGAGAGCAGAAGTTTCAGCTATCATCATGGGTTTGTTATGACCCTTAGCGAAGATATCATGAAAATTCGGGATGGGATTGTCGATGCCATTGATCAATCCCCATTTCCCGTCAAAGGGAATTTCGTTGTATCCGTTCCCCGAGTTACCCCAGTGGTAAAAGCTGAAACCGACCCAGTCCACTGCATTATCACCAGGATAGTACGGCCCGTAAGGATCATCTTCTTCGGTGAGCCTACCATCTTTGTTTGTATCAAGGAGCGGAAAGTCCGGCGAGTCAGGTTTGATGGCGTACTGCCCACTCACCCAGGGATATCCCCAACCCTGATTCGGGGTCCACACCATGACGACATTATTTGCTTCCGCATGGATAGTCTCTGCAAATTCCACATATTTTGAGATATAAAGTGTTGGCTGCTGCCCCCAAGGATACCAACTGCCGTTCATCTCGTGGTTCCAGCGCAAGAATATCGGAACATCAAACTCTTTGAGCCAAACGGCGAATTGGCTGATTTGCTCTGAAGTATAGGAATTCAGCCCGGCGGAGGTTTCCAGGGTCAGGACAGGCATGGCGCCACTGGCCTTGCACAAATTGACGAAGCTGATGATCTTTGTGTGGTCGCCCCCCTGGCCGTTCAACACATCAGGAAATTTTAAAAATTCCATAAATAATGCGTGATGAAAACCGCAATCCCTATTGAACTGATACATTGGTGGCTGGCCTTCCAAGAGTATGGCTCCCAGATAGGCACCTAAACGGGGAATTGGCGGCTTATGCAGAGCGTTTGGGAGTTTGTCCGCTGCCCAAAAGAGAGGCGTGCTGCCTGAAAACAGCAAAATTAAAGCTATACAAGCAAACGTAAAGAGCAATCGTTGCAATAATATGCGTGTTCGTAAGAATTCCATATTTTCTTGTCCTTTACCGTGAAAATACAGTTAACCACGAATTATACGAAAAAAATGTATCATGAAATTTTTATGCCCGGGGGTGAAGCCCGGCAAGATTCATGAGGGTTTACAGTGTCCGGAAATAACCTCGCCCACATACATCCGATGGTAATCTTTTTCCGGATAATTTGGCGCAATCGCCGGATCAAGAAAATTATCGGGATTCAAATCCTGGTAATATATTTTCCTGCATTCGATAACCAGTCTGGCTTCCGTAAAGTATATCGATCCGCTTGCTGTTTCTGCCGGTGATATCCCGGCTTCCTCGATTTTATTGCAGTCACGACCGGATTTGGTTCCGCACAGATTCAGTACATGTTTATATCTCTGCTCAAAGAAAGACAGCGTATAGGTATCTGACTTTTCGATAAATTGATACGTGTATCGGACTGGTCTGATAAATATGAAGCTGACATTCTTGTTCCATAAAACACCAAGTCCACCCCAGGATGCCGTCATCGTATTAAAATCATCTTTCTTTCCAGCGGTTACAAGCATCCAATCTGAACCTATCAGTTTAAAGACATTGTCATTCATTTCTTCTGGCTTGACTGTTTTATACTCGACCATTTATTATTCCTCCTGTGTTTATGTTAAATCCGCCTTGCAGTATCAGATGTCCGTCTCGAACAATGAAAGAAGCTCAGCTTTTCTGCATCCAATTCTCATGCGCCTTATGGATAAAAAATTAAAAAAGACTATAATGATCTATAATGAAAACATCAATCAGTCAATTCGATAAAACGGAATCCAATCTCTAAAATAAATCAAGAAGTAAATGGATAAAAACGGTAATAATGAACTACTTGATTGTTTTCCTGTGGCCGTCCTAAAGGCGCCGCATGCGACTGGGATATGTCGGGAACTCCCAGGGAATATGTCTTCAACTTCGAGGTCAATCACATCTTCAAGGCCGGACACCAGATTATTTTTTCTGCTGGAATTGGCCACACCAGCAAGGGGCGGGAAGCCGTAGTGCTTTTCGATGCACAGCAAACGGGCCGTTCAGGAGCTCTCAGATCCCTTGGCAGGACGAATGGCCAATGCCCCCATCACCGGAAGAAGGTGGACCACGTATTGCTTTAATCACTACAACCTGGTTTCAGGACTCTGTCATTGATGATCTGGAATACCTTGGATACTCCTTTGATCTCTATACTGAACTGAATATACTGACGCTCTTTGAAAACAAAAAAATCTATGACTACGATGCTGTCTTGGTTTCCTCTGCGGCCACATGGGACCAAATAGCCTCCTACAAACTACGAGTGGCTGCCTGATGAGTTAAGAATTCCGCCTGATGCCGAAGGCAGAGAGGTCGCGACATCGGCTGCTTGGCCGAGTATTGATGAATACCTCGCTCATTCCTCAACCCAATACCCTGATGATTTAACCAGAATTGTGGTGGGCATGTAAGCTTCCCACTCGATAATCGGCAGAAAATAGATATTGGCCTTGATCATCGTTTCTGCCAGATGATCAGCACTGAATTTACCGCAAAGACGCAAATGACACAACGCAACAGCCTGTTTTTTTTCTCGGTTTTCTTTGCGATCTTTGCTATCTTTGCGGCGATATCGATTTTATGAATTACAGGTTTTAGGCGAATTGGCGATCCATGCCAAAATTTTTATTAAGGAGGATTATCGTGGAAAATCAGGAAATGGGAGGAATCGGATTTACTTGCGGCCATTGGCCTCTCGATCCGGAAAAGCCGACGCTGATTTTTATTCATGGGGCGGCTTCAAACAATGCTTTCTGGAACCATCAGGTTACGTATTTTTCGGAAATCGTCAATGCGGTTGCGGTGGATCTGCCCGGTCATGGCGCCAGTCCGGGTCCGGGCAGGGAAAAAGTTTCCGAATATGCCGATGCGGTTTTGAATTTTATCGATCTGATCCGAGCCCCCCGGCCCATCCCCTGCGGGTTGAGCATGGGCGGCGCCATTACGCAGCAACTGTTGGTCAGCCATCACCAGCGTTTTACAGCAGGCATTCTGATCAACACCGGCGCCAGATTGAAAGTGCTTCCAAGTATTTTTGATACCATCGAAAAAAACTATGGGGATTTTGTAAATATGCTTTTTTCCTTTGCCATCTCCCCAAAAAACAGCTCAGGAAAGCTTCGAACAGAAATCGAAGCCAGTACGATATGCCGACCTGCCGTGGCATCGGGCGATTTCCGGGCATGCAATGGTTTCAATGTCTCGGATGCACTTGGATCGATTGAAATCCCGGTTCTGGTGATGGCTGCATCCGACGATAACTTAACGCCAGTAAAATACGGCGCCTTTTTGGCGAACAGCATCAACCATGCCGAACTGATCACCATCCAGGATGCGGGTCACTTTTCTCCCCTTGAGAAACCGCTTGAAGTGAATCAGGCGATCAACGACTTTTTAATCCGGACATTGCCGTGAAAACAGCTCTCATCTCCCTTGCGGGGGAGAGACCGGGCGGGGGTCATGACAACACTTCCCATTGAATCGCAGATTCCGGAAATTAAACAAGCCTTGCACGAGAACCGGAATGCTGTCCTGACAGCGCCGCCGGGAGCCGGCAAAACAACCCGGGTTCCGCTGGCGCTTTATTCCGAAGAATGGCTGTCTGGCCAGAAAATCATCCTGCTCGAGCCCCGCCGTCTGGCAGCCCGGGCCGCTGCCAGACGGATGGCATGCATGATCGATGAGCCGGTTGGCCAAACCGTGGGGTACCGGATGCGCCTGGAGCGCCAAATAAGTGCAGTCACGCGGATCGAAGTGGTCACTGAAGGTGTGTTGACCCGCATCATTCAAGACGACCCCGCTCTTTCCGGAATCGGGCTTGTCATTTTCGATGAATTTCATGAACGCAGCATCCATGCCGACACGGGCCTGGCGCTCTGTCTGGACAGCCAGGACGGGCTCCGGCCCGACCTGCGGCTTCTGGTCATGTCGGCCACCATCGATATCCAGGCTGTCTCCGCCATTCTGGGAAACGCCCCCATCGTTCAAGTTCAGGCCAGACAATTTCCCGTGGAAACCCGTTACTATTCTGGACCTTCCACCGCAAACCCGGTTGCATCCGTAACCGATGCCGTTTTCCGGGCGCTGCGGGAAGAAACAGGCAGCCTTCTCGTTTTTTTGCCGGGCATCCGTGAAATCAGGCAGGTCAGCGAGCGGCTGAGCCGATCACAACAGGATGCTTCGGTGATGATCGCACCGCTTTATGGGGGCTTGCCCGGAAAATCCCAGGATCTGGCAATTGAACCAGCACCCGTGGGCAAGCGGAAAATTGTGCTGGCAACATCGATTGCCGAAACCAGTTTAACAATCGAAGGGATTCGGATCGTCATCGATTCCGGGCTGATGCGCGTTCCCCGATTCGATGTCGGCAGCGGTATGGCCAAATTGATCACCATCCCCGTCAACCAGGACACGGCCGATCAGCGGCGAGGACGCGCCGGGCGACTGGAACCGGGCATCTGTTACCGCCTGTGGTCGGAAGACCATCACCGGATGCTGGCGGCACACGGCAGCCCGGAAATCCTGAACACGGATTTGACACCGCTGGCGCTCGAGCTGGCCGCCTGGGGCATATCCGATCCGTCCCGGCTGTCCTGGCTCGATCCACCGCCAACAGCGGGATTCAACCAGGCCATCATGCTGTTGATTCGGCTGGGAGCGCTGGATGACCAGTGGCGGATCACCAGGCACGGCAGGCAACTTTCCGCCATGGGGCTTCATCCGCGCCTCGGACACATGATCTGCATGGCAAAAACGCTTGATCTGGAAGACCTTGCCTGTGAACTGGCCTCATTGCTCGAAGAAAAGGACATGTTGATTTTACCGCCGGATCAGCGGGATGCTGATCTGCGGCTGCGGGTGTCCGTTCTTCGATCCCTGAGAACCCGCTCGAGGCAATCGGTATCAGACGGTGTTTCTGCCAATTTGCCTGTGGATGGCTCGACATGCCGGCGGGTACGACAAACCGCTGATACATTGAAATCACGACTGAATTGCCGGGGGACCAACGCACCGCTTGATGCATGCGGCCTGCTGCTGGCCTTTGCCTATCCGGACCGGATTGCTTCCAGGCGCCCGGGTGATACCCTTCGCTATCGGTTATCCAACGGCCGGGGGGCTTATTTTGCGAACACCGAACCGCTGTCGGCGGAAAGCCTTCTGGTGGCGGCATCTCTGGACGGGCAACAGCAGGAGGCAAAAATATTTCTGGCAGCCCCCGTGTCTTATGACTCCCTGGTCGCACATTTTCCCGAACACATCACCGAACGATCGCAAATTGTATGGGATCATCGAAGCCGGTCGGTCAAAGCCCGCCGGCAAGTGCTTTTTGGAAAAGCCGTGCTGAAAGACTTTCCGCTGCTGAACCCCGACCCGACCCAGATCGCCAGAGCCTTGTGTGACGGCATCCGCCAGGAAGGCATTCACATTCTGCCGTGGACCCCGGATCTGCGAACATGGCAGGCCCGGGTGATACTGCTTCGCCGCCTGAATGCCGCAGGCATATCCTGGCCGGATGTATCGGATCAAGCCCTGACAGACACACTTGAAAGCTGGTTGCCGCCTTATCTTGCCGGCATCACAACAGCCGAGCATCTGCGGCGTATTGATTTATCCGGCGCACTCCTCGCCGCCCTTTCCTGGAAACATCGGCAGGATATGGACGCACTGGCCCCCACCCATCTGACAGTCCCCAGCGGCTCCCGCATTCCCATCGACTATGCTGACAACGATATGCCCGTACTGGCTGTAAGACTTCAGGAAATGTTCGGCGCCACCGAAACACCGACCATCGCCTGCGGAAAGCTGCCCCTTCTGATTCATCTGCTGTCTCCTGCCGGGCGACCGGTCCAGATAACCCGTGATCTGAAAAGTTTCTGGGCGTACGGCTATTATGATGTCAAAAAAGATTTGATGGGCCGCTATCCCAAACACCCGTGGCCGGATGATCCGCTGATGGCGCCAGCCACAAACCGTGCCAAAAAACACAGGCAACCCCAGCCATAAAGTTTCGACTTACCCTCACGGAGTTGCGGAATAGTCTTGACGATTATGCAATGCCGTGATTTATAGTCGCCATGAAACGATACCTTTTCGATCCGATCAAAATAGACCTGACCCGAAAAATGGTCATCCTGACCGGGCCCCGTCAGATCGGCAAAACTTTTCTGGCAAAACAGCTCGTAACGGGATTTCAGAGACCGCAATATCTCAATACCGATGCTGTCAAGGATCGTCAGGTTTTTCAGTCCCAGTCCTGGCCGCTGAATACGGATTTTCTCGTATTCGATGAAATCCACAAGATAAAGGGCTGGAAAGCTTCTCTGAAAGGCATCTTCGACACTCGCCCCGACATTCAGTCAATTTTGGTAACGGGAAGTGCGCGGTTGGAAACTTTTCGTCAATCCGGAGAATCCCTGGCCGGTCGCTATTTCCACTATCATTTTTATCCGTTGTCTGTCCGGGAGCTGAAAGATCAAATGGCTCCATACGACGCCCTGGATATGTTAAACCGCTTCGGCGGTTTTCCGGAACCGTTTCTGACAGGATCGGAAACAGAGGCCTCCCGCTGGAGGTATCAATATTATACAGATCTGGTTCGGGAAGATATCCTGGAATTCAGCCGTATTCAGGAGATTCGCTCCATCCGGCTGCTTCTGGAATTGCTGCGGGATCGTGTCGGTTCTCCCCTCTCATATACTTCTCTTGCCGTCGATCTGCAACTGTCTCCCAATACGGTGCGCAAATATGTAGAAATTCTGGAGAGTTTATACATCATCTTTCTGATCCGGCCTTTTCATCGAAACATTGCGCGTTCCCTGCTGAAAGAGCCCAAAGTCTATTTTTACGACACCGGTTTTGTCCGGGGGGATGACGGCGTACGTCTCGAAAACACCATTGCTGTCAGCCTGTTGAAACATGTCGGCTATTTGCAGGATACAAAAGGAGAGGTTGCTTCTCTGCATTACCTGCGCACCAAAGAAGGAAAAGAAGTGGACTTCGCCATTTGTAAAGACAACACGATTTTACAGTTGATCGAAGTGAAGTACGCAGACGATACAATTTCCAAAAACCTGCGATATTTTTTGGAAAAACTGCCCGATGCAGAAGCCATCCAACTGGTACACCATTTGCGACATGAGCAGGTGATCCAAAAGATATCCTTGTTATCGGCAAGCCAGTGGCTTGCCGGTCTTTCAGCATGAGCAATCAGACTTGATGACTTCTCAAAAAAGTCCGGATACTGCGTTGCGCTTCATCCAATTGGTGTCGCGATGCTGAAAAGATGCTTGAGAGCGGACTGAGAAATTTTATGCTTGACAGAACAATGTCATTCATATATCAAAAAAAGAAACAATGTTTCGTTTTTATATCAAATGATTGTTTAATTCAAAAATATTTTTTATATATCAACAAGTTAATAATTATTTTTTTCACTTTAATTCAATTAAAACAAATCAATCATATTTAAATATGATTAATAATATAAGATAGTTAAAATAAATATCATTTATAGAGACAATCCGTTGAATACGATTTATAGTAACAAAGTTTTTATTTCTGGAGTCTGAAAACAAACAACAGAAGCGTTACGGGCTGCTCATTTTCATATTGAATTGTGCAGCCCGCGGATCATTCACCAATCATTCATCACCATACAAGGAGTCGAGTTCATGGACAAGAAAGTTACGGTAATTGGCGCGGGAAATGTAGGGGCTACGGCAGCCCAGAGACTGGCGGAAAAAGAGTTGTGCGACGTTGTTCTGATTGATATTGTCGAGGGCGTTCCCCAGGGAAAGGCCCTGGATTTGGCAGAGGCCGCACCCATTGAAAAACATGACGCCCATCTGACCGGCTCCAACGGCTACGAAGCCTCGGCAGGATCGGACATCGTCATCATCACAGCAGGCATCCCCCGAAAACCCGGAATGAGCAGGGACGATCTCATCGGCGTCAATGCCGGCATCGTTAAAAATGTGTCCAAAGAAGTCGCCAAATATTCACCCAATGCCATCATCATCATCGTCAGCAACCCCCTCGACGCCATGTGCCATGTGGCCTATGAAGCCAGCGGATTTCCCAAGAACCGGGTCATCGGCATGGCGGGCGTCCTGGATTCTGCACGTTTCAGAGCCTTCATCTCGATGGAGCTGAATGTATCGGTAGAAAACACCCATGCCTTTGTTCTGGGCGGTCATGGCGACACCATGGTTCCCCTGCCCCGTTATTCCACGGTTGCCGGTATTCCAATCACCGAGCTGATGTCCAAAGAACGCATCGACGCATTGGTCAAACGCACGGCTACCGGTGGCGCCGAAATCGTCAGCCTGCTCAAAACCGGCAGCGCCTATTATGCGCCGGCATCCGCCGCCGTTGAAATGGCGGAATCCATCCTGAAAGACAAGAAAAAAATCCTTCCCTGCGCGGTTCTGCTTCAGGGAGAATATGGATTCAACGATCTGTTTATCGGCGTTCCGGTCAAACTGGGCGCCAAAGGGGTCGAAGAAATCATTGAAATCAAACTGCTAGATGATGAAAAAGCCGCCCTTCAGAAATCTGCTGCTGCGGTTGAAGAGCTGAAAGGTGTATTGAAAAAACTGGGTTGATGGTGCATTGACATATAGATTATATTCACGCAAAGATCGCAAAGAGAATTTAGTGACAAACTGGCTTTATCTTCGCGACCTTTGCGTCTTTGCGGTGAAACAAAAATGGATTGAAATCATGATCCGGCAAAAATTCCCCCTGCCCGATTATCCCTTGTCCGGATAACAGAAAATCTTCCCTTCATAATTTCTAAGAATCAAACCGTTTTCATCCCGACCGATCACATATTCCGGAAGCAGCGGGATTTTGCCGCCGCCTCCGGGCGCATCGATTGCAAACGTGGGCACGGCATAGCCGCTGGTATGGCCCCTTAGCCCCTGAATCATCTCGAGTCCCTTTGAAACAGGTGTTCGAAAATGCGAAGAGCCCGGAATGGGATCACACTGAAACAGATAATACGGCTTGATGCGAAATCGGATCAACCCGTGCATGAGTGCTTTCAGGGATGCGATGTTATCGTTAACCCCTTTCAGCATCACCGTCTGGCTACCCAGTGGGATGCCGGCATCCGCCAATCTGGCGCACGCGGTTTCGCACTCCGGCGTCAGCTCTTCCGGGTGCGTCACATGAATGCTCATCCACAAAGGGTGATATTTTTTCAGCATCAAAACCAGAGAGGCGGTGATCCGCTGCGGCAGGGTCACCGGTATTTTCGTACCGATGCGGATCATCTCCACATGACGGATTCGTCTCAGCCGCTGGATGATCGATTCCAGCACATCATCGGCAAGGGTCAACGGGTCTCCGCCCGATATCAGCACATCCCTGACTTCGGTATGCGCCTGTATGTAATCGATGGCTGCCGACCATCGGGAAGGGTTGTTGGATGCGTTGTCTCGCTTTCCGACCATTCGCGATCGGGTACAGTACCGGCAGAAGGTGGAACAGTCTCCGGTCACCAGGAATAAAACCCGGTCCGGATAGCGGTGTACGAGGCCCGGAACCGGGCTGTGATCATCTTCGCAAAGGGGATCTCTGCTTTCGTCGGGAGAAAAAACATATTCCGCTGAAGTGGGGATCACGGATCGACGCAGTGAATGATCGGGATCGCTTGTATCCAGAAGTGAAGCATAATAAGGGGTAATACGAAGGGGCAGATTCCGGGGGTGAATATCCGGCGAACGGCACTCGGTTGGGGAAAGTGTGATGAATCGAGAAAGCGCCTGCACGTCCGTTATGCTGTTATTCAACTGCCAGCGCCAGTCATTCCATTCGGCAAGCGTTACATCGGGGTAAAACTGTTGTAGAAAAGCCCTGGACCTTGAACTGCCGAAGCATGTCAGGAGCGGAGGTTCAGCAGCTTCTTCAGATTCCAGGGCTTCCTTGTCAATTGAGACAGTGGGTTCCATGAGAAATTCCTTATACATCTTTTTTTCATGTATTTCGCTGTTAACAGTATGTTCACGGTAAAGTCGATATCCTTTACGTCTCTATTCATCTTCTGTCAATGGAATTGACAGCCTGCTCCGGATCATTTCCGCTGTTTTTCGATTCATCCCGGGAGCCTGAGACAATTCATCAAGGGAGGCGGCCCGAATGGCCTTGATGCTTCCGAAATGTTTGAGTAGCGCCTGCTTTCGCTTTGGTCCGACTCCGGGAATGGCGTCCAGCACCGAACGGATCGCCGCTGCCCCCCGTCGGGCCCGATGAAAGGTAATGACAAAGCGGTGGGCTTCATCTCGTATCCGCTGTAGAAACAGCAGCAGACTGCCATCCCTGTCCAGATTGACAGGGTTCATCCGCCCCGGTTTATAGATTTTATCCTGGGTTTCGCCTTTGATATCGTCTTTTTTGGCAATGCCGATCACATCGAAGCGGCCCGATAGATTCAACTCCTCCAGTACAGACATGGCGATGCCCAGTTGTCCTTTTCCACCATCCACCATCAGTAGATCCGGAAAAGGCGCGGAGCCGTCCCCTTTTCCATATCGGCGTTTGAGTACCTCGGCCATGGTTGCGTAATCGTCTGGCTCGGAAACGGTTTTGATGTGATATTTTCGATAATCGGATTTTTTCGGCCGGGTCTGTTCAAAAACCACCATCGCGGAAACCGGCTGGGTTCCGGATATATTGGAATTGTCGAAACACTCAATGCGCTCCGGAAGCCTGGCCAGATTCAACTGTTTCTGAAGCCGCTGTAGCAGGCTCTGATCGTTCATCCTGTCTTCGATAAGTTGCCTTAGCTCGTTTCCGGCATTCTGCTCGGCCATATGAATCAGGTGGACTTTGGGGCCTTTCTGGGGCAGAAGCACTTCCACCTTGGTTTTCTTCAGGTCCGTCAACCATTCCTGAATCACATCCATGCCATCAAAGGCTGCCGAGACCAGAATTTCATCCGGAATATGGGTGGTCTGCTCATAAAATTGCTGAATGAACGATCCGATCAATTCGGCATCGGATGCCAGGGTTTCTGAGAAATGATAATTTCTCGACCCCACCAGATGCCCGGCCCGGACAAAGAGAATCGTCACAATCACATCCGCAGGTGAACGGGAAAAAGCGATGACATCCCGATCCTGAAAATCCGGCATGACAACGATCTGCTTTTCCAGAGTCTTTTCGATGGCAAAGAGTTTATCACGAATTTCGGCGGCCAGTTCATACTGCCTTTCCGCGGCTGCAGCATGCATATCCTGTTTTAGCTTCGCCACCAGATCCGGCGTTCTGCCTTTTAAAAACAAAACGACTTCCCGCACCATCTCCTGATACCGTTCCGGGTCCACCGTAAGGCAACACGGCCCAAGACAGGAACCGATCTGATAATTCAGACAAGGCCTGGTCCGGACTTTGAACATCCGATCCTTGCATTTGCGCAGCCGAAATGTTTTGTTGATGACTTTAAGGGTTTGATAGACAGCCGGCGGCGACGTGTAGGGCCCGAAATACAAGGCCCCATCCCGGTTGATTTTTCGCACGACCGTTAAACTGGGGTAGGCACTTTTGATGTCCATCCGAAGCGACGGGTATCGCTTATCGTCTTTTAATATGACATTATACCGGGGCCGATGCTTTTTGATCAGCGTCGATTCCAGAATCAAGGCTTCGTTTTCGGTTGCCGTAATAATGGTTTCGATGGATGCGATCTTTTTCACCAGAACCGCGGTTTTTGTATCCGCATGCTCCGGCCGGTTGAAATAGGAATTCAGACGTTTCTTTAAATTTCTGGCTTTTCCGACATAAATGATTTTTCCGGCGGCGTCTTTCATCAAATAAACACCCGGATCGACGGATACGCCGGCCAGCAACTGCGAATATTCCTGAGATGATGACTCCAATAAAGTTTCCTTTCGGATCAGCATACACCAAGCAGTCGAGCAACTCAAGGACAGCAGTCAACTCCCAATTGCGCGATAAAAACTTGACAAAATGAAAAACGGCATGATAAAGTTATTTGACTGAGCGCTCGTTCAGATTTTGTTCCATTTTTTTCACAGTCGCAGAAAAAGGAGGAAATCCGTTGGATTTTGATCTTACCAAAGAACAGGAAATGATCCGCAAGGAAGTTCGAAAGTTTTCTCTCAGCGAAATCGCCCCCATTGCCTCAGATCTGGATGAATCAGAGACATTTTCACCGGAACTGACCCGCAAAATGGGAGATATCGGTCTTTTTGGCATGTTTGTATCGGAAGATTATGCCGGTCAGGGCATGGATTATCTGTCCTATATTATCGCTGTGGAGGAGGTCGCCAGAGTTGACGGCTCCCAGGCGGCGACCGTTGCAGCCGGCAATTCGCTTGGCATCGGACCTCTATATTATTTCGGTTCCGAAGAGCAGAAAAGAAAATATCTTCCGACACTTTGTTCAGGAAAAGGGCTCTGGGGCTTTGGCCTGACAGAACCCACAGCCGGATCGGACGCCGGCGGCAGCAAAACCACCGCCGTTCAGGATGGCAATGATTGGGTCATCAACGGCTCGAAAATTTTTATCACCAATGCCGCATGTGAAATGACGATGGGTGTTACGGTTCAGGCCATTACCGGAACCCGCTCCAACGGCCGGCCGGAATATACCTGCTTTCTGGTTGAAAGCGGCACCCCCGGCTTTAAAGCCGTTCCCATGCATAAAAAAATGATGTGGCGCGCATCCAACACCGCCGAGCTGTATTTCGACAATGTACGGGTGTCAGACAGCCAAATACTGGGCAAACGCGGCGACGGGTTTCACCAGATGCTGAAAACGCTGGACGGCGGCAGGCTTTCCATCGGCGCCATGGGGCTTGGCGGCGCACAAGGCGCTTACGACGCCGGCCTGAAATATGCCAAAGAACGGGTTCAGTTCGGTCAACCGATCTGCAAATTCCAGGCAATTGCATTCAAACTGGCAGACTGCGCCATGGAAATCGAATGCGCCCGAAACCTCATGTACAAAGCCTGCTGGCTGAGAAACCAGCATCGGCCCTTTGAAAAAGAGGCGGCCATGGCCAAGCTTTACTGCTCCGAAGTCATGGGCCGGGTCGTCAATCACGCGGTTCAGATTCATGGCGGCTACGGACTGATGAAAGAATACGGCGTCGAAAGATTCTATCGGGACCATAAGCTTCTTGAAATCGGCGAAGGCACATCGGAAGTCCAGAGAATCGTGATCTCTCGCTACATTGGGTGCTGATAAAGTATAGAATAATAATTTTCATACTGATCGTTAACGGAGAACCATGGAAGAGAATATCTTACTGAAGGAAGAAAAGGACGGCGTTATCCTCCTGACGTTGAATCGGCCGGGAGTGATGAATTCGCTCAGCTTCGATCTGCTTCGCGCCTTGCAGCAGGAGGTGGAGGCAATCCGGTTCATGACGGAAGTCCGCGTCGTCATCATTACCGGCGCAGGCGATAAAGCATTCTGCTCCGGGGCGGATTTGAAGGAAAGGGTCGGCATGAGCCCCGCCCAGGTCAAGGAATATATTTTGACCATTCGAAATCTGTTTACCGCCATCGAATACCTGAACAAGCCTGTCATTGCCGCTGTCAACGGCATTGCACTGGGAGGCGGCACCGAGCTGGCGCTGGCATCCGATATCCGCATCGTCTCCAAAACCGCTTTGATGGGGCTTACCGAAACCCGCCTGGCCATCATTCCCGGCGCCGGCGGCACCCAGCGGCTCCCCCGGCTTGTGGGAAAAGGCAAGGCCAAAGAGCTGATTTTTACCGGCAAACGGGTTGGCGCAGACGAGGCCCTGACCATCGGACTCGCCAACCAGATATGTGAACCTGATCAGCTTCTGACGGAAGCATTCAAAATGGCGGCCATGATCTGCGAAACCGGACCCATCGCCATCGAACAGGCCAAATACGCCATCAACTACGGCCTTGAAACCGATCTTTCCACCGGTCTGGCCATTGAATCCAATGCCTACTGGGTGTGCATCCCAACCCAGGACCGACTCGAGGGCCTGGCCGCCTTCCGCGAAAAACGCAAACCCGTGTACAAAGGCATATAAGTCAACTCACATGAAAAAATCTCACTGATCGTGGTGTTTTTTCATTTACACGGAGGAACAAAATATTCAAGATAAAGAAGAATGCTTTCTATTCTGATTTATCTTATCCTGTCCATCCTGTATATCCATGTAAAATTTTTCAATGAATTAAGGAGAACAGTCCACCATGACCGAGTATGATTACTGGAAAATTTTCCCCAGAATGCCCCGAAAAGTCACCATTGGCGACATTACGATTCGAGACGGTTTCCAGCATGAAGAAAAATTTGTTTCTACACCCGCCAAAATTTTTTATCTGGAAGAATTGATTTTTGCCGGATGCCGCAACATTGAAGTCACCAATCTGGGCAATCCCGTTTCAATGCCCCAGTTCAGGGATGCCGAGCAGCTCCTGGCGCATTTAAGAAGCGACCGGTTCAAAAGCCGCTGCGCCAAAAAAGGGATCAACTACGAAGACATCTGCCTGACCGCCATTACCATCCGGGAAAGTGCTGTGGATCGGGCCATTGCCCTTAAACAGAAAGGTGTCGGTCCGGATCGGATTCTCATGATGGTATCCACCGAAGAAGAGCATCATTTTGCCAATTCCGGCACATCCCTGCCCGATTACTGGAAAGAAGCCGAACGATGCATCCAGAAATGCACGGATGCCGGTATTAAAATGTGTGGTACCGTCAGTACCATCTGGGGCAGCCCCATCGGCGGCGCCACGGAACTGAAGGATGCGGTCGAGTTCACCAAACGATGGCTGTCGATCGGCGCGCATGATGTGGAACATGCGGACCACGACGGCAGCGCTTCTGCAGCCAACGTCTATCGCTATTTTTCCATGATTCTGGATGAAATTCCCAATCCTGCGCTGCACATCGCCCATTTTCACGAAACCAAGCGAGTGGCGTCTGCATCGGTTCTGGCGTCGCTTCAGGCCGGCATCACCCATTTTGAAGCCACGCTGGGCGGCCTGGGCGGTCAACCTGCCAATTTCCTGGATGACTGCCCCACCAAGGGGACCGGCGACTATTATTATGATGATCCGCGCTATGTAGGTCTGGTTTGCCTGGAAGACACTCTGGTTCAGATCGATGAAATGGGGATTGAACATGGTTATGATGTAAACAGGATTCTGTGGCTCGGCAAACAGATGGAAAAAACCATCGGCCACAGGCTGCGCTCTGAGGCTGTCATCAATGGTCGTACCCTGAAAGAAGGCCATATGCATTATGCCAGACCCGGACTGAAAAAAGTTAAAGCCAAATTCGGAGAAGCTTCCGATCAGAAGCTGCCGGCAGACTGGCAGCAGACTCCAGTCCTTCCGAAAAGGTGTTTTATCTAACAACATGCACATCGGTCAGGGTGCGACCATCGGGAGTACCCTGACACCGACAGATATACTTATTTATAGATATTTATCAGATAATCCACGTTCTATGGGCGTGCCGATCGTCTGGGCGGAAAGGGAAGCTTTCCCAACTCCGCCTCAGCTAATTGCTGCAATTCCCGCCGATTTTCATCCCGTTTATTTTCATGAGATCTATGAGAACAAAAAGAAAGCTCAATTTGAATATTGATCTGTGGATTGTTCTTCTTTTGGCCTTCGTGGTTTTAACTGCATCATGCCAAAAAACGGAGACATTTACCGGACCCAAAGAAAAGGTAACCATCGGAATTGGGTCCGGAGGGCTGCCGATACCATTCATTATTGCCCGAGAGAAAGGTTTTTTCCGCGATGTTGGCGTTGATGCAACTGTTCGGATTTATCCTTCGGCGATAAAGTCAAACGATGCCATGTTTGCTGGAGAAATAGACATCTCGTGTATAGGAGACATACAGATTGTGATGCAAAGTTTTATGCGTGACGATTTCTCGGTCATTGCCACGTATGCCAGTAGTAACGACAACATTAAGGTGATCGGCCGAAAAGACAGTGGGTTCGATAAGCCTGAGGACCTGAAAGGTAAGATCATTGGAACACCCGATGCAGTCGGAACCCATTTTTTTCTCAATGTCTATCTTACCGAACACGGGATTGACCCCTCTGCAATAAAAATCGTCACGCTTTCGCCGATGGAGCTACCCGAAGCATTGGGGGAAGGCAAGGTTGACGCCATCGTGATATACGAGCCCTATGCATCCATGGCCATGAAGTCATTGCCCGATCAGGCAATAAAACTTCCCAGAAGCAACCTTTACAAACAGACATTCAACCTTGCGGTCATGAGAAGTTACACCAAAGCACATGCAGATGTGTTGAAAAAAATTCTGAAAGCCGTTGACAGGGCGATCCTGTTCATAGAACAAAATGGCGACGAGTCTATTGCCATCGTCAACAATAGCTTAAAGCCGGGAGAAGATTTACTTGTTTCGAGCCAAGACGATCTTGTGTTCGAGCTTTCCCTGGAACATTCACTGTTCACCATACTTGAAGACGAAGCCCGATGGGCGATTGCAACCAAGTTTACAGAAAAGACAAAAGTCCCCAATTATCTTGGCTACTTCTATCTGGATGCATTGAAAGCGGTCAAACCCAAAGACGTTTCCATTGTCATATAGGTGTATTTTGTGAAGATTAAAACGAAACTCCAACTGATCATCACAGTTAACGTACTTCTTATGGTCTGTATTTTTTCCGTCAGCCTGTTATGGCAAAAACAGGCTGAAAAACAGTTGGCCAGGCAGAATCTGGTCATGGAGTTGAACTTGGCCATATTCGATCAGTCGCGTTTGAGAGAAGAGTATTTTCTCTACCAGGAAGACCGTTCAAAAGAACAATTCCTGCTTTTACACAAGCATATCGGAGGGCTTCTGGAGAGGATATCCCGGACATTCACCGGGCTGGAAGAAAAAGCCTCTTTATTTAAGATGACGGGTTTTCATAATAATATAGAGAGTTATTGGGGACAGGTGGTCGACCTTGATAAAAGCACCGCCGTTCATAATGCAACAGTGCAGGCATTACGAGAAAGGATCGTCAGCCAGATGCTGGTCAATGCGCATTCCCTGTATCGTGAAGGCTTGAATGTGTTGCAATTGGCTAATGAAGAAAAAGTGATTCAAAACAACCTTGCCCACCTGTTCATCAATATCTTTTTTGGAGTGCTGTCGTTATTCATTGTCTCTTTTGCGTTGATTGTTATTCGCAATATTGCCCATCCCCTGACAATGCTTCATAAAGGAACCGAAGTTATTGCCTTGGGGAATCTGGATTACAAAACCAATATCAGAACGCGCGACGAGATTGGTCAGTTATCAACGGCATTTGATGTTATGACGGAAAAATTGCATAACATCACGGTTTCACGGGATGAATTGAGCAAAGAGATTGAACTGCGCAAACAGGTCGAGGCTGCACTGAGAAAGAGCGAAGAAAAATACCGCATGGCTTTCATGACCAGTCCCGATTCCATTATGATCACCAGATTATCGGATGGGATGCTTGTTTCAGTAAACAAAGGATTTACTGAAATGTCCGGCTATGCGGAAAAGGATGTTCTAGGTAAAACATCTTTAGAAATAAATTTATGGAAAAACCCGGCAGATCGGAAAAACTTAATTGAAGAATTGAAAGCCCATGGTGAAGTCCGAAACTATAATGCCTGTTTTCTTACCAAGGACAAAGAGATTTATGGTCTGATATCTGCTTCAATTATAGAACTAAATGCTGTGCCACACGTCCTCAACTTTTGCCGCGACATCACCGAATTGAAGCGAACAGAGACAGAACTCCTTCACCTCAACGAAATTTTAGAACTGCGGGTGTCGCAGGAGGTGGAGAGAAATCTCAAACACGAACACATGCTGATCCAGCAGAGCCGGATGGCGGCCATGGGGGAGATGATCGGCAACATCGCGCACCAGTGGCGTCAGCCATTGAATTCGCTTGGCATGTTGCTTTTCAACATCAAGGATGCATATCAGTTCAACACGCTCGATGCTGCTTATCTGGATCAGGCTGTTGCGGACGGCAGCCGTATGGTTCAGAAAATGTCAACGACCATCAGCGATTTTGCCAATTTTTTCCGGCCGGATAAAGAGATGAAAATCTTTTCGATGCTGGCGCAAATCAAAGAAGCGATAGCTCTTGTGGAATCAAGTTTTCAAAACAGCAATATTTCCATTCATATCGATGCCCCGCACGTCCTTAGACTTCTGGGATTTCCAAATGAATATTCCCAGGTACTGCTCAATCTGCTTACCAATGCAAAAGAGGCAATTTTGGTGCACAATCAACCATATGCAGGTAGGGTTGAGATTGTCCTTACAGCGCAAGACGGCCAGGGATGCGTATCCGTGTGCGATAACGGCGGCGGCGTTCCGGAGGAAATACTGGACAGAATTTTTGATCCGTATTTTTCTACAAAGGAAAGAGGTAGCGGGATCGGACTGTATATGTCGAAAATGATCATCGAGCGCAACATGAACGGCCGCATCACCGCAAAAAATATCGATGGGGGCGCCAAGTTCAGTGTTTGTGCCCCGCTTGCAGCGGAAAGCTGAAGGTAACAAGTGCAGAAGTCATACGAGCTATAAAGGAAAACGCAGTTTACACCGCTCAAAGACCATCAGAGGTTTTCTGTTGTTTTTAACCAGATTACATGGCATATGAAAAATAGTTTTTATTGACTCTCGGCCGAGGCTGCAAATTTGGAGCGCAAATCCCTTACCGCATCTATAGCACCACCCCAACAACCTGAAGTTTATTTGGATAAATCAACATGACTTTAATAGAAAAAATTCAAAACCAGGGGCTGATCTTCGACGGTGCACTGGGGACGATGCTGATCCAGCAAGGTTTGGGCGGCGGAAAAGCCTCGGAATTCTGGATACTGGAAAAGCCTGAAATCGTTCAGGCCATTCACAAAGCCTATTTTGACGCTGGCGCGGATATCGTAACCACCAACACCTTTGGGGCATCCGCCATCAAACTGCAGAAATCCGGGCTGGGCAGCCATGCTGAAAGAATCAACACGCTGGCGGCTCAGTTAGCCCGGGCAGCCGGAACCGACGGCAAGTTTGTGGCCGGCGACATCGGGCCACTGGGTGATCTTTTGGCGCCCTCCGGAACCATATCTGTGGAAATGGCCGCGGAAGCTTTTGCAGCGCAGGCGGATGCGCTGTCCAACGCCGGCGCCGACGCGATCATCGTCGAAACCATGTACGACCTGAATGAAGCGCTTGCCGCCATCAAGGGAATACAATCAGTCTGTTCCCTGCCGATCATCGCCACCCTGACATTTCAACGAATTCCTTCCGGTTTTGCCACCATGATGGGCGACCGGGTGGAAGTCGGCATCAAATCATTAAGAGACGCCGGCGCATTTGCCGTCGGCGCCAACTGCTCCATCGGCAGCGATGCCATGGTGGATCTGGCCAGAGAGATCCGTGACTTTGTGGATATTCCGGTCATCATCCAGCCCAATGCCGGCATTCCCGAAATCAAAGGTCTTGAAACCGTATATCCCGAATCTGCAGATTATTTTCTGAAGAACATCCGCATCATCAAATCCGAAGGCATCGAAATCGTCGGCGGATGCTGCGGCACAACCCCCGAATATATCCGCCTCATCGCTGAAAGCATTTCCAAACATTGAACCTTGCCCAGTCATTCGTTAGATGTTGATGACAAAGCTCGAACGGATTTTGGCATTCTGAACCTTTTACCTTAAACCCATTACGCAAAGGATATCCCATGCTCCCAGTTACCCAAATTGAAGACCTGGATCAAGAATCAACAGCCAGACTGGTTATCGACCTGTTTCACCGGATTGTCATTCACCACGCCCTGTGGTTTACCGAAGTCCGCCACCAGATGGGCGAAGAAAAAGCTCTCGACACGCTGAAAGTAGCCTTTGATCGTAGCTATGGCATCCAGATGAGCCGGCTGTCCAAGGTGATGGGTTTCGAGATGAAGGACAATATTCCGGCGCCGCTTCTGAACATGCCCCGGAAAGCGCTTTTGGCTCTCCTGGACAGTGTGGCGGTCAACTGGCTGGCCAACGACGGGGTCTGGTTTCAGGCCGTCGAGTTTGAAAGCGGTATGAATGACGCCAAACGCTGCAACGATAGTTGCTGGGCGCATTTTTCCCCGTTTGAAGCCAGATCCATCAAGCAGTTTCTGAATCTTTCCGATCAGCCCGGCCTTGCCGGCTTGAAGGCAGCCCTCAATTTCCGGCTTTATGCCAGAATCAATACTCAGTCTTTTGTCGAAGAAAGTGAAAACAGCCTAATTTTTCAGATGAACGAATGCCGGGTGCAATCAGCCCGAAAGCGAAAAGGTCTAGAAGACTATCCCTGCAAATCCGGTGGGTTGGTGGAATACACGTATTTTGCCCGTACCATCGACCCCCGCATCAAGACCGAATGCATCGGATGCCCGCCGGATGATCATCCGGACACCTGGTACTGCGCCTGGCGGTTTACAATTTAGGTAATTCAAAACATATGATCGACCCTGATTCATTGAAATAATTTTACATGGATATACAGGATGTTGAATTCTCATTGGACGATTGCCTGCAATGGTTATTATTTAATTGACAAAATGCCTGGTTAAGTTTAAAAATTAATGCTTTGTTCACTCGTTTTTTGCAATCACTATATTGGTTGTTGTCGGTTTCTGTGCGCATTCCGGCGGCAAGCGTATCTTAACAGTATGGGAGGGTCAATCCATGTATGTACCGCGATATATGGTTTTCACCAAAGGTGTCGGCATTGCCAAAGAAAAATTGTCTTCTTTCGAAAATGCCTTGCGTGATGCGCGTATCGCTCACCTCAATCTTGTAACGGTTTCATCCATTTTCCCCCCACACTGCAACATCATCGACATCGAAAAAGGAATAGACCGGCTCGAGCCTGGCGAAATAACGCACTGTGTCATGGCCAGAGAACAGATCAACGAACCCGGACGCCGCATTGTCGCCAGCATCGGTCTTGCATTGCCTGCCGAAAGGGGCCGTTATGGCTATCTTTCCGAACACCATGGATTTGGACAGACAGAAATCGAGGCGGGCGATTATGCCGAAGACCTGGCGGCGACCATGCTGGCCAATACTCTTGGCATCGAATTCGATGCAGACAAAGACTATGATGAACGCCGTGAAGTCTATAAAATGTCTGGCAAAATCGTTAAATCCCAGCATACCAGCCAGGGCGCCATCGGCGCTGAAGGCAATCTGTGGACAACCGTCGTGGCTGCGGCCATATTCGTAAAATAAGAAAATTGTTGTGAATTCATGAGCATACAATGAACCCCCTTACATTTGGAGAACCCGAGTTTCAATCGCCTGATCCAGAAAATGCACAGATTGTCGTATTGCCTCTTTGCTATGAAAATGCTGTTTCTTATGGTACCGGAACCGGCAGCGGCCCGCTGCATATCCTGAATGCCTCCGTACAACTCGAAATGATGGATGAAGAAACTTTCACCAACTGGGGAAAGTTCGGCATTCATACGCTGCCGCCGCTCTTTCCTTCCGGGAACCCCGAGCAGGCTGTCGGTCAAATGAAACAAGCCGCCAGGAAGGTACTTGAAAAACAGCAATTTCTGCTGTCTCTTGGGGGGGACCATGCCATTTCCATTGGACCGATCATGGCGGCGGCAGAAATTTATCCCGACCTGGGCGTACTTCAGGTAGACGCCCATCTGGATCTCAGAAATACCTGGAACGGAAGCCGGTACAATCATGCCTGCGTCATGCGGCGGGTCATTGATGATATAGGACTGCCCGCCGTACAGGTCGGTATTCGTTCCTTTTCATCTGAAGAGGTCGATTTCATTCGGCTTCGCGGCCTATCCCCTTTTTTTGCCCATCAGATTGCAGCAAATGATCCTTCGTGGATGCAACAAGTGATCGACCGATTGCCGGAGCGTGTTTATATGACCATCGACCTGGATGGTCTCGATCCATCGGTACTGCCCGGAACCGGCACACCGGAACCTGGAGGACTGACCTACCGCCAGCTTGTCGGCCTGATTCAAGCGGTAGGGCGCTCCCGAAAAGTGGTGGCCGCCGATATCAATGAGCTTTCCAAAATCGAGGGTGCCACGGTGTCGGAATTTACTGCGGCCAAACTGGCTACAAAATTATTCGTATATTGTTTGAACCGTTCCGCATGACGGGATTTCAGGAGTAACAGCCATGCATAAATTAATGATCGTGGATGATGAAGTAATTCCAGCCACCCATCTGCAAGAACTCCTGGTTGCCATGGGCTACACGGTGGCAGCCATATCGTCATCCGGAAAAGAAGCCATCGATACCGCACGGCAGGTTAAGCCTGATCTGCTTTTGATGGATATCCGCTTCCCGGGTGAAGAAATGGATGGAATTGAAGCCGCCGAGATAATCGACCAGGACCTGGATATTCCGGTTGTTTTTATATCCGGTTATACTCAGGAAGAAATCATCAATCGGACCCGGGTATCGGGAGCCTACGGATTTCTATCCAAACCGATCTCAGCCGAACAGATCAAACCGACGATAGAGATCGCTATTTACAAAAAAGAAGTGGATCGAAAACTTCGAAAAGCCTACGATGAGCTTGACAGACGGATATTGGAACGCACGGCGGAATTGACACGCACAAACCATCAACTGAGTATTGAAATCGCCGAGCGCAATCGGGTGAATCTCCAGCTTGAGGAAAAAGAAAAAGAACTCGAATTTAAATCCCTGAACCTTCAAGAAACCAATGCGGCGCTGAAAGTTCTGTTGAAGCAGCGAAAAGAAGATCGGCTGCAACTCGAAGAAAAAGTCATCGCCAATGTCCGGGAATTCGTGCTTCCGTACATCGAAAGGATTAAACAGACCGGCCTCACCGAAACCCAGGCCACTTTCATCGATATCGTTGAAACCAACCTGAGAGACATTACCGCACCATTTTCCCCCAAACTGTCTCCCCGGTACATGACCTTGACACCCAACGAAATTCATGTGGTCAATCTTGTCAAACAAGGCAAAAGAACCCGTGAGATCGCAGACCTTCTGGATCGCACCTACGGCACGGTGGGTTCGCGAAGATGCCATATCCGAAAGAAAATCGGCATCAAGGGCAAGAAGGCCAATCTCAGAACACAGCTCCTGTCTTATCAGTGATGTGACCCACCCCATTTCCACTGGATGATGTCCGCTGTCACGGTATACTGCAAAAAGCCATTTTCAATTGCATGAGACAGCGCAGATACCAGTTTTCCCCTGCGGGCATCACCTTCTTCGGTCAGCAGATGGTCCACCAGGTCTTGCAACAAATCTCCAGCTTGTCTTGCTGGAGTGCCGATGGTCCACCGTCCTTTTTTTTCAATAGCGGCTTCCATCATCAGATCATAGAGGGTTATGGTGCGTTCCAGATTCACCAGAGGCCAGGCTTCTTCTTCCGATGCCTCACCGGCTGCCATGCGTTGGGCAATCAGACCCAGATATCGGTTAAAATCGTTCTCCCAGCCGGTGACAATGTCATCCAGCATTCCGCGGGTTACCGAAGGCGTTTCCACAATGGCGCGGTTAGCATGGTAGTCTGACCAGTCGTTGGATAGAATCGTGATTCCCAACTCCGCGCTCTTCTGCCGAACCCATGTTCCCGGAAACGGAGCAAGCAGGTGAAATCCATATGAAACCCCCTGTTTTTTCAACTTCTCGCCGAAAGCCAGCGTTTCCTTCAGCGTTTCTGGTGTTTCACCCGGCAGACCCAGAATAAACGAGCCATGCGGCATCAGCCCTACCTGATTGCAGAGGCTAACAGCTTCAATCACCTGATCCAGGGTAATTCCCTTTCGAATGGTTTTCAGAATATCAGCATTCCCGGATTCAATCCCGAAACTGACTGCATGGCATCCCGCATCTTTCATTCGCTGGAGAACCACCCGGGAGACCGTATCCACCCGTGCAAACGATGTCCATTTTACCTTCAGGTTTCTATTGAGGATTTCATCACATACCGCCAGACAGTGGTGGGCGTTGGCGGTAAACAGATCATCAGCGATATTGATCTGACAGAAGCCATAACCGGCAAGTGTTTCCATTTCTTCCACCACGTTTACCGGGTTCCGGTACCGAACCTTAGCCCCCACCATTTTTCTGCCCACGCAGAAAATGCACGCATACGGACAGCCGCGGCTCGTGGTCATGGAAATCGGCATTCCCAGAGCCCGATATCTGCCAAGCGCCAGAAGATGCCGGGCAGGTACATTCAGCGTATTCACATCGATGGGATGGAGCCTTTTTCCGGTTGAAACCAGGCTGTCGCCCAGACGGTACACCAGTCCTGGAATTTCTTTCCACTTACCTCCCTTGCCGGCTTCATCGGCAATTTCAACGAGGGTCGCCTCGCCTTCCCCCAGAACCACGATATCCAGCTCGGGATAGGCGGACAGGGTCTCTTCGGCGCAAAAGGTCACATGCGGGCCGCCCATGACTGTCAGGCATCCGGAATGCCATCGCTTCGCTACCCGGATGATCTGAATGGCCCCGTCAAATGTCATGGTTACGGCGGTTGCAGCCACAATGTCAGGTTTGAATTGTGTCAGCCTGTACCAAAAATCAGTTTCATTATATGGAAAAACCACATAGTCCAGAATCTCGACATCCACACCGGCTTTTTCCAGAGCTGCGGCCAAATATGCCAGGCCCAGCGGCGGCGAAGGATTTTCAGACAAGGGATAAAATGGATTAATCAGCAAACATCGCATCACATTCACCATTAAAAACAAAAAAAGGGCCCGAGCAAAGCTTCGGGCCCTCAATAAAATAACAACCATTACCGGAGAAGGGTCTCAGATATCAGTACCAGGTGTTTTCCTGATCACTGCCCCCTTTTTTTAGAACAATCCGCTGACTTTTCCGGTTTCGGTATCCACATCGATTCTTCTGAATGCCGGGTTGGAGCTGGTTCCGGGCATCAGGCTGATGGCGCCTGCACAGGGGCAGAGAAATTTGGCGCCGGAATAAATGAGAACGTCTCGAATCGGCAGGGTCCAGCCTTTGGGAACACCCTTCACCGTCGGATCATGGGTGAGGCTCAGGTGGGTTTTTACCATCATGGTGGCGAAATCCGCATATTTGGGATCATTTTCCAGCATTTTGGCTTTGGCTTCTGCTTCCGGAGTCCAGGATACGCCGTCTGCGCCATAAACTTCTTTGGCGATCAGGGCGACGCGGTCGCGAAGCTTGGTTTCCAGCGGATACAGGAATTTAAAATCATTGGTTTCATTGCAGGCGTCGATGACGGCGTCTGCCAGTTCCAGAGCACCGTCTCCACCATCGGCCCAATGGGTCGATTTGGCGCAGCGGGCGCCGGCGGCTTCGGCGGCTTTTCGAACGATGGCGACTTCAGCATCGGTGTCGGTATGGAAGCAGTTGATGCAGACAACCGGGTTGATGCCGGCTTTTCGAATGGTGTTGATATGGTGAACCATGTTCTCCACACCTTTTTCCACCAGCGACAGATTTTCTTTAACATACGCTTCGGGAAGTGCGATACCGGCAACGACCTTTGGCCCGCCGCCGTGCATCTTGAGGGCGCGGATGGTGGTGGTCAGAACGGAAACATGGGGCTTCAGTCCGCTGTTACGGCATTTGACGTTCCAGAATTTCTCGAATCCGATATCTGCGGCAAAACCACTTTCGGTAACATGATAATCGAACATCTTCAGACCGATCCGGTCGGCGATGATGGAAGACTGACCGACAGCGATATTGGCGAAAGGTCCTGCGTGAATCATGCAGGGCTGATGTTCGGCAGTACTCATGAGGGTGGGATTGATGGTGTTTCTCATGAAGGCTGTCATGGCGTTGCCGACTTCCAGATCGCCGGTGGTAACCGGTTTTCCGCTCTTGTCGAAGCCGACGGTAATATTATTGAGGCGTGTTTTCAGATCGGCCAGGTCCTTGATGATGGACAGAATAGCCATACACTCGGAGCCCACGGCAATACCGAATTTGGACTGCATCATGAAACCATCGGTTCTGCCGCCGATGCCGATAATGATGTTTCGGAGGGACTGTGCACAGAAATCGATGATCCATCCCATTTCAATCCGGGTAGGATCCAGATCGAGCCGGCGCATTTTGGTGAGACGGGCCAGTTGCTCATCATTGTAATTACGTTCATGCTGCATTCTGGCAGTCAAAGCGACCATCGCCAGGTTGTGGGCGTTCATGATGTCGTTGATGTCGCCGGTAAGGCCCAGCGAAAACTCGGTCATGGGGATGATCAGGGCGTTGCCGCCGCCGGCTGCCGTTCCCTTGACGTTCATGGTCGGGCCGCCCGAGGGTTGACGCAGCGCGCCGCCGACATTTTTGCCACGTTTGCCCAGACCTTCGATCAGACCCACGGAAGTCGTACTTTTGCCTTCGCCCAGAGGAGTCGGGGTGATGGCGGTAACTTCGATGTATTTGCCGTCGGGTCTGTTCTGAAGGCGGTTGATGATTTTAAGAAAGTCCAGTTTGGCCAGTCTTCCCATGGGAAGCATTTCATCTTTCTGAAGACCCAGTTCGTCCCGCCATTGTTCCGGCGTTTTCATGTGGGTTTCGGCGGCTTCGGAAATCTGCCAGTCTTTCATTTCTACTGCATTGTAAGCCATTGATTCGTTCCTCCTCTGAAATGGATGATTAATGATTCAGGAACCTGATTAAATATTCGGGGTTCCCCAGCGGATTCAATACAACTATCAGAAGCTGAGCCCCTTTTCCTGATGTCAGGCGTACAGGATAATTGTTATAGTCAAATAGCGACTGCATATTGCCATTACAACGCGGGGATTATGTTGCAGATGTTTACATATATTATCGCGTCTCAGTATCATGGGAGATACGTTTTGGCAAGCAATAAAAAAGACGATTTCGAGATTTGTGTCATCCTGATTCTTTTCAAGGAAAAAATCTTTAATTTCAGCAGCACTCACAGAATTGCTTGACAAAATAAAATTGGAGTTTTATGGTATTGATAATAGTTCTCAATAATAAATCTATCAAAACATTCTTCACCCAACTGCTCCGACCCCAATAATCTCATGAAGGGAGAACAACATGGAAGCCAAAAAAACGGATACTGTCAAGCTGATCAACCCCAGCGATGTCACCATCTGCGAAGCCACAGCCCAGATGCTTCGAAAAGCCCAGAGAGACGGTGTGGAAACGGCCTTTGACCGCGCCGCCAACATGAAAGCCTGCCCTATCGGTGCGGATTCGGCCTGCTGCAAGCACTGTGCAATGGGGCCTTGCCGGCTCAATGCCAAAGATCCATACGCCAAGGTCGGCGTCTGCGGCGCTGATATCGACACGATTCAGGCGCGCAATTTCGCTCGCATGGTGGCTTCCGGATCGGCGGCCCATACGGATCACGGCATGGGCATTCTGGATCTGTTCCGCGGTGTGGTCAATGGCACCATCACCGACTATAAAATCAAAGACACGATCAAGCTGGAGAATGTCGCCAAATCCATCGGTATTGAAACAGAAGGTAAAAGCACCACGGAAATCGCGAAAGAACTCTATACTGAACTTGAAAAAACCTACACCCAACTGGAAGGGGAAATCCCCTTTACCAAAAGGGTACCCCCGAAAACTCTGGAAAACTGGCGAAAACACAATATCGTTCCCCGTGGCGCCATGCGGGAAATCATGGAGATGATGCACCGGACGCACATGGGTGTGGATCAGCAGTATGAAAACATCACCCAGCAGTTCAGCCGTACCGCTCTTTCGGACGGTTGGGGCGGATCCATGGTCGCTACCGAACTGGAAGACATCATGTTCGGCACACCTTCCCCGGTCTGTGTTGAAGTCAACATGGGCGTTTTGAAAGAAAATCAAGTCAATATCATCATCCACGGACACGAGCCGAGCCTGTTTGAATCCGTTCTGGAATCTGTACGCGAACCCACCCTGATCCAGGCGGCCAAAGACGCCGGAGCCGCCGGCATCAATCTGGTCGGGATGTGCTGCTCGGGTGCTGAAATGCTGGTTCGCCACGGCATTCCGCATGCCGGCAACTTCATGTCCACCGAGGCGGTGCTGGTTACCGGCGCCGTCGATGCCCTGGGTGTCGATGTCCAGTGCATCAAGCAGGGGCTGGCCAAAGTCGCCGCCTGTTACGGCACATTGATGTTCACCACCAATTCCCGGTGCAAAATCGAGGGCGCCGTCCATATCCCCTTCCATGACCACGACGCCAAAGCCTGCACCGACGAGATCGTCATCCGGGCCATTACCCGCTTTAAAAACAGAACCTGCCCGATTGAAATTCCCAAAATTGTCAACACCGGGGTTCACGGATTTTCTCATGAATACATCACCTACATGCTGGGCGGCAGCTTCCGGGGCAGCTATACGCCTTTGAACGACAACATCATAAACGGCCGTATCCGGGGCGTTGCCGGTGTTGTGGGCTGCACCAACCCCAGAGTCAAACAGGACTGGGTCCATGTGGAACTGGTCAAGGAACTGATCAAAAACGATGTGCTGGTGCTACAGACCGGCTGTTCCCAGATCGCTCTGGCCAAAGCCGGTCTTACGGTTCCGGAAGCCGCGGTCATGGCGGGCCCGGGCCTGAGGGAAGTCTGTGAAACTGTCGGTATGCCGCCGGTTCTGGGGCTGGGCGCCTGCGTGGACAACAGCCGCATTCTGGTAGCCGCATCCCAGATGGTCAAGGAAGGCGGCTTGGGAGACACCATCGCCGGACTTCCGGTTGCAGGGGCGGCGCCGGAATGGATGAGTGAAAAAGCCATTGCCATCGGTCAGTATTTTGTGGCATCCGGTGTTTTCACCGTTTTTGGCGCCACATTCCCCATCGTTGAAGGCACCCGTTTTCACAAGCATTTATTCGAAGAACTGGAGGAAATGGGCATGGGCAAATGGGGATTTACGGCAGATCCCTATGAAATGGCCCGCATGATGATCGCTCATATCGACAAGAAAAGAAAGGCCCTGGGCCTGGATAAATCCCGCGAACGTGTTCTGATGGATATGGCCGACCGCCGAGCCATGGAGGCCGCGGCATAATTCATTGCCATATTGACGATAGGGGCGACCGGCCGGTCGCCCCTACATTTCCTGTTCCCTGCCATCTGTTCCCTATTTTTCAAATATCGGTATAACGTCGCTCTGCCCACCCCCAGCAGATTGGCTGCCTTGACTTTGTTGTCGCCGCTGCGTTCGAGCGCGGATGTCACGATAAAATCATTGAGTTTTCCCACCGAATGGCGGGGTTTGACAGAGTGGATATCAGACTGAATTTCAATCGGAATATCTTCGGGCCGAATGATGTTCCCTTGTGATTTCACGACCGCAAACTGAATGGCGTTCTGAAGTTCCCGAACATTTCCCGGCCAGCGATACGCCGTCATCAGAGACAAAGCCTCGATCGATATCCGGCGGGGTTTCTGACCGTTTCGCCTCGCAGCTTCCTTCAAAAAATGCTCGATCAGAAGAGGTATGTCGCTTTTTCTCTCTCGAAGCGGCGGCAGGTGAATGGGAATTACATTGAGGCGGTAATACAGATCGTCCCGAAACCGGTTCGACCGAACTTCATTTTTCAGATCTTTATTGGTGGCGCTGATGACCTTGACATTCACCGAAATCGTTTTTTCTCCGCCGAGTCGTTCAAATTCGCCTTCCTGTAAAAAACGCAGCAGCTTCACCTGAATCGGTTTACTCAGTTCCGCCACTTCATCCAGGAATACTGTGCCGCCGTCCGCCAGTTCGAATCGGCCTTTTTTATCCCGGATGGCGCCAGTGAAAGCCCCTTTAACGTGTCCGAAGAGTTCGCTTTCGATCAAGGCTTCGGGCAGAGCCCCGCAGTTGATGGGAACAAACGGCCCATGGCTTCGCGGGCTTTCACTGTGAAGCGCGGCGGCTACCAGCTCTTTTCCCGTACCCGTTTCACCGGAGATATGAACCGGATAATCATACGCGGCAATGTTTCGAATCTGCTGAAATATTTCCAGCATCTTGACATCCTGACCGATGATATCGGCAAACCCTTCGGATTTTTCCGCCTTGAGCTGAAGATTCAAAATACCCGTCAGATCCCGGAATGCAGCCAAAACTCCCAGAATCTCTCCTTGATTGTCCGCCATTGCCGTCACCCGCATCTCTATCCGTCGAAATTCCCCCTGACGGGTCTGGATATGCGTGATACACTCTTCCTTGTCGCCGATGACCGGGCGATCCCCGCAGAAATGACAGCAACTGCCGCAGAAAGGCTTTCCAAAAGCCAGGTGACAGTCTTTGCCCAGAACGTCCTGCTTGGCATATCCGGTTATTTTTTCCGCCTCTTGATTGAAATAGAAAATGCGTCGGTTGGTGTCGTGAGCGATGATTCCTTCCTTGAGATTATCGAGAACCCGCTCGAGGTTATGGGCGTATGATATGATTTCTTCCAGCATCAAGGCAGCGATATCCTTCGTTGCGGTGTCGAACGGGAACCGGCGGCGCGCAGCCTGGAATCCGGTCTTTTTGTTTTTATGCTGACGCCCGAAGCGCGATAGTTTGTGATCTGTGTATATGAGATGTCCTTAAAAGTCAATTGTCGGATACATCATTCTCATTGACAAGTTTTCAATTTCATTTTAGGAAGATGCTGTTATTCTGATTGGTTTTGTATTCATATCTGGAACGTCACACAGACCCTGTATCGATTATCAATTCAGATATCGCTTTCAATCTATTTTTATAAGGAGATCAATGATGGCATCATCAAAGGTAAAAAGCAAAAAACGGAAAATCACTTTTTCGCTCGACACGGATACCGCCGCCGAAGTTGCATTGGTAGGCGATTTTAACAACTGGAGTGAAACATCGCATCCGATGAAAAAAAACAAAAACGGTGTGTGGGAAAAAAGCCTGATGCTGGATATCGGCCGATACGAATACAAGTTTATCGTGGACGGCCGCTGGCAGAGCGATCCCCAGAACGGGCAGGTCTGCAAGAACAGTTTTGGAACCATCAACAATGTTCTGATGGTTACAGCTCCATGACCGTATCCAACCGCCTCAAGCAAAATCCGCCGCCCGGAAATCATATTGTGGCGTTTTGCGGGGATGTCCAAACATTTTCGCTCAGTCTGGATGTTCCCCTCAAGGGAAAGGCCTGGATTCGAACCAACATCGGCCATCTCGGGGCCTTCCGCAAGGAAGTTATCGACCGCATCGAGCGGGGAATTCCCTCGCTCGGTTTGGACTGGTTCGATATTCCCATGCGCCAGGTTCATGATCGGCTGTTTCAGATTACCCTTGCTCTGACTGAAACCGGCCATGCCCAGGCCAAATGCTTTTTTCTCGAAGATGGTAAAACGGACCCTGAATGGCCAGAAGGCCCTAACACGGCTCTCAATGTCGGCTCAGCCTTTACCTGCTGCGCCAATATCATTTACAACGCATTTGTGCGGCAGTTCGGTCCGAACAAGGCCGGAAACGCCGACCCACAAGCCGAAGAGCGACGCTGTATCCACGCGCTCGACAAGGCCGGGTACACCGTCATCCCACAGTCCGGAACATTCCGCGATCTGATTGCAGAGTTCGACTTCATCTTCGGAAAGCTCGGCTGCCGGTATCTTCACCTTCTGCCCATCCACCCGACGCCGACAACCTATGGACGCATGGGGCGTTTCGGCAGCCCGTATGCGGCTCTCAGTTTCACGGCCGTGGACCCGGCTCTGGCGCAATTCGATCCCAAAGCCACACCATTGGAGCAATTCATTGAACTCGTGGATGCCGTGCATGCCCATCAGGCGCAGATACTGATCGACATTGCGCCCAATCACACGGGTTGGGCCGCCGGCTTGCATGAAACCCATCCCGAATGGCTGGTTCGCGGACAAGATGGCCGCATTGAGGTTCCTGGCGCCTGGGGCGTTCAGTGGGAAGACCTGACCCGGCTCGACTATTCCAAGCCCGAACTCTGGAAATACATGGCAGAGGTGTTTCTCACCTGGTGCCGCAGAGGGGTGGACGGTTTCAGGTGTGATGCCGGCTATATGATTCCGGTTCCTGCCTGGCGGTATATCGTAGCGGTGGTGCGGGAGCAGTATCCGGACACCATTTTTTTTCTGGAAGGACTCGGTGGAAAAATTTCCGTAGCACGGGATATTTTAAATACCGCCGGTTTCGACTGGGCCTATTCCGAGCTGTTTCAGAACTATGACCGGGGCCAGATCGAAGCCTACCTGCCCGGAGCTATGGAAATTTCCCGGGAAGACGGGCTTCTAATACATTTTGCCGAAACCCACGATAACAATCGGCTGGCCGCCCGCTCCTTTACGTACGCCCGCATGCGGACCGCGCTATGCGCGCTGTTTTCCCATCTGGGCGGCTTCGGATTTACCAACGGCGTCGAGTGGCTGGCTACCGATAAAATCATTGTCCATGAATCCCAGTCCCTGAACTGGGGTGCGGAAATCAACCAGATCAACTGGATCCGTCGGCTATCCATCATTTTAAGAACCCATCCGACGTTTCAGGACAATACCCGTATTCAGTTCGTTCAAAACGGCGTCGGCAATTATCTGGCATTGTTCCGCTGCCACGAGCCTTCTCAAACCAAGCTGCTGATTGTGGTCAACCTGGATGATCAGCAATCCGTCACAGCCGCCTGGACGCCTCAGCACCCTACCCTTGCGCTCTGGGACCTTCTTTCCGGAAACTGCGTTTCACTTGTCGCATCGGGCGGCAGCCATTGCTGCCGTCTCGACCCCGGCCAGGTGCTTTGCCTCACCGATGATCAGAGTGTTCTGCAACGACTTCTTCATGTGTCAGAGCAATCTCCGGCAGTTCCGGATCACCTGGAACGCCAGTGCCTTCAGGCGAAAGTTCTCGATATCCGAAAGGCGATATTTGGACTTCAGGATATCGATAACCTCGATTTGAATCAGGCGACATCCCTTCTGGCCGCTGACCCGGCTGCCTGTTGCCGGAAGATGAATCCATTCACGAGCGAGCCCCGCATCGTTTTCTGGAACTGGCCTCAAGACGGCCAGCGGCTGGTGATGCTTCCCCCGGATCATTTTCTGCTGATCCGCACCCCGAAAGCATTCCGAGCCAGAATCACGGACGGCGACAATACCCTGATCCAGGAACAGAGCCTGACAGATTCCAGCGGAAACCATTTTGTCCTTTTCACCCCCCTGCCCGTTCCGTCGCGTTCCCGGGTTTACGGACTGAAGCTGTCTGTCTATTTTACCGAGCGCTGCACCCATCTGGACGCTTCCCTTCTGGCGCTGTGTCAGCCCGATGATCCCGCCTTCCCCTGCCTGTATTCCCATGCGGATATGGCGGATTCACCGGCACTGTTTCTGGCCGCCAATTCCAGGGGCGCCATGCTGCGCGCACCTGTTGCCTGGGGTAAATTGACGAGTCGATACGACGCCCTCCTGGCGGCAAATCTCAACCCCGGCGTTCCTGAAAACCGATGGATCATGATGACCCGTTTTCGGGCATGGGGACTGTATCAGGGGTATTCTACAGAAATTTGCATGGACTGTTTCGACGCCTTTACCGTGAATGACTCCGGCTGGGGCCTCTGGCGGTTCCGGGTGCCTTCCGGCCAGGGAGAACATGTGCTTTTAACCGCCGGCATCCGGCTGGATCCGCATGAGAACCGGATGTGCATGCTCTGGTACCGCTATCCGACCGATGGCAATCGATCATCGCTTCCCGATGTCAAACCTGTTCAGCTCATTCTTCGGCCGGATATCGAAAACCGGAATTTTCATGAAACCACCAAGGCTTACCTGGGATCGGAAGCCTTGTTTCCAGCCAGCGTCACCGCTGCTCCCGACGGATTTATTTTTCATCCAGACCCGCTTCACCGCCTCGAAGTCAGGCTGCCGGCCGGCAATTATCATTCCGAGCCACAATGGCAGTATATGGTTCACCGCAGTCTTGAAGCCGAACGCGGACTAGACCCGGATTCAGACCTGTTCAGCCCTGGGTATTTTTCCATTTCTTTGACCGGCGGGCAAAAGGTGGAATTGACGGCATGCATCACGGTTGCCGAGGCAGCGCCACCGGCCCAGACCCGTTTTCACAAAAAAATCGCATCGGCCTTCGATCATCCGGAGATGATTTCTTTCGCTGATGGGCTAAAAAACGCACTGCGTCAGTATATCGTCAATCGCGGAAACCTTAAATCCGTAATTGCCGGTTTTCCCTGGTTTCTCGACTGGGGCCGTGACGCCCTGATCGCAGTCCGGGGCATGATTGCCGCTGGATTCTTAAGCGAAGCACGGGATGTACTCATCCAGTTCGGCCAGTTCGAACACCACGGAACCCTTCCAAACATGATCTGCGGAGACGATGCCGCCAACCGCGATACATCCGATGCGCCACTCTGGTTTTTTGTTGCATGCAACGACCTCATCCATGCCGAAGGCAAAGACCATTTTTTGAACCATGCCTGCGGCAGCCGGACTCTCCGGGAAGTTCTGGTATCCATCGGCGAATCCTACCTGTCCGGAACATCCAACGGCATTCGGATCGATCCGGATTCCGGGCTTGTTTTCAGCCCGCCTCACTATACCTGGATGGATACCAATCACCCGGCCGGAACTCCGCGCGAAGGCTATGCCATCGAAATCCAGGCCTTGTGGTTTGCAGCCCTCACCTTCCTGTCTCATCATGATCTGCCGGAGAAAGCCGGAAAATGGCGAGAACTGGCTGAAAAGGTACGGCGTTCGGTGATGGCACTTTTTGTGCTGCCCGAAGAAGGATACCTGTCGGACTGCCTGCATGCCCTGCCCGGAACCCCGGCCCACCTGGCGGAAAAAGATGACGCCCTCCGGCCCAATCAACTGCTGGCCATCACCCTGGGGTTGATCGACGATCCAGATATTGGCAGCGAAATGTTGGCCGCCTGCCAGTCGCTGCTGGTTCCCGGCGCCATCCGCAGTCTGGCCGACCGGTCTGTCAAACGCCCGCTGGAGATCCGGCACAACGAGCAGCTTATCAATGATCCCCACAGCCCCTATCAGGGCCGTTATACCGGAGACGAAGACACTCGCCGAAAACCCGCCTACCACAACGGCACAGCCTGGACTTGGCAATTTCCCTCTTACTGCGAAGCCTGGCTGATGCGCTACGGCGATGAAGGCAAGGCCACGGCAAGGGCGCTGCTCTACAGCAGCCTCGATCTGATTCGAACCGGATGCCTCGGTCAGATTCCGGAAATCCTGGACGGCAATTTTCCCCACACGCCCCGCGGATGCGATGCTCAGGCCTGGGGCGTCAGCGAACTGCTGCGGGTCTGGTTGCTGTGATTCTGTGGAATAAAGACTGGATTGATATAGAGGAAAACCGATTCAGGGAAAACGGCCCTGTCACCCAGGTTCATGACGCCTGAGCTATCCCCAAACTGGTAAAGCTAAACGCCCATGATTTGCTCAACGCTGTATGGGCAGGTTTCAGGAAACGATGATTCAGGCAATCCGGTTTCATCAACTGCAAAATCAATTGAATCTTCGAAAATCTGATTGACAGCTTCCGGGATGAGCCGCCTCAAACTTGGGTTGTCCATCAGCAATAGTTTTTCGTATAGGCTCATGTGTCACCTCATAACCATCGACACGATATCGAATTAAAAGTTTGTCAGACAGATATCCCGTTCAATCAATGCCAAGATACGCCTTTTGCACCATTTCATTGCGTTTCAGGTTGGCGGCCGTATCGCTGACGACAATCTCGCCGTTCTGGATCACATAACCCCGGTGGGCGATGGATAGAGCCATCAGTGCATTCTGCTCGACCAGCAGGATGGTCGTACCTTTTTCGTTCAATGCCTTGATGATATCAAAAATCAGCTCGACCAGCAGCGGCGCCAGGCCCATGGAGGGTTCATCGAGCATCAGCAGGCGCGGATTCATCATCAGCCCGCGGGCGATCGCAAGCATCTGCTGCTCGCCACCCGAAAGGGTGCCCCCATACTGGCCGATCCGCTCTTTTAGGCGCGGGAACAATTCGAAGCCGTACTGCATCCGACGCTCGATCTCATCCGGATCATCCACGGTGAAAGCGCCCATTTCGAGGTTTTCCTTGACAGTCAGTTTCGGAAAAATTCCCCGGCCCTCCGGCACATGGCCGAGGCCGGCCAGAACAATGAGATGCGGTTTCAATTGGGAAATATCCCGGCCACTCAAAAGAATTTTCCCCTGCCTGGGATGGATGATTCCGGAAATGGTTCGCAGCGTGGTGCTTTTGCCAGCGCCATTCGAGCCGATGAGGGTAACAATCTCTCCCTCGTTGACCTCGACCGAAATGCCTTTCAGTGCATGGATATGGCCGTAGAAGCTATGGATATCTTGAAGGGACAGCAGGCTCATGCGATTTTCTCCTCATGTTGGCCGGCAACCGCCCCGCGCCCGAGATAGGCTTCGATGACCCGTGAATCGGAACGAATCTCTTGCGGCGTTCCTTCGGCGATTTTTTCACCGTGATCCATCACGCAGATCCACTCGGAGATATTCATGACCACACGCATGTCGTGTTCGATCAGCAGAATCGTGATGCCTTTTTCATCTCGGATCCGCCGAAACAGACGGATGATATCTTCGGTTTCCTGAGGGTTCATGCCGGCGGCCGGTTCATCGAGGAGCAGCATGAGCGGTGCAGCGGCCAGGGCGCGGGCGATCTCGAGTCTGCGCTGGCCACCATAGGGCAGATTCCTGGCAAGCTCGTTGCCGACCCCCTTCAAGCCCACATACGTCATCAGTTCCAGTGCTTTTCGTTCGGATTCTTTTTCTTCTTTTTTGAAAAATGGCAAGTGAAACAGGGTGTCGATGGGCGATTGCTTCAAATGAACATGCATGCCCACCAGGATGTTTTCGATCACCGACATGTTGCCGAATAAACGGATATTCTGAAATGTACGTGAAATACCGCGCGAGGCGATCTGATCGGGCCGCAGCTTGTGCAGTGATTTTCCGTTGAAGATGATCCGACCTTCCTCCGGGTGATAAATACCAGTCAGGGTATTGAAGAAAGTGGTCTTTCCTGCGCCGTTCGGGCCGATGATGCTGATGATCCGGCCCGCATCCAGTTGAAAGCTGACCCGGTTGACGGCGATCAGGCCGCCGAACTTCTTTACGACATTGGTTGTTTCAAGCAGTGCCATGGTGCTTCCTTGTCTTACTTCCCGTTGTCGTCTTCGTCGTGGGCAAGCTCACGCTTGCGGCGTTGAGAGGGGATCAGCCCTTCCGGACGAAAGATCATCATCAGGATCAGAATCAACCCGAACAGCAGACGCTGGTATTTGGCCGGGTCCAACTGATTGGATAGATTGGCCCAGGCAAAATTGATGATGGGAATCACCGCATCGCTCTGGCGAAGCTGACTCAGATACAACGAGAGGCCCTGGAGTACCTGCAAATTCAGAATGGTGACCGTGGCCGCTCCCAGAATCACGCCGGGAATACTGCCCGATCCTCCCAGGATCACCATGGACAAAACGCCGATAGACTGCATGAACGAAAAAGATTCCGGACTGATAAAGGTCCGGCTTCCCGCCAGCAGAACGCCCATCACCCCCGCAAAAGAGGCGCCGACGGCGAAGGCGGCCAGCTTCATCCGTACCAGCGGAACGCCCATCGCAATTGCCGCGGTCTCGTCTTCGCGGATCGCAGTCCAGGCACGGCCGATTTTCGAGTCGTCGAGGCGGCGAGTTACAAAAACAATGACGATGATCACCCCGAGCGCCAGCAGGTAGAACATGACGTTATACATATCGGCGGGACTGACATCATGCCCGACTAATCCGCCGAACAGCGCATTGAAGCCGTCAACAGCCGCCAGCGGCATGGTTGGCCGCTGGATCGGCGTGATTCCCTGCGGGCCATTGGTGAAATTGAGCGGTTTATCCAGATTGTTGGCCAGAACACGAATCACCTCGCCAAAGCCCAGGGTCACGATGGCCAGATAATCCCCCCGTAGCCGCAGGACGGGTGTGCCGAGCAGAATTCCGGTAATCGCAGCAATCAGAATGGCAATGAACATGAACAGATAGAAGGCGTCTCCGGGCAGGAGAAACGGCAGATTCGAGGGCTGGGTTCCGGGCGCAAAGGGAAGCACATAAAACTGCTGAGAACCGAAAAACGCCCACAGATAGGCCCCGACAGCGTAGAAGGCCACATATCCCAGATCGAGCAGACCGGCAAAGCCGACCACGATATTCAAGCCCAGGGCCAGGGCCGCAAACACGCTGATCTGGAAAATGACTTCCAGATAAAAGATATTGCGGACACCCACGACCGGAAAAATGAACAGGGTCAGGACCGCACCGACGATCAGCTTGAAGCGGCGATCCGTTTTAAAATAATACAGTGTGAAAAACGAGGTGATCAGCACCAGAAATGCCAGATTCGAGCGCGGGCTGGTGTAGACAAGGGCGGTGCCCAGAACCATATGGGCCAGGATGATGATATGCGGATAGATTCCCTGTTCCAGTCTGGTGATGATGTCTTTGAAAAAATGTGGGATCATCGCTCCTCCTTAGGCTTTCTGGGCCACGTTTGCACCCATAAGGCCCTGGGGGCGGAAAATGAGTACCAGGATCAGAATACTGAAGGCAAAGATGTCCTTGTATTCGGTGCCGGCCGCACCCATGGTGAAAACTCCCATATACGATCCGGCGTATGTTTCCAGCATCCCAAGAACGATGCCGCCCAGAAGTGCGCCGGTCATGTTGCCAATCCCCCCCAGAACCGCAGCGGTAAAAGCTTTCAGGCCGGGGAAAAACCCGACGAATGCGTCGATCCGGGTGAATTTCAGTGCATACAGCACCCCGGCAGCCCCGCCCAGCATGCCGCCGACTAAAAAGGTCAGGGAGATGATCCGGTTCACGTCGATACCCATGAGGCTGGCTGTGGGGTGATCCTGGGCAACGGCGCGGATGGCCTTGCCGACTTTTGTCGCATTGACCAGATAGTTCAGCGCCACCAGCATCAGCACCGCTGAGACGATGACAATGATCGATTTGATGGACACGCCAAGCGTGATGTTAGTGGTGCCCAGGGCCATTTTGCCAAGAATCACACGACGATCGAAATTGCCGAATGTAGGAAATATCCGGTTGAACTGCCCGGTTGTCAGGCTTTCCACCAGACGGATGGCATCCTGGAGCAGAAACGACACACCGATAGCCGAAATCAGCGGCACCAGACGCGATGCATGACGCAGAGGCCTATAGGCCACGCGCTCTACGGCAACCGCCAGCCCTCCGGCAGCCAGCATGCCTCCGACGATGGCCAGAATCAGATACACATAGGCCATCACCAGAGAAGCGCCTGCCAGAATTCCGAATCTATCCAGGGCGATCAGGATTTCGACCCCGACAAACGCACCCACAGCAAAGATTTCACTATGCGCAAAATTGATGAATTCGAGAACGCCGTACACCATGGTGTAGCCCAGAGCGATGGCGGCATAGACAAAGCCGATTGTCAGCCCATCAATGGCCACCTGCGGCAGATTGATCAGGGTGTAGGTAAACAACGACACGTTCAGCCGTTCGAAAAGCGTCTGCCCGACCACGGTTCTGTCGAGGATCAAGGCAAAAACCAGGACAATGGCAGACAAAACGATCGTAGTTCCCAATGAGAAAAAGACAAGCTGCCCCAGAGGTCGAATCAGCTCAGGGATGTTAATTGATTTCAAAAATCGTTTCATATGTGAATCCGATTAAAATCTCCCGGACCTTTCATGGAGGAGTCCGGGAGGGGTGAGCCTGGGAAGGATTATTTCGGCGGAGCGATGTCGAGGGTTTCAACAACCGGGTTATCGTTCCATTTCGCGGGATCTGGAGAGGTGACTTGAATCACGAAATATTTGGCGACAGTCGGGTCCCCGATACTGTTGAAGGTGAACTTGCCGGTAATTCCCGCATAGTCCTGCAACGCGCGAATGGCTTTGGAAACTGCCTCACGGGTGGGAAGCTTGTTGCCGCCGGCCTTGGCGGCCGCCTCGATGGCTTTCAGACTGATACCCATGGAATCATACCCTTGGGCTGCAAACGGCTGAGGTGAGGCATTGTATTTGGCTTTAAAGTCTGTGATGAATTTGGCAGTACCCGGATAAATGGTAGCCGGGCCGGATACGGTGGAATAAAAGGTACCGGCGCCATCCAGCAGAGTCTGGCCGCCGATCTTGACAGCATCGGTAGAGTCGAAGCCATCATCGCTGAGGAACATGCCCATATAGCCTTTCTCACGGGCTTGTTTGAACAGGACAGCCGCCTGGCCGTACATACCGCCGAAGTACACCAGATCGGGATTTCCTGCAAGAATCGGGGAAAGCAGAGAGTCGAAATTCGCCTTCTCTTCCGTTCCTTCGAAACCCAGCACTTTCATGGCTTTTTCTTCAGCTCTTTTCTTGAAGAACTCGGCAATGCCCTGACCGTAAGCAGTTTTGTCATGAACGACAAAAACACTTTTGACTTTTTTTCCGGCAGCAAAGTCGGCGCCGACAACACCCTGCACATCATCACGTCCGACGATCCGGTTGACCTCCAGATAGCCGCGGGTGGTAACTTTCGGGTTGGTATTGGCCGGCGAGACGTTGGCCAGTCCGGAGGTGTGATAGACTTCGGATGACGGGATCTGAACACCTGAGTTATAGTGCCCGACCACGGCCAGAATCGCCGGATCGGAGACGATACGCTTGGCATTGGCAACGCCGGCGTCGGGATTGGCCTGATCATCAAACGGCGCCAGTTCGACCTTGAATCCCATCTTGGCCAATGGTGCGCTCATCTGCTCGAGGGCAAGCTCCGCACCGCGTTTGATATCAACACCTACGGCCGAGTTATCGCCTGAAAGCGGTGACTGGGTGGCGATCTTGATGATCTGATCAGCGGCGGCGGCCGGACCGATAAAGACCATTCCTACAGCGATCAGTAACGAAAAAACAATCCAAAAACGTTTAGTCATACTCCTTCCTCCCTTTCAATCAGTTAGTCGGTTGGCAAACATCCCCATACGTCTTGCAAACAACGCTACTTAAAAATCTTGATATCCCATTCAAGTTGAAAAAGTCAAGCAGAGTATATACAACCTTCCGGATTATTTCATTGAACCGAATTTTATATAAAAATGATCATTTTTCAGCTTTTATTGCGCCTGCTTCAGGCAGGGGGGGTTATTTAGAACTTTCCTGCAATACCTCAACGATTTGCTTTCCCACCGCCGCGATCTGCCAGGGTTTGATCTCCTCAATATCATATAGCGCCTCGATATCTTGGGGATTTTTTATAGAAATGGCTGTAATCAGCGCATTGTTGCACAGAAGACCCGGTTCGATCTCCATACAGGCCGCCATAGATTCGCGCCATTTTTTCAACTCCGCGATTCTGGCGGAAATCTGCGCATCCGGAACCGGTTCATGGCTGCGGGGGTATGTCGGCAGAAGAGAAGAATCCAGCTCCATAGCGATACCGATGGTATCAATCACCTGTTGACCATACCGCTGGAGCTGTTTGACGCTGAACACCTCGATCCCTTTCAGATGCTGCAAGTTCCGGGGTTTTTCGATGGCCAGTTTCAGCAGCACATGGTTGTGAATCACCTGATAAAGGGGGCGATCGATTTTTTTGGCGATGGAATCCCGAAATTCCAGAAGCGCTTCCAGAACCGCCAGCGACCTTCGTCCGAGTCGGCCTGCTCCCTTGAATTTAAAAAAACGCGGTTCCCCATTGGCCGCAGATGTTCGAACCAGGCTCTGTAGGTTGCATTCATCAAGAAACCAGTCCAGCCGTCCGGTTTCGATCAGTTTACCTTCAAACTGTTTGGATAGCACATTCAGATAGACAGCGTCTTGAGAAGCATATGCCAGCATTTCATCGGGCAGAGGCCGTTGGGACCAGTCTTTTTTCTGGAATTTTTTTTCAAGGCGGATATGGTAAAAAAGATTCAGTACCGCATCTAGTCCGGTAAACTGCATGCCCAGAAAACGGCAGGCCAGTTGCGTATCGAACAGATTATTCACCGTAATGCCGAAATCCTTATAAAGGCAGCGCATATCGTAATCCGATCCGTGAAACACTTTTCGAATGTCGGGATTTGCAAAAAACGGTTTGAGTGCAGACAGATCGCCGACCTGAAGCGGGTCCACTAGAAAACAGATCGCAGGGGTCGCCATCTGAATCAGACAGACCTTTTCCTGATAATGAAACAGGGAGTCGGCTTCCAGATCAACCCCCACGGTTTCTTCGTTTTCCATTACCCCGGCGGCTTTTTCAAGGTCTTGAGGGGTTGTAATGAGTCGATAGGGTATTTTCGCGAAGTGATGAATCGTCTTCTTCCTTTATTGACCGTTTTTGGGAATAGCCCTGACCGTGCAATCCACCGTGATTTTGTCCTTGAATCCCGGCGCCACTTTCAGTGATGCCGGGCTTAACGCCAGATTGACAATGATGGTTCTTGATGTCTGAATCGATTCCAACGGGATTTTTTCCGTATAAGCCGTGGTGATATTTTTCAATATCTGCCTTCCGCCGATGATCTGCACGGTATTCGGATCGATTTTGACTTTCTCCATTCTCAGATTTTCCGGCAGCTTGCCGGTCCAGTCCACCTGAACCGGCATATCTTTTTTATCGAGAACATCGAGGGAGACATCCACGACCGAAGGTTCGAAACTTTTGATGACAATGCCGGGAGGCAGTGAAATATTTTCATGGGTGATGGTGTAGATGTTCTGCCCGACAACCGATTTTCCCAGATCGATTTTTACCCGCACATGATCGGGCCGAACAGTTCGCATCAACGGGCCTGAGCCGCCGAGCTGAATTTTGATACTGCTGACGGAAGCATCCATGATTTCCATGCCGGGATTCCGGTTCATGTACTCTATCGGTATTTCAAACGTCACCAGACTATCCAGCCCCCGGGTAATCGACAACCAGATACTCGTTATCAGAATCACGGAAACCACTGCGGCAATGCAGATCTCTCTTCTTTCCTTTTTCCGGATCGTCTGATCCTTGACCATCAGCCCCAGATGCTGCTCGAGCTGTCTTTCAAGATCGTCTTTTTTAAATATCGGCGTGATCGTCGCGCCTTTTACAACCTGAATGGTTCCGCGTTCCTCGGAAACGACAACGACCAGGGAATCTGTGGATTCAGCCAGACCCATGGCTGCCCGATGCCGTGTTCCATAATGAGACGGCAGTTCATGGCGATGAGACAGGGGAAGAATCACCCCAACCTCGCGAATCCGATCGCCTTCAACGATGACAGCCCCGTCGTGAACCGGATTGTCTTCCCAGAAAATACTGGTGATCATTTCCTTGGAGATGGCCCCATCCCAGAGAATGCCGTTTTGAATTTTCTCGGTGATGTCTTCCCTGCCTGGGAAAACGATCAACGCGCCGATTCGTTTCCGGGAAAGATCCATGACGCTTTCGGCAATGATCTGAATGGGTGTGTGAAAAGGCTGCTGAGGAAAACCCCAGAATAACATCTTGATATTCTTTACTTGAAGAACGCTGCGGATTTCGTTTCGAAACACGACGATGATGATCAACGCGGCAACGGCAGTAATACCCTGTATGACCCAGCTCGTAACGATCAGGCCGATGGCAACGGCGATACGCTGAAATATCCACAGGAAAGCAAGACCGATAAGTATCCGGAATGCATTTGTAATTCTGAAAATGACATAACAGCGGAAGAGGATATAACTGTTCAAGGTGATATCGACGATATCCTGCCACCGAATACTTTGAAGAAAAATCAGAAAACCGTTCATAACCCTTATTCCGTAACGCTGAATCGAAGTACCTGCAGGATGCGCCCTTCCGAATCGGTGATTTCCACCCGCCAGGGGCCTTTGTCCGATTCCCGAAGCTGAATGGCGCTGTAAGTTGTCCAACGGGGTGCATGAAGCGGAAGTTTGATTTTGGTGCTGAGGTTGTCCCGATTGTACCAGTTGTGTGTAATATACGTTTTATCGGGTACAACGTCAAAGAGTGTATAGCAGCAAATCCTTCCGATGCCGATGGAAAACACAACGCCTTCGTTGACAGGTTGACGCTCCTGCACATCCTCGCACATCACCGCCGAGGTTAAAGCCAGTTGATCCGCAGCGGCGGCAGTGTTCAGACCATCTTTATCACAAAAGGCGCCCAGACAGAAAAGGAGTCCGGCACTCCCCAAAGTCATCATCCATTTTTGAAAATACACCATAACAACTCCATTGATTCTTGAGCGAATTTATCCTGTTCATCAAAAATCCGGCTGTCTGAAACCGGCTGTTCTCCGGCTGTAACTGACCGGACACATAAAACATCTTGAATATTTTCAGATAAAACCAGTACGAAGTACAGGAAAAAAACGGGGGTGGGTTTGAAATGAAATACGATGCGCGTGGGATGGATTTTTTCATAGCAACATAGCAATATCTCGTTTTGCAACTAGATTCTGTAGGAAAATCATCCGATAGTCAAGAACGAAAGCTGCCAAATAATAATTGCAAAATCCGATGCATTTTCCTATCATCCATAAGTGGATAGGTTTGTAAACGCTCACGAACAAGGGCTTGTTTTCCCTGAAAGGGTTTTCCATTTATCACACGGAAAGCCACCTGCCTGTCCTGGATCGATGCACGGCAATCCGGGATAAAGGATATTTTGAGGTTATGGAGCTGGATACGCTGATTGTCAATGGGATTGTGGTAACGGTAAATCCGGATTTCGAGATCATCGGGAAGGGGTGGGTCGGTGTCCGGAACGGGCGGATTGTCAGGGTTGAAACTCTGCGCCCGGATTCTGTAATGCCGATGGCCCGCGAGATCGTTGATGCTGATGGGGGTGTCGTGATGCCGGGACTGGTGAATACGCATACCCATCTTCCCATGACGCTGTTTCGGGGTCTGGCAGATGATCTGCCGCTGATGACATGGCTGAACGATCATATTTTCCCGGCTGAAGCCGCCTTCATCGAGCCGGAGTCGGTTCATGCGGGAGCGCTGCTGGCCTGCGCCGAGCTTCTGCTGTCCGGAACCACAACCTGCTGCGACGGGTATTTTCATGAGGATAGCACCGCACAGGCGGTGCTACAGTCAGGAGTCCGAGCAATTCTGGGTCAGGGCGTAATCGACTATCCGGCGCCAGGAGTTCCGGATCCCGCCAAAAATATCGCGGCTGCACGGGATTTTATGCAACACTGGCGCAATGCGTACCCGTTGATTCAGCCTTCAGTTTTCTGCCATTCTCCCTATACCTGCTCAGAAAAGACCCTGCAAAGCGCCAAGGAACTGGCTCGTTCCACCGATTCCCTGTTTCAGATACACTCCGCCGAAACCCGGTACGAATACGAGCTGATTAAAGCCCGTTATCACCTGAGCCCCATTGCCTATCTCGACAGCCTGAACCTTCTGGATTCCAAGACTCTTCTGGTTCATGCGGTCTGGCTGGATGACGCGGACATCGAAAAGATCGCCCGGTCGGGCGCGGCCATTTCCCATACGCCGGACAGCGCCATGAAACTGGGTTCCGGTATTGCCAGAATTCAGGATTTTATCGAGGCAAAGATTCCGGTGGGTTTGGGAACCGACGGCTGCGCCAGCAACAACAACCAGGACATGTTTCAGGAAATGGATAGGGCCGCCAAGCTGCACAAGGTCTCAAGTCTGAACCCGCAGGTCATGAATTCCCGTACCGTGCTGGAAACGGCCACCATCGGCGGCGCCCGAGCCGTCGGTATGGATCGGATGATCGGTTCTCTCGTTCCGGGAAAACAAGCCGATATCCTCATTCTGGATACACAGTCCCCGCACTGGACGCCCATGTACCACCCGGAGTCCCATATCGTATACACAGCCAAGGGATCGGATGTGCGCGATGTGATGATCGACGGCAAATGGCAGGTAAGAAACCGCAGCCTAGTCCACCTGAATCTGAATGACATTCTCGATCAGGCCCGAGCCGTAGGAAACCGTATTCAAGAATGGAGAACCCACCGTGAATCGATATGACATCATCCGCTATGCCGGAGGAGACAAACCCGTTGACCTGCTGCTGACCCATGCAAACATCATCAATGTCTTTTCCGGCGAAATCACCGAAGGCAGCATCGCGATTGCCGGCGGATGGATCGTCGGCATCGGGGAGTATCCATCGAAAGCAGTCCGGAATATGTCCGGCCGACTTGTGGCACCGGGGTTCATCGATCCCCATGTACACATCGAAAGCTCCATGACCAGCGTGTCCCAGTTTGCCCGTGCCGTTGTTCCGCACGGCACGACCACGGTCGTGGCTGATCCGCACGAGATCGCCAATGTCCTGGGAACCTTCGGCATTGAATACATGCTGCAATCCGCCGAACATCAGCCCATGAACATCTATTACGCCCTGTCTTCCTGTGTTCCGGCCACTTCAATGGAAACATCGGGGGCCAGGCTGGAAGCAGTAGACCTCATTCCCCTGATGAGCCACGACAGGATTGTGGCGCTGGCCGAAATGATGAATTATCCCGGTGTGATTTACGGTGATCAGGACGTGCATTCCAAAATCAGGCTGGCCAGGCAGTACCGCAAGCGGGTGGAAGGTCACAGCCCCGGTCTTTCTGGAAAAGCGCTGAATGCCTATATCGGCTCTGGCATATCCAGCGATCATGAATGCACCACGGCCAAGGAAGCCCGTGAAAAGCTGATGGCCGGCATGCATATTTTCATCCGCCAGGGAACCGACGCCCGGAACCTTCAGGATCTGTTGCCGATCATCTCTGCGCGGACATTTCATCGCGCAATGTGGTGTACGGATGACCGCGATCCCCATGACCTGCTGACTGAAGGCCATATCGATGCCTTAGTTCGAGATGCTATCGTCTCCGGCGTCGATCCGATTCAAGCCATTCAAATGGCGACAATCAACTCGGCTGAATATTTTGGTTTGCATCACCTTGGCGCCATTGCGCCGGGCAGACAGGCGGATATCGTGGTGTTTTCCGATCTGAATGCACTGAAGATCGAGCAGGTGTATTACAGAGGCGAAATCGTGGCCGAAAACTCCGCCATGTCGCACGGCATCCCCGTTCCAGATACCCTGGCGCTTCCCCGTTCCATGAAAGTCATCCTCAAAACGCTCGATTTTTCCATTCCTCTGGCCGGAGACCGCATTCGGGTGATCGAAATCGTTCCGGATCAGGTGACCACCCGATCCATGATCGCAGCACCGACCGTTTTCCAGGATGTGCTGATCTCCGACCCGGATCGGGATCTCTTAAAAATCGCAGTCATCGAGCGGCATATCGGCTCGGGAAACATCGGAAAAGGATTCGTCCGGGGCTTTGGGATCAAACAGGGGGCCATTGCTTCCAGCGTGGCCCATGATTCTCATAATATCATCGTGGTCGGAACAAACGACGATGAAATGAAGGCTGCGGTAAAAGCGGTCGTACTGATGGGCGGCGGTCTGGCTGTCGTATCCGGCGGCAGACCCATTGCCAAGCTGTCCCTGCCCATCGCCGGCTTGATGTCCCCGGAACCGGTTCATGTTATCCGAGAGCATATCGATCGTCTGCTGATTGGCGCCCGGGAAATCGGTTCTACTCTTAAAAATCCGTTTATGACGCTCTCTTTTTTGTCCCTGCCGGTCATCCCTGAGCTGAAAATCACCGACATGGGACTGGTGGATGTCGGGCGGTTTCAAATCGTGCCGTTGTTTGTATGAATGGGCTTGGTTCGAACTTTGTCGAAGAGCCAGTTCGTTATGCCACCTATAGGTGCGGGGGGTGCAGATTCACCCCCCGCATTTTTATTCAGCCGTCATGGTTGGCTGCATCCGGCAGATGACTGGTCGGTCCAGGCAAAACGGTTGATGTCGTAACCCTGCTCTGTCAAAAGATTGATGATATCGGAAATGGTTTCCTGCGGCAAACTGCAGGTACGACTCAATATCCAGCCATAATTCCGTGTGGGTTCACCGACAACAGCATATTCATAATTTCTTCCCAACCCCAAAATCCAGTAATCTCCTGGAAACAGCCAGTTACCTTGGAAATTCACAAAACTTACAAGCAGTTTGGCATTGGTTTCCGTATCGGCAACGAATGCACGCCCCTGAGAAATCAGCACCTCATCTGAAGCTCTCAGACAGGAATTGACCACGCTGATGCTACCATCATTCAGCAGGCGATAGTCGGCCGTAGTTCCTCCAACACAGGGTTTTTGAAACCAGCTCGGTATGCTGGCGATTTCAAACCAATGGCCTAGATATCGTTGCAGTTCGACATATGGCACGGTGGTAACGTCTGCAGCCGATGCAAATGTCGGTGCGCCAAACAATAAAGACAGAATAATCAATGTGTTGATAAGGGTCGTAAATGGTTTCATAGACATTTTCCTTTCCATTAATAGTGTCAAAAAGAGCATCGCGTGCATCAAAGCATTCAGCGGTGCGGCGACAAGCCGACACCAGCACCGAAACCAACAACGGCCACCATTACAAGCACCATTTTTGCAGGCTTCAAGATAAAACAGGGAGAGTTTCTACAATCTGAGCTTTGCAGATGCTCGCTCTTTCTCCTCAAAAGGGTCGGGGCGAGGGTTTCTACACGATCAGATTGTAACTGCTCAAAGCATATCGACAAAATAATTCCGCCATGCCGCATCGATTCCCTCTTGGGTCAGTATGGGTGCGTGCATGTGGTAATGGGCGCTGTCGATGATGTGGTCGATGATATCCCGAGGGTGGCATCCGTTCAGACCAACTTGGTATTTTCTGTAATAATTTTGGATCAGATATTCAAAAATTTTCTTGTCGAACGGGATGGCGTTTTTTTCACATACCTTTTTAAATATGGTTTCATACACTTCCTCGGTAGGCAGTTCGATATTGATCTTATAGCGGATTCGCCGCAGGAACGCCTCGTCGCCAAGCGATTTCGGTTCGAGATTGGTTGAAAAAATAATCAGCATATCGAACGGGATCTCAAATTTCATTCCAGTATGAAGGGTCATAAAATCCACCTGACGGTCCAGCGGAACGATCCAGCGGTTCAGCAGGGCTTGCGGCTCGACCAGTTGCCTGCCGAAATCATCCGCAATGAACAGGCCGTTATTGGCTTTCATCTGAAGGGATGCTTCATAAAATTTGGAAATCGGGTTGAAATCCAGATCGAGCATTTTCAGCGTCAGCTCCCCGCCGGTCATGACCACTGGCCGTTTGATCTTGATCCAGCGTTGATCGATATCCGTGATATCAGCTTCAGTATCCGCCGGTATATGGGTGACCGGGTCGAACATGAGGATGACCTGGCCGCCAACGGTGATGGCGTAGGGGATATAGACGGTTTCGGGAAGCAGGGCGCCGATGGTTTCAGCAATGGCGGTTTTGCCGTTTCCGGACGGCCCGTAAACGAAAATGGCCTTCCCGGAACTGATGGCCGGACCCAGACGCTTGAGCAAAGATTCACTCAGAACAAGATTGGAGAAAGCCTTCATGACGGTATCTTCGCTGACGATAACGTGCTTGACCGTCTGAAACGCCACCATGCGGCTGTAAGCTTCCAGAGATACCGGCGCCGGGCCCATATACCGGCATAAATCCATCAGTTCAGATCCCCGGTTTTTCCCCAGTTCCGTAATCTTATAATTGTAGCTGATCGAAGACAGGGTGCCGCCGCCGGTTATCTCGATCATCCGATTCTTCTTTAACATCTCGATGATTTTATGTACCAGGGATACCGGCAGTTTGAGCTGGTCCACCACATCAGCCAGCTTAAATTCCCCCAGGGAATAAATATGTTTCATAATCAGATCAGCAATAAACGCAACTGAAATTCCCGTATCTTCCAGACTAGTGGGAGCAACCGGATGTCTGTTGAGAAACCGGTTCAGATCCGCTTCGCTGATGATCCCGAGCGCCACCAGATTTTGACCGAGCCTGCCGCCCTTCTCCCGTTGCCGCTTCAGGGCGTTTTCAAGATCCTGTTCGGTAACGAGTCCTTCTTTTCGTAATCTTTCTCCAATAGAAGCCATAATAACCATTCCTTTACCATAAAAAAGAACCTCCTCCCAGCGGAGGAAGGGGGGAAATGTACCTGCCTTTCACTTTCATATGTGGGGGAGACCCAAACTCCGGTTTTGAGAGTTTATCAAAGATATCGATATGAGTAAAGCCGCCATCCACATTTGCGTCATTTGCGCCTTTGCCGTAGAATCAAGATGGATTAAAACCAGGGGGCCGGGCGAAATCATGATCAAGGCCGGTCTTTTCAGTTGACATGCATTCCATCCGGCTGTTATGAAACCAGAAATCTGAGGGAATCTGCATGATTGAATTTGGAATTGTCCGCGAAAATCTGTGGGATGTCTATCTGAGCCTGCCCACCCTGGAAAAGGATGTGATTCACCTGTGCGCCGTGATCCATGAACCGACCACAGCGCCAATTATTTACAACTGCTTCCGCAAATCCCGTATGGCAGACCGGCATCTCCATATTTCTTCCTTGAAAACCATCGATCCGATATTTCAGAACCTTTACACTTCGAATTTGTTGACGGACCGATTTCAGTGCCACCCGGCGTTTACGGAAATCGCCATCCGTCAGGCTGCCGCATGCCGGGATGAGTACTATTTTCAGGATATGATCCTTGCAGTTCAGGATGTGCTGCCTTTTTCCGATTCATATCGCTATCCCGCGGGTTCAACAGAACATCATGATCGGCTGATGCGGGATTTCCGCATCGGAATTTACACGCTGAACCCCGCACATATCCGTGAATGCCACCGGCAACTGATTTCCGATTACGCGATGGATTCCGGTTTTGTGAATCCTTTTGTGCGCGTATTTCTGAACCCGTTCGACCGCAACTGGCTCGTCTGTCTGCCGGTGGATGTTCAAATTTCGGCCCTGACCGCCATATTTTCACACACCGTATCGCATCTGAATTCGGATTCGGATTCGGATGCTCTGTCATACGGTATCAGCCAGAAGTTTATCGAACAGGTGCCCGAGTCCGACAGAGCCGATTATCTCTCTCACCTGATACCGAGGCTGCTGATGGGTGGCCGGATTGCGCCGGCCCGACATCTTTTGTCGGAAGCCGAAACATCTCCGCTGCTGAGCGGCTTTTCCGGCTGGATATATCTCCTGGAAGGCCGGACGAAAACGGCTGTTCAGTCGTTTGAAAACGATCTAAATCTACTTCAAAAACGGACCCGAAACAAAACCGAATATTTTAAAGGACTGGCGGGTATTTTTTACATTCTGGCCATTTTGAAGCTGGCCGGCCGCGATCTGTTCGAAACCGTGGATGCCACCCTGAAATCAGCCCGGTCCAACCGGTTTCAGGGAAATGTCCTGGGTTCCCTGTATGCCCTGCTGAACGCTGTCGTCCATATCCTGAAATTTGAAACCGAAGCGGCGGCCGATATCCTATCGGGCATTCCCATTGGCTCCCATCCGCTGACCAGTTATTTTGCCGCCCTTGTCGAATACGGCATTTCCCGTACTCTGACTCCGGATTCCCGCAAGCGGATATCCGACCTTTTCAGCCGCGCAAAAACAGCCGAAATTCACTGGCTGACCTTGGAATGCTTAGAACTGCTACGCGCCACGGCACCGCCAAATGCGGATCTGACGGACGCGGATCTGACGGATGCGGATCTGACGGATGACATTCGTCGGATTCAGGCCAATCAGGGTATTCACAGCCTTTTCACCATCATCGAACCGGAAGCGCCCTGGAGACCCCGGCTGCATGCTCTCGCCTATTCCCTGAATTCGCCATCCCGACATTCCACCAAAGTCGGAGCGCTCCGTCTGGCCTGGATCATTCGACTGAAAGACCATCACATCGAATTGATCCCTCGGGAACAAAAATTAGGGGCTTCCGGAACCTGGTACCCGGGAAAAGCCATACCGCTGAAACACTTGTTCGGCAATCCGCAACGGGACTACATGACCCGCCAGGATCAAATCCTGTCATCCAGTATCCGGAAAGTCAAATTCAATGCCCGCATATTTCAGTATTTTTTCGACTGGGACAAGGCCCTGCCAGCACTAGTCGGTCATCCACTGGTTTTTTTGGCCGATCAACCGGACTATCCGATAGAAATTGTCAAAGGTGCGCCCAAAGTTCTGGTGGAAACGCAGGACTCCGTGATCCAGTTGACATTCTCTCCGAAGATGGTCGAAAACCACATTGCCGTTACCCGGGAAACCCCAAACCGACTGAGTATCGTCTGCCTCGGCGCCGAGCAGCAGCGCATTGCACGAATCATCGGCGACACGGGAATCGCCGTACCGGTTTCGGCCCGAAAAGAAGTGTTGGATGCAATTGCCGGATTGTCATCCATCATTACGGTTCACTCGGACATAAGCGCAGCAGCCTGTATTGAAACAGATGCAGACCCGCTTCCCCACATTCATCTGACCACATGCGCATCAGGGTTCCGGGTGGAATTTTTTATCAAGCCGGTCCGTGGCGGTGAAATCAAGCTCAAACCCGGAGAAGGGGCTGAACGGATTATCGGCGATATAGACGGCCTGCCCTGTCAGATCCGACGCGACCTGGCCGGGGAGCTGAAAAAAACCGCCGATGCCGTGGCCGGATGCCCTGCCCTGTCCCGATTTCCACACGTGAACTGGCAATGGCTGATCACCGATCCCTACGATTTTCTGGATATCCTTCTGGAGCTCAATCTCCTTCAGCAGCAGGGCCACATCATTGTGGAATGGCCAGAAGGCGAAAAACTGCGCATCACCCGGGAAACCATGTTTTCAGATCTTCGGGTGAAGATCAAGAGCCGGTTAAACTGCTTTGAAATGAGCGGTCAACTCGTTGTGGACGATGCCCTGATGCTTGAATTAAGGGATCTGATCGCCATGATTCCGCAGATCCACAAGCGGTTTGTGCCCTTGGGTGAGGGTCAGTTCCTGGCTTTGACCGAAGATTTGAAAAATCAACTGAAAGCCATTGCAGCGATCACCGAACTGCGAAATCGATCGCTCCGATTTCAGCCGGCCGCAGCGCCGACGATCGACAGCCTGACCCAACACCTGACACACATCGAAACAGATGAAAATTGGGAAAATCATCTCCGCCGTATCAAAAGCGGCAGCATGCATGTTCCTGAAATCCCCAAGGATCTGAAGGCCACACTTAGAAACTACCAGATCGATGGTTACACCTGGCTGTCTCGACTGTCGTTCTGGGGAGTCGGGGCGTGTCTGGCGGATGACATGGGCCTGGGGAAAACAGTTCAAGTTCTGGCCGTTATTCTGGAGCGGGCGCTAAACGGCCCCTCTCTGGTAATCGCCCCAGCATCTGTCTGTCTGAACTGGCTGGATGAAATTCAGCGGTTTGCCCCCACGCTGAATGCGGTACGACTGGAAGACCGACTGCGGGAAAAAACCATTCAGGAACTCAAACCTTTCGATGTGCTGGTGGTTAGCTATGGGCTGTTGATGCACGAGGCCGACCTTTTGTCATCGATCATCTGGGAAACGGTGGTTCTGGACGAGGCTCAGGTGATCAAAAACATGAAAGCCAAACGATCTCAGGCTGCCATGAACTTGAATGGAAAATTCAGAATCATCACCACGGGAACGCCGGTTGAAAACCACATTGGCGAGCTGTTCACCCTGTTTCATTTTATCAATCCCGGTTTGCTGGGTTCCGCCAGGCATTTTTTCACCACCTTTACCGATCCCATTGAAAAACTCCAGGATACAGAGGCCCTGGACCGTCTGAAAAAAATCATTCAACCCTTCATTCTCCGCCGGATGAAATCCGAGGTGTTGTCGGAGCTTCCGGACCTGACGGAAATCGTGCTTCACGTCGATTTTTATCCCGGTGAAACCGCTTTTTATGAATCACTTCGCATAAATGCTTTAAAACTGATTGAAACCAGTCGAACCGAAACCGGGTCGCAATATCAGTTCCGCCTGTTTGGAGAAATTGTCAAGCTGCGACAGACCTGCTGTCATTCCCGGCTGGTTCAGCCTGCCAGTCAACTTGCCTGCGCCAAGCTGGACCTGTTTGAAAGGCTTGTGTCGGAATTGCTTGAAAATGGTCATAAAGTGCTGGTTTTCAGTCAATTTGTGGGATATTTATCCCTGATTCGAGAAAGTCTGGATCATCAGGGGATTCCGTACCGCTATCTGGATGGCACGACTCCCCTGCGGGACCGGAAACGTGAAATCGATGCCTTTCAAGCCGGTAATGGAGATGTGTTTTTGATCAGTTTGAAAGCAGGCGGGATGGGACTGAACCTGACGGCTGCCGATTATGTCATTCACATGGATCCCTGGTGGAACCCGGCCGTAGAATCGCAGGCATCCAGCCGTGCCCACCGCATCGGCCAGGAGCGGCCGGTCACCGTATATCGCCTGGTGGTCCGGAACACCATTGAGGAAAAAATCGTTGCCCTGCATCGGCACAAGCAGAACCTGGCCGGCGCCCTGCTGGAAGGCGGGGACATTTCCGGCAGAATTACCGCCCAGGAGCTGCTGGAAATGATTCAGCAAGAAAAAACCGTTGACCGTTGACCGTTGACCGTCAACAATCAACCTTTGGTCTGGTATACGCTTTGGTGAAAAATCACCTGATAGCCCTATTTCTTTTCTTCGACCAGCGCAATCACCCGCTCGAATTCTTCAACAGGAAACGCGCCGACCAATGAAACCCCGTTGATTAAAAACGACGGGGTGGCGTCGAATCCGAAAGATCGGGCTTCTTTCATGTCTTCATCAATGATATCAGCAATTTCCCGGCCTTCCATATCCTGTTTCAGCCTGGCGTCATCGATACCCAGATGCGTCACGATTTCCTGCAGGGCGCCCTCTTTTTCTCTCAGGATGTCTTCCCGGCGGTCGAATGCCATGTCGTGAAATTTCCAGGCTTTTTCCACGGACTGCCTGGCAATGGCTTCAAAATACATGGCTTCTGTTTTGGACATGTCGTGAAGCGGCACATGTTTGAAGAAAAGACGGATCTTCTTGGGATATTTTCCGACGAGTTCCTGCAGGGTGCGGGCAGCTTTCCCGCAGTAGAAACATTGAAAATCCGAGTATTCGACCAGAGTGACGGGCGCATCGGGATCTCCGAGAAAGGCGCGAGTCGAATCGATTTTCGGTTTTTTGGGATTGGCCATATCCTGTTTGATCCGCTCCTGCCGTTTCTGTTCGGCCAAATCCCGGCTGCCTTTTTCCACGATCTGAAGCACTTCGATATTTTTTTCTTTCAGAATATTCATGACGATATCCGGGTTTTCCCGGATCGTTTTCAGTACCTGTTCCTGGATGATTTCAGGATGGGCCTGAACAGCGTTCAACGCTTCCTGTTGAATGGTCTCGGGTGTTTGGGTATTGCATCCCGACAGCAGCCCGCATATGCCAAGAATTCCTGCCAGTTTTTTCATTTGCGAATCCTTTGTTAGTTATCAGTAGTCAGTAAATGAGAATTTTCATCCTCCGTGTTTTTATTTTACCGCAAAGGCGCAAAGGACGCAAAGAGAAAGCCGGTTTTTCATCAGATTTCTTTGCGTCCTTTGCGCCTTTGCGTTGAATAGTATTCCTAACGGTTTCGTGTTTGCAAAAGCCGTATCACCTGTGCTATGGAAAAAAATCTGGAAATTGATTGGCCCACATATTGCCGATCTTTTACTGAAGCATGTACACATTTCAGCCCATATTTAAATACATGACTTTCGTCCATTAAAAATAAGGAGATTACTTTGGCGATTAAAGCATGCAAGGAATGCGGGAATGATGTAAGCACGAAGGCTGAAAAGTGCCCACATTGCGGATTTGTGTTAAAACGTCAATATGGATGCTTCAGTCTAATAATCGGCATAGTTATAATAGGTATCGCTGTAAATGGGGTACTTTCTTTTATTGATGATAATTCCGTTAAAATAGCTCGCGAGCCTGTTCCGCTAAAAGAAACAACACCACAACCAAAACCAACTCAGACAATAAAGGTAAAAACTCCTGAAGAAATCAGATATGAACAAATAAGAAAAGCATTCAGTTCATGGGATGGATCACATACTGGACTTGAAAAGATCATTAAAAAATCAATGAATGATCCGTCATCATATGAACATATCGAAACGAGATATTCAGACAAGGGTGATCATCTTGTAGTCAGTTCATCATTCAGGGGAAAGAATTCTTTTGGAGCACTGGTAAAAAATACAGTTGTGGCAAAAACAGATATTCACGGTAATGTTTTGGAGATAATTTCAAAGTAATAGCTCCGTAATGCAATGAATATTTGATGTGAAGGGATACAATACATGATTGGTGATTCTTATATTGATATATTCAGGTTTTATGGTTCTATCCTGATTGGAGCGTTCGTTATTTTCATGATCTTTTGCATAATATTCCTGCCTGTATTTGTTTTCCAAATCAGAAACGCTATCAGAAAAATAAGCATACAACTTGATCAGATCATTGAAATATCAAGGAATCCATGAGCGTTCATCAACTCCCAGACGGTCGCTGCTTCTGCATGATTCCCGATCCGGAAAAGAAATCCGGAGTCGCAGGGAATACTTTGGACGGGGCGCAGTGGAGAAACGAAAGCCAGTGCCTGGAACAAAGAATTTGCCCGAAGCGGGTACTGTCAAAAACAGAGGATAGCTGGCTGACGCTGAATGAGATAACAATTGTTCACAATTTATCCTAACATACTGAAATAATGATTTTATTAGAAAATCAAAAAAATCAAATTATCTCCTGACTTCAATTCGTGAAACCTATACAAACTCTTGATGCCAAAGTTTATAGGCCTATGCGAAAGAAACTTCCTGCAGTTTTTTCGAAATTGGATTGGAATCATCTTTGATTTGGATGCGACGAGATATTCGAGATTGTTGAAATTCGGGTCATCTCGGTGTTTCGTTGACATAAATATTCTTATGCCAAAATCTCAAAAAGTTATGATATGAAATAAAAGTTTGGAACACTGCGAAAATATTCAGTTAGCAATCACATCACAATATAAAGACACGACCGAAATTCGTTGATATTGAATTGCTGTGTGGTAAGATGGTCGACGTTTAACGGGGGGTAAAAATATGATCAAATCGTTTACCACAATAATTGAAGATCTTTACAAGACGGTATTAAGCCCGCAAGAATATATTGAGCGATATGGTGATGAGTCAAAAAGGGGAAACGTCTTATCGGTTCAGATTGTTCCCCCGAAAATTGGAGAAGGTTTTGGAAAATTTATTGTAACTCACAGGTATCCAGTGTACCCGCATGAACGCAAATAAGAATTTGCCAGGTCACCAGCAGATAAGACAACCTCAATCATTGAGCAATGAAGTTGTTGAAAAAATCATCAACGTCCAATTTAAAGAAATTGAACTTCGTGAGAAGGAATTTGATTTTCGCAAACAACAAGATTCAAATCAATTAACATATGCCAGGGAATCCATTAAAGCGGAAATGGATGACCGCCAGTGTGAGCGTAATCATCATATTTATAAGATAAAAATGACATTTATTTTTGTCTTGTTCTTAATATTGGTTATATTTGGGTTCATGGCCATGTTTTCATATCTTGGGAAAGACCATATAGCGTCTTCAATAATGACTGCCATTTCATATGCATTCACCGGTATCAGTTGTTTCTACTTAGGAAAATATAAAGGGAAATAACATAAGTTATCATGGCTTTTTATTTGAAGAGACTGGTTAAAAGAAAGGTGCGTATATGAAAAAAACCATTTTTATTCTGATGTTGGCAACGATGCTTTCTGCATGTGTGTCCACACCAATAAACAGAGCTTATGGGCCGGAATTTGATCCATATCGATATATGAATGGCACCAATAAATAAGATTATAAATTTATTGTAACCGTGTTTACCGGGGTTAAGTCTCGAAAAATCTGAATCGCAACACACCACCAAACGAATAAGGAAGAGAGGCATGGCGATTTCCCCCCTTGCCGGCAAACCAGCGCCGGCGGAACTGCTCATCGATCCGGTCCGAATCGAGAAGGCTTATTATGAATGCAAACCAGATATGAATGATCCCGATCAACTGGTCAGCTTCGGCACCAGCGGGCATCGCGGCTCGCCGATGCACGGCTCTTTTACCGAAGCACATATTCTTGCCGTTACCCAGGCTATCTGCGACTATCGGCAGCGCCAAGGCATCGACGGCCCGCTTTATATGGGAAAAGACACACATGCGCTGTCCGGACCCGCCCAGCGTACCGCGATCGAGGTACTGGCGGCTAACGGTGTAACTACCATTGTGCAAGAAAACGACGGCGTTACGCCAACGCCGGTCATCTCACGGGCCATTCTCGTTTATAACCAAAACCGCAAAGAACACTTGGCTGATGGCATCGTGGTGACCCCGTCCCACAACCCCCCGGAAGACGGCGGTTTCAAGTACAACCCGCCCAATGGCGGCCCGGCCGATACCGATGTAACGAAATGGATTCAGAACCGGGCCAACGAACTGATGCAGCAAAGATGCACCGGCGTCCACCGGCTGCCGTTTGAAGCGGCCATGAAGGCCGACACCACGCGCCCGCAGGATCTGGTGCTTCCCTACGTCAACGATCTTAAAAACATCATCGATATGGAGGCAATCCGGGCCGCAGGCGTCCGGATTGCTGTAGATCCCCTCGGCGGCTCATCCGGCCCCTACTGGGAACCAATCCGAACTGTTTACGATGTGGATATCACTGTCGTCAATGATAAGGTGGATCCCACATTTTCGTTCATGCGCGTCGATCACGACGGCAAGATCCGCATGGACTGCTCCAGCCCTTACGCCATGGCCGGTCTGGTCGGGCTCAAGGATCAGTATCAGATCGCTTTCGCCAATGATCCAGATGCGGATCGCCATGGCATTGTCACCCGCGCTGCCGGGCTGATGAACCCCAACCACTATCTGGCTGTCGCCATCCATTATCTGCTGACGCACCGTCCCCGGTGGTCCGAAGCCGCCAGGGTCGGAAAAACCCTGGTCAGCAGCGGCCTCATCGATCGGGTGACGGGTGCGCTCGGTCGCCGGCTGTTTGAAGTTCCGGTCGGCTTCAAGTGGTTTTCTTCCGGATTGTTCGACGGCTCCTGCTGTTTCGGCGGAGAAGAAAGCGCCGGGGCCAGTTTTCTTCAGCATGACGGCCGGGTGTGGACAACCGATAAGGACGGGCTGATCCTTTGCCTGCTGAGTGCGGAAATCGTTGCCCGAACCGGCAAAGATCCAGGTGAGTATTATGCGGAACTGACCCGGCAACATGGAACTCCCTATTATACGCGCATCGATGCCCCGGCCACACCGTCTCAGAAAGCTGCGCTCAAGAAGCTGACCCCTGAAGCCGTCACTGCTACGGAATTGGCCGGAGACCCCATTACCGCCAAACTGACGCGTGCCCCGGGAAACGACGCTCCTATCGACGGCCTCAAGGTGGTAACCCGCCAAGGATGGTTTGCGGCCCGGCCGTCGGGAACGGAAAATATCTATAAACTCTACGCCGAAAGTTTCAAGAGCCAGGAACATCTCGACGCCATCCTGGCGGCGGCGCAGGAACTCGTTACCCGATCGCTGTCATGACGATCGCATCCAGGAGGAACTTCTCTATGCCACTGCCGACGCATAAAACCAAAATCGTCTGCACCATCGGGCCAGCATCTCAATCTCCCGAAGTGATGGAGCGCATGCTGCTGGCCGGAATGAACATCGCCCGCCTCAACTTCTCTCATGGGGATTTTTCACAGCACAAAGCGGTTATCGACAATCTTCGTGCTGCAGCTCAGCGAACCGGACGCCGCTTGGCCCTTCTGGCGGATCTTTCCGGGCCGAAGATGCGCATCGGAAAGATCGCAGATGAACCCATAGACTTAAAAATCGGAGAATCTTTCACACTGACAACAGACGAGATCACCGGCGACCGCTCACGGGTTTCAGTGTCTTTCAGCCGTCTGCCACAAGCGGTAAAACCCGGAGACATGCTGTTTCTGAATGACGGATACATCCAGCTTGAAGTCGTTGAAACCGCATCAACCGACGTTCACTGCAAAGTGAGGGTGGGTGGAGAGCTGCGCTCCCGAAAAGGCTTGAACCTTCCAGACATCGATCTGGGCATCAGCGCGTTCACCGACTGGGATCATCAGTGCCTGAAGTTTGCCCTCGAAAACGGCGTGGACGCCGTCAGCCAGTCCTTTGTCGAGCGGGCGGCCGACATCGAGGCCGTGCGCCGGGCAGCAACGGAACTGGGATATTCCCCGTTCATCATCGCCAAAATCGAGCGCTCCGGAGCCCTCGATCATATCGACGAGATCATGCAGGCTGCCGACGGCATCATGATCGCACGAGGAGATCTTGGGGTCGAGGTACCTATCGAGCAGATAGCGGTGATACAGAAGCATCTGATGCACCTGGCCAACATGCATGCAAAACCTGTGATTACGGCAACCCAGATGCTGGAGTCCATGACAGATAACCGGCGCCCCACCCGGGCTGAGGCCACGGACGTGTCAAACGCCATTCTGGACGGGACCGACTGCGTTATGCTTTCGGGAGAATCCGCCATGGGGAAATATCCCGTGGATGCCGTTGCCACCCTAGCAAAAATAGCGGCGGCTGTCGAGCCGCATCGCCCCGCAGTAACGGTAAAAGACCTGTTTCCTGGAATTGATCTTGCCGGCAAACTTCGTCCGGCGCACCTGATCGCTTTAAGCGTTGAAACCTGCCTGGAATACATGAAACCGGCGGCTGTTTTCACACCGACCCACAGCGGCGACACCGCCCGAAGAATTGCCGGATTCCGTCTGCCGGTCTGGACCATTGCGGTCAGCTCGCTGAAATCAACATGCCAGGCCCTTCAGTTTTCGCAGGGTGTTTATCCGGTATATGAACCTGATCACCCGGACAACTGGAACACATATGCCCGAAAATGGCTCCAGGCTCACGAACTGCCCGGAAAATTCGCGCTGATCACCGAAGGCCCGTCATCCAAATTCCCCAACGCCAACAACCGGCTGGAAATCATCGATCTTTCCCGCTGATCAGCGGCTGCTTAAACCCCATGGTATAATCTCCCTCTCATCCTCCCTCCCCCGGCGGGAGGAGGGTGAGGGGCAATCAAAAATGGCTTGACAATCCGCTATCGATTCATTTAATTATCAAGCTGTATATACAATCTATTTTTGCTGTGAAAATACGGTGATCAACTATCAACTATCAGTTCAAAGTGGATATACTTTAGAAAAAATTTACTGGGAGACCACGATGTCCTTGGAACAGTTAAGCAAATTTGTAGAAGACGGTGAATCCGATTCCGCACGAGAGCTTGCGGAAACACTGCTGGTCAATGGCGCCAACCCCATCGAAATGATCGAAATGCTCACCCGGACTATGGCGCATGTCGGAGAGCTTTTCGCCAAACTCGACATATTCCTGCCGGAAATCATGATGGCCGGGGATGCCCTGGGCGGTGTCGTGAAAGTCTTGGGGCCCTATCTTGAAAAAGCCGGCGGTCGGCAGTGCAAGGGAAAAGTCGTTATCGGTGTCGTGAAAGGCGATCTGCATGAAATCGGCAAAAATATCGTCAAGCTGCTGCTGGAAACCAGCGGCTTTGTCGTCAAGGATCTGGGCTATGATGTCGATCCACTGACATTTGTCAAGGAAGCTGAAACCATGGGCGCCGATTTCATCGCCTCTTCCTCCCTGATGACCACCACCATGCCGCGTCAGAAGGAAATTATCGAAATTCTGAAAGACAAAGGAATCCGGGATAAATTCAAGGTCGTAATCGGTGGTGCGCCAACATCTCAGCTATGGGCCGATAAAATCGGAGCGGATCTGTACTGCTACGATGCCAAATCAGCACCCGAACGCATGGTTTCCATCCTGGAGACTTCGCACTGACACATGATCACATTTTTCAAATCTGCAACAAAGGGGGAACCCGATGGCGACAGCCTATCGACTCTGGGAAATACTGGAACGCGCACGCACCGGCAGATTCATGGATGAAGACGATTTTCTGCCCAAACGCTTCACGCCGACGCTTAAAAAACTCATCAAACAATACGAAATCAAATATGATCCCAAAAACCCCTGCCCCAGCGACGATGCCATGGCGGACCGGATATGGCAAGCCGCCTGGGACTTGTTTCGGGATGTCGGTTATTACAACACGGATTCTCACCGCATCATCGAGGTGACCGACGCCGAAATCAAGGAGGCGCTTTACATGGCAAACGACCAGTACTGGGTCGGCGGCGGTAAAGACGCCCGGCTGTGGAAGCACCGCACGGTCGAGGATAAAACACCCCCTTTCTGCATCATGAGTCCGGACATCACCGTGGATGAAAAATATCATCAGTCCATGTGCATGGCCTATTTAAAAGAGCCTCTTCTGGATGGTCTCTGCGGCCCGATTCTGGAAGAAACCTTCGGCCATCTGATCGAATCCGGCGGACCCAGCGAGATCAGCGGCTGCATCCAGCATATTTACAATCAGAAAATGGCGGCCCGGCTTCTGGGGCGGCCCGGCACCTTCATGGTGGCTGTCGGCACCGCCGAACACGACAGCGGCCAGATCGCTGTTTCAGATGACAACTGGGGCGTTCAGAAAACCGATTCCCGGCTGGTGGGGTCTCTCACCGAATTCAAGACCGCCGACACCCTGCTTAACCGCGCCCTGCACTATGCCCAGTATGGCTGCTTTACCGGCAACCTGACCGGCGCCATATACGGCGGCTGGTGCGGCGGATCCGAAGGAACGGCTGTTACCACGGTCGCCTACAGTCTGATCGGTCTGATGATTCACGGGGCCATTTATAACCAGCACTTTCCTTTTCATCTGAATTACTGCTCCAACACCACCCGGGAACTGCTGTGGGCGATTTCCATGGCCGGGCAGGCCATGGCGCGAAACAGCAAACTGCTCTATACCTCAAACGGATTTGCCAATGCCGGGCCCATGACCGAAATGCTTTTCCGGGAAACGGCAGTCCATGCCATGGTTTCCACGGTGTCGGGCTGGCATCTCTGGGAGATGGCGTCGGCCCGCAACAAATACCGCAACCGGGCCACCCCGCTGGAAGCGCGTCTTGGCATCGAGGCCGGCCATGCCGTGGCCAACCAGGGCATGAGCCGGGCAGAAGTCAACGAGATCGCCAACCGATTGCTGGCCACCTACGAAGACCATGCCGTGGATGCACCCATGGGCAGTGAATACCAGGAATGTTATGATGTAGCCAAAGCCGTTCCCACGCAGGAACATCTGGATATGTACCGACGGATCAAAGATGAAATCGCAGCATTGGGGGTCAAGTTTCCTTATTAACAGTACCCCCATGCATACCAGATCAACCGACAAGATGTCATGCATCGGAGTATCCGAAGATGAACCCGACACCTGTTCTCTGGGGCGCGCCCTCATTCTGGATTGAGCGCTTCCCGCTGTTCTACGGCGTGGAAAAAGGCATTTTTCAGCAACAGGGGGTATATCCGGAAATTAAAGTCCACCACGGCGGACCCGAATTGCTTCAGGCTGTTCGCGACCAGCGGGTCCATGTCGGAGAGATCGGCCTGCCCCCGTTTCTGGCCGCCTTTTCTCAGGGTCTCCCGGCCCGGATTATCGGCAGCACCTTTATCCGGAGCCTCGATCATTTTCTGGCGGCAAGATCCGGCATCGGTTCACTCGAAGATCTCAGGGGCCGAAGAATCGGCATTTTGTCCTGGGGAAGCTGCGATGAATATTTTATTCGCCGATTGCTGAAAAGCCGCGGCATCGATCCCGACAATGACGTAACGCTGATAGCGCTCGGTACGGCTTATGGCGATACGGCCTGCTTTACCGATGGCTGTATCGATGCCGGCTTCATGGTGGAACCGGCCTTGAGCGCCGGTGAAAGCAACGGTTTTTTTCATGTACTGGCAAGGGTCGGAGACTTCTTTCCGCGATACCAGTGGGGCGGAATCTTTGCTTCCGATTCCTGGATTCAGGACAACCGCCCTCTGCTGACTGCCTTGATGACTGGCTACCGCAAGTCCGTCCAGATGATGGCCGCAGACCCGGAAGCCTGCATCCCCCTGGGAAGTCGAATTTTCGGCGTGGAACCGGCTGTGTTCCGCAGCGCACTGCGGCGGCATCTTCCCAATCTCGAGCCGGACGCACGCATCGATCTCGAAGGTCTTGAAAACTGTATTCAAATTCAGCGGGAGCTGGGGGCCGTCCTCGGCAAGATCGATGCTGAAGCGCTGGTCTTTCAATTATAAACGCGCATGGCATGGGTCCCGCCCCCATGAATGAAATTGTTTCTCACGCAAAGACGGTAGGGGCGACCGGCCGGTCGCCCTTTTTTCACGGTAAAGGAATGCGGTTGATGAATAAAGAAACTTTGCAGTGTAAACCTGCATACCGGCTTCTTACCCTCGATCAGATCAACCGGCTTCATGGCGCCACCCTCGAACTGCTCGAGACCGCCGGTGTCCGGGTTCTGTATCCGGAGGCTGTTGACATGCTGGCTGCAGCCGGGTGTCGGGTCAAGTCCGACAACATCGTTTTGATCCCCGGCGATCTGGTGGAGGCATGCATCCAAAGCGCTCCCTCGTCCATCACCCTCTATAACCGCCTGGGCAATGAAGCCATGTGCCTGGAAGGAAGGCGGACGTATTTCGGCATGGGAACCGATCTTATACAGACATATGACATGGAGAGCGGCCGGATGCGACCATCCCGGCTCTGCGATGTAGCCAACGCGGCCCGGGTGGCGGATGCTCTGCCAGACATTGATTTCATCGGCTCTTACGCCCTGCCTTGCGATTCTCCGGCCAACCTGATGTACATCGATTCTTTCAAAACTGAACTGGAAAATTCGGTCAAACCCATCTTCTATACGGCTGCCGGCAGTCAAGACATTCGGGTGATTTACGAAATGGCTGCAGCAGTGATGGGCGGCAAAGACATGCTGCGGAAAAAACCGATCCTCATTCATTATGCCGAACCCCTGAGTCCGCTGACCCATTCGACCGGCGCCATTCAAAAACTTTTTTTCTGCGCCGATAATGGCATACCCGTGAACTATACCCCCGGCATGATGTCCGGCGCCACTGCGCCAGTTACCCTTGCCGGAGCGATCGCCCTCGGCAATGCCGAAGCCCTGAGCGGTATTGTTCTGCACCAGCTTCGCGCCAAGGGGGCGCCGATCATATCCGGATTCGGCATGTCAACCTTCGACATGAAAACCTCGGCCTGTGTTTATGGATGCCCTGAATATCGCCTGGCCCTTTCCGCATGCGCCGATCTTTTCCATTTTTACCAAATCCCCATGTGGGGAACCGCCGGGGTCACCGATGCTCACTGCATCGACCCGCAAGCAAGCATGGAGTGGACCGCATCATTGATGACGGCGGCTCTGGACGGCGCCAATCTCGTTCACGATGTGGGTTATCTGGGTCAGGGGCTGGTCGGCCATCCGGCAGCACTCGTCATGTGTTCGGAGATCATCAGCTACGTCCGGCGCATGGTCAGAGGCTTTGAAATCGACACAGAGCATCTGGCATTGGACGTAATCCACGATGTCGGGCCACAGGGAGATTTCATCTCTACCAACCACACGTTTGATTTTTTCAGAAAAGAACATTGGCAGCCCCATCTGTGCAATCGCAGAATTTTGGACAACTGGCAAGCAGCAGGCGAGAAAACCTGGGCAGATACCGCCCTTGAAAAAACCAGAGAGATTCTGGCGGATCATCGTCCGATTCCGCTTTCCAGCGATGTTCTGTCATCCCTGAACGCCCTGCGGCAGCAGGCCGAAACCGATCTGAAACACACCAGATTCGAATCCTGACGACCTGTTAGCATCCCCTTTCCCTCGGCATCGTTCCTGACACTATAGACTTTCAGAAAATTCATTTCGCAAGGCAGCAGGGAGGGAATCGGCCTTTTCGGCCATTCCCGACCGATAACGCGGCGAAATTATTTTTATGAAAGTCTATACCTCTTCCCGAACCCCTCCCGCTGGGGAGGATCATGATAAATTCATGTAACCTTCTCCCATCCAATACGTTACATATCCAACAGCGCGCTGACAATCACTTGAAGATGGCTCGATCAATCAACATTTATTCTACAAAGGAGATTCACCAATGAAAAAACTCAATACAGTACTGACAGTGTGCCTGGCAGCAGGATTGGTCATTTTTACGGCTGCGGATTCAACTTTTGCTTCAGGTATCATTTCGGGAAAAGACACTGCAATTTATGGGAAGGGACATGGTCCGGGAAACGGTACCGGCAACGGCGGCAGCGGACCCAAAGACGGAACCGGCAATGGCAGTAAGTCAGGCACCTGTACGCAACTGATCATGGATTCATTAAATGACAATACTGTGAGTTTCTCTTAATACACAATTCCGAACCCATATAAAAGGAGCACCAAGGTTATGAAACATTCTTTGATATTCAATACTGGAAAATGGTTTGTTGTCGGAACGCTCATGCTGTTGATCAGTATCACCACGATCACCCATGTGTCAGCCGCCGCTTTGACCGATGCAGATGTGGCATCTCTCACCTTTATGCGCGAGGAAGAGAAACTGGCAAGAGATGTTTATATTTTTCTGTACAGCATATGGGGATCAACCATATTCGACAACATCTCCAATAGCGAGCAGACACACATGGACGCCATCAAGACCCTCCTTGACAGGTACGGTATTGCTGATCCGGCTTCAAAAGTGACAGGAGTCTTCAACAATACCGATCTGCAATCTCTTTACAATACACTGACAGCTCAAGGAAGCCTTTCGTTAATAGATGCGCTCGAGGTGGGCGCTCTTATAGAAGAGACCGATATTGACGATCTGGCCGTCGAGATTTCTTCAACCAGTCTCAGAGACATCAAGAGAGTCTATAGCAACCTGATGCAGGGCTCGATGAACCATCTGGAGGCGTTCATCTCCAATCTGGCAATGCTTGGAGTTACTTACGAGCAATAATATTCCGATATCTCTGGTACTTTTGTTCAATTCATTGACAATTCGGCTTTGCCATAATATACTCGACCACAGCTTACAGCCTCTCTGGGGATTGAGTTGTAACCCGTATTCCACTTCCAAACGGGTGATGCTCGACACTGAAAAATCAGTAGCTGGTATGGCCCTGAACCGGGAAAGCACTTGCGAGTATCCCTTGACGAAATCACTGACCGTGCAGTGTCGATGAGGTAAATCATGTCAAGGGGTCCTCCGATGGTGGCAGAAGGTGGGCTCGGTCTTGTTCGAAAGGTGGCATGTCTGGTACGCCATCGGGTGATTGTTCATCGACGGATAATTATAGACATTCAGAAAAATAATTTCGCGGCGTTATCGGTCTGAGATATACTACAGTATAATCTCCTCCCTGCTGCCTTGCGAAATGAATTTTCTGAAAGTCTATATTACATCTTACTTTTCGCTCATTTTTTATTGCAAAACTGATTTATTCAATCCGCTGTTTCCCAAGCTCCAGCTTGGGAAACGATGCCCACGAAGCTCCTGCTTCGTGTCATTTTCTGACGTTCGAAATCCACCAACTCGCCACGTTGCACTGGTTTCTTATTGATTTCCACAACGTCATCTTTCCCGTGAATAATTATTTCGAGGCTCTATCACTTCCGAAAAGACAAACGGGAGCGAGTCGATACGCAAAATACTTTTAAACCACGAAATACACGAAACGAGTGATCCTATGATACTGCCGCCATTTCCGTCAAACAAAAAAAATGGTGTAACCTTCGCCCACCCAAAACGTTATAGATACAAAAGCGCGCTGACAATCGTTACAAAACGGCTCGATCAATCAACAGTTATTCTGTAAAGGAAATTAAAAAAATGAAAAAACTCAATGCAGTATTGACCGCGTGTCTGGCAGCAGGATTGGTCATTTTTGCGGCTGCGGATTCAACTTTTGCGTCCGGCATCATTTCAGGAAAAGACACAGCAATTTATGGGAAGGGACATGGTCCAGGAAACGGTACCGGCAACGGCGGCAGCGGACCCAAAGACGGAACCGGCAATGGCAGCAAGTCAGGCACCTGTTCCAACTGATCACGGATTCACTGCCATAATATACCCGACCACAGCTTCCAGGTGAGTATTTCAAATGTCTTACCATGAAACACTCCCTGTGGAAGCTTTTCTCACAAAAAATCAGGCTGGACTTCATTACATGGGGGATATCGAAGCATTTTACCGCAACGGGAAGGACAAACTGTTCGGCTATCTGGTACGCATGACGGCTGATCATGATCTTTCCGCGGATGTGATGCAGGAATCGTTTGTCCGGTATATCGAGCATTACGGTTCCGCTCCCTGCCAGTACCCCCTCCTGTACCGCATCGCCCGAAACACATTGAACGATCATTTTCGGCGCAACAAGCGTTTCACATACTCGGAGGATGAAGTTGCCGACAGTTGCGCCACGACTGAGGAAAAGATCGAATCTCGCGACATGTTTGAGCATGTTGTAAAGGCCATGCAGAAACTCAAACCCGATGACCGCGAAATTCTTTCACTGGCCACCGGAGACGGCAATCTCAGCTATCAGCAGATCGGCGAGATTACCGGAAACAGCGAGGCCAACATCAAGGTCAGAATTCACCGGGCCCGCGTGAAGCTCAGGGAAATCCTGAAGAAAGGAGGCATATGAAAGACGAACTGATCAGTCTTTTTATTGATAACGAAATGAATCTGGATGAAAAAACGGTTTTTGTGGAAACCATTCATGCTGATCCGGTTTTTACGGAAGAAACGCTCGGCCTCTTAAGGCAGGAAAAGCTGCTGACCGTCCCCCAGTCGATCGATCGTCCCATGCCGCATCCTGCATCTCAGGCTTTTTCATTCAAACGCATCTGGTCATTTCACTGGCCGTATAAATCGTTGGCTGCAGGTCTGGTTACCGCCATGCTCGTGATGTTCATCATGGGGCCTGAAACAAAATCACAGAAATTTTCGCACCGGTTTGTCATTTACGAGCCAGGTGTTCAACGGGCGGAAATCGCCGGCAGTTTCTCCCGATGGAAACCGATTTCCATGAAATCGACCGGCCGGAGCGGATACTGGGAAGTCACGGTCGAACTGGCGCCAGGCGAATACGAATACAGTTATTTTCTGGATGGAAAAAAGACCGTTGCCGATCCCACGGTGCAATTCAGCGAAGATGATGATTTCGGGAACATCAATTCCATTATCCGCATTGGAACATGAATCGATTTCAAATTATGGTCATGCTGACGGTTGCCGCCGGAACCGCCATCGGTTGTCATCCGATTCCTGCGCTGCATCACGATCATGAGATTCGTATCAGTCTGAATCGGCCGGCCGCAAAAGAAGTGCTTTTTCTGTCTTCGCTGAACCAATATGCGCCAGTTTCCATGAACAAGACATTTTCCGGAGACTGGGAACTATATCTTCCGGAAGACAAGGCTTTCGATTATTTTTTCAGGATTGACGGCAGTCTTTATACACCGGAATGCCGATTTCAGCAGACGGATGATTGGGGAGGACGCCAGTGCATCTACAGCCCCGGGATACAGGAACCATGAACGATACAGGAACGATAATAACAGCCCGGATATATACTGCCATTATCCTGATGGCTTTTTTTCTGACAACAGCCGGCGTGCGTGCCGCAGAAACCGATCTGAATTCAATTCCGGAGTCTATTCGTCCGCAAGCAGCCCGGTTGATCGAAAACGGCATACATACGGAAGATGCCCAGAGGTTGACGACCCAATTTCTGGATCTCCAGGCGGATCAGAAAACGATTCTTTCAGCCTATCAGGTTCTAACACACACCGTAGCCGACGGGCTGCCGCCTGAACCCGTTCTGAACAAGGCTTTTGAAGGAACAGCCAAAAAAGTCAACCCGGATTTGATTGTCGCTGCCATGCAGAAAGTTCTGGATCGGTATCAAACCGCCTATCAACAGGTACGGAATATGAACAATGTTCCCAAAAACAGGGTTCAATCTCTGGGAAATATGGCCGCTGAAAGCATGTCGGCAGGGCTCAAAGCTGAATCCCTGAAAGAAATACTGGGTGTACTCGATCAGCGAACCACAACAATGCGGGCCGATGCAGCGCAAAGTCTGGTCGACGCCACCCTTATGTCGGCCAGAGATATGAGTCGGCTGGGAACATCTCACCAGGAGGTAGCCAAAACACTTTGTGAAGCACTGAAAACCGGGATGGATGGTTACGGCATGATGCGCTTTCATGATAATTTCATGAACAGTGGCCATAACGCTGGCGGTTCCACGGGCAGTCATTCCGGTAGTTCGGGTACCGGACATGGCGTTTCCGGTTCCGGTGGCAGTAGTGGCGGTCCCGGTGGCGGTGGCGGTGGTGGTGGTGGTGGTGGTGGTGGTGGTGGTGGTGGTGGCGGTGGTGGTGGTGGTGGCGGATCAAGATAAATTGATAGGCTCATATCGGGTTTCAGGGTCTTACCAGACGAGCGACTCGATCAGGGAATGAAGCCAGGACTTTGCCACGTTTTCTGACATTGTGAGTGCATTCAATTAAGCCAAGGTAAAAGGGGAGTTTTTCCTGTGAGATACCACGATGAAGTAGTTCCGCATAGTGTTTTCAGTTACTCCGCCCAATTTTGCAATTTGAGCATGCGGCAAATTGTTCCAGGATGGTGAGAAGTTCATTCCAGCTCAGGTCTGAAGGGCGCGTATCATCCTGGTAACAGTGGCTGCAGTGCAGGTTACAATGATCCGTGACATGCCACTGGAAGAGTATCCGCTCCGGAACGGGGGAGACAGCACATGGGTTCATAGCCACAGGCTACTCCCGCCATTCTTCGGCGGCCAGGGGCAATTCGTTAAGCTCCATTCTAGCTTCGTGCCAGGAAGGGTAGTGTTCCGTGAGCAACGTGATGAACCGTTCGCTGTGGGTGGGCTCCAGCAGGTGGATCATCTCGTGAACGACAACATATTCGATCAGATCCTTGGGCTTCTTTACCAGTTCGGTATTCAACCGAATGTGGCCGGCAGGGGGATTGCAACTGCCCCATCTGGTTTTCATTCGCTGAAGAAAATAGGCGGTGACCTTAACACCCAGTTTCGGTTCCCATTTGGCGATCAGCCCAGGGATGAACGCATGTAATAGACTTTTATGCCATTCATGGATGATTTCAGCGCGTTTGGTCGTGTCGGCGCCGGGTCGGACGTGAAGGGTAATCCGTTTATGATCGACCGCAACGTGGGGCTTCGCGTCAGCTTCCACGATGGTGAGTAAATGACGTCTTCCCCATAAATAATGGCTTTCCCGCTCCACAAACCGGCGGGAGGTTTCTCTTGCCTGCCCGCGAAGCTTCTCCTGTTGGTGACGGATCCATCCCAGCTTGGATATGGAATAGGCTCTGGCGACCTCCAGACGCGTGTCCGTCGGAGCAGACAGCGTCACCCGGCCATCCGGGGGATGCACAGCCAGATGCACATGTTTGATTGCCTTGCGGGTGACCTGAATCGATATGTCACCGATCTGGATGGTCTCCGTCATGCGTAACCGCGCATATTTTTGATGATTTCAAACAAGGCCGTTGTGGCGTTCCGATCCCGGTCGAGTAACAGGAAAAGCGCATTCAACACCTGTCTTTCTCGTGTGTCATCGCCCCGCCATCCTGCCGGTGCCTGCTCACGCATGGTATGATCGATCCGCAGCGCCAGTTCGAGCCGGGGGTTTCCGTATTCGGTTTGTGTTTCGTGAATTTCATCACCGGAGCCTGATTGCGCCAGAATATCCGGCAGGTTATTGTAAATGACCGTCGCTTCCGGATTTCCATGCAGTTGAGATGGCATGCCCTGGCCGGACTGCCCTTGGGCCATCTGTATCACCAACGCTTCGGCCTCTTTCAAAAAGGCCTCGTAGGATGCCGTGTCATCGCGCTTTTGTTGGATCAAATCATCCAGCAATTTGGACATTTCTTCATAAAACCGGGGATCGGTCAGTTGATTGCGGACGATAGTCTTGCGAACATTGTTGATGATGCCTTCTGCCACCGCATTTTTCGAGAGATTTCCTCTTTCGTTGAGTTTTTTGGCAATAGCATCGTGAATGCCGGTTTCAATGATCAGTTCAACCAGGGAATACTGGTCAACTGTTCCGAGCGGATCGGCGGGATCGGCCTGGATATAGGTATTGAGCAGATGACGCATATCCGATTCGTATGGCTTGATATCCAGTTCTTCGCCGGCATATCGTTTGATCGCCGCCCGGATGTCGGCATAGAATACGGTTTCGCGATTCAATTCAATCGACTCGGCATCGGTATATCCGGCGCCGGTCAGGTCCTGGGATATGGCGGCGAAGGCGCGTACAAAAGCGGCCACTGCCTTGTAGAACGGAATGCGCAGCGGTTCGGTGTCGTTCAGGGCGTTGGGATGGGTAGCGTCACCGCAGAAATAATGGATGTACTGCTCGATCTCCCGTGGCTGGGGAACCGGCTCGCACAGATACTTCAGCGCTTCCCGTGCCGCATCGAGTTTTGCCTTGCCTTCCTGAAGCCAATCTCTGAGGTGAACGTTGTTTTCGGCATCACCGCCGTCTTCCATATCCAGTTCATCTGAGCTGTAAACCGCGATCGCCTGCTGAACATCGGAGAACAGCTCTTTGAAATCGACGATATGGCCGTAATCCTTGTCCTCACCATCCAGCCGGTTGGTGCGGCAGATGGCCTGGAAAAGGTTGTGGTCGTGCAGTTCGTTGTCAAGGTAAATGTAGGTGCAGGACGGCGCATCGAAGCCGGTCAGCAGTTTGCTGACCACGATCAACAACTTGCAGTTGGCCGGCTCCTCGATGAAGCGGCGTTTGATTTCGTCTTCGTATTGTTGGGTGGTCTGGCCATGTCTCAGCACATGGTGGGTGTAGGTGTCGAATTTATACCGTTCATCGCTGTTGGCGGGTTCCCGGGAAATGGCGTTGTGGTTCGGCTCGTAGGAGGTGACGATGCCGCAGTATGGTCCAAAATTCGTGTTTAGAAACAGGCGGTAATAATGGCAGGCGTCGTAAATCGAAGCCGCAACCAGAATGGCCGTGCCGCGATCGTTGTTCAGTCGCGGTTTGAGGGTGAAATCTTCGATGATGCTGGCAATAATTCGCTGTTTGCGTTCGCCGGCGCTCATCAGTTTCTCCAGCGTCGCCCAGGTTTTGCGGACAATGGCTTTCTGATAATTGTTCAGATTCCGGGTTCTCCCATCGAACCACGCATCGACGGCCGTCTGGGACGTCAACCGCTGCGGCACGTCGCGGGCTTCATACTTGAGGTCCAGTACCACCTTGTCCGCCACGGCCTGATGGAACTTGTAGGTATGGATGTAGGTGCCGAACACATCCCGGGTGGTCATTTTGTCTTTTCGCAGCAGGGGGGTTCCGGTAAAGCCGATGAAAGTCCCCTCGTTCATCCAGCGTTTCATCTGCTTGTTCATTTCTCCGCCTTGGGTACGATGGCATTCGTCAACGAAGATGTAAAAGTGTCCATAAATCGGCGGCGGTTCACCTTTCATGTCGGCGGTGTCGAATTTGTGGATGAGCGCACAGAGCAGGCGGGGGGTGGTCGCTCTGAGTTTTTCGATGAACTGGTCACGAGATGTGATTCGGGGGGAGGGGGCATCTTCGGGAATGACCCCCGCCTTTTGCATAACGCCGACAATCTGTTTATCCAGCTCATCCCGGTCGGTGATAACCAGGATGCGCCCATCCGGATTCTGTTCCATCAGCCACTTGGCGATGAGCACCATCAAGATGCTCTTTCCGCTGCCCTGGGTGTGCCAGATGACACCGCCGTCTCTGTTGAGAATCCGTTCCTGGGCTGCTTTGACGCCAAAGTACTGGTGGGGCCGCGGCACTTTTTTCTGACCGGCATCGAAAATGATGAAATTACGGATCAGATCGAGCAGGCGATCCTTACGACACATCTGGGATAGCGGCTTGTCGAGTAACGCCCCGGCACACATTGCGGACGTGTTGCAGAGACCGTTCTCGTCTTTCCATTCGACGAAAAATTTCTCCGGTGTTCCTGTTGTGCCGTATCGTAATCCCTGGGAGTCACTGGCGGCAAACACGAACTGAACCGTGACAAAGAACCTTTGATTGAAAATTTCTTCCTGGTTTGTGATCAATTGGCGCACACCGTCCGCCACTTCGACCGAACTGCGTTTGAGTTCGATCACCCCGACGGCAATACCGTTGATGTAAAGAACCAGATCGGGCCGTCGTTCATAACCGCCTTTGAGGGTAACTTCCTCGGCAAGCCCGAAATCGTTGTTTTCCGGTGTGATCCAGTCGATCAGGTTGACATCTTCGTGGGGGCGGCCCACCGCCACTTGCACCTTGACCGGATAACGCAACAACATATATGTGCGCAGGTTGGCCTGGTAGAGTGTTATGCCGGTGCAGTCGGCGGCGGTTTCCAGTTTCTGCAGGGCCGCGGAAATGTGGGCGTCCGAGTAACCCCGTTTTTTGAGGTTGGCTTTGAGCATATCCACTTCGATATGCCGGTTGTTTTCCCGCTGGTGCCAATCACCGAGGTAGTCATAGCCAAGACAATCCGGATGGTTATTGTCGCTGAACAGGGCGACGATACGATTTTGGGTCGAACGTTCAGAGCGGGGGATGGTTGACATGGGAGACCTCCGGTTTTACGAGACGTGTTTTGCCAGTCAGCAGTTCTTGCATCATGCCTTGTTTGAGATCGAGGGTTTTGGCACGGCGGGTTTCGAGGGCTGCGATTTCGGTGTCCATGTCGGAGAGAATGGCTGCTATGGCGGTTTGCTCTGGTTGAGGTGGAAGCAAGACGAGGATGCTTGATAAAGCGGCAGCAGATATATGTACTATGGCATCGCCTTGTCCTTTGCTGGCTTTTTGAGCATTGATGGGTGTATGATTGCAATAGTAACCCATAAAAATTGGGTCAACGCCAGTAGTGCGCAGTATAACGACGTCACCACCTGCATATGTCTCATAATCATCGATAAAAGCTACACATTTTCCTATCTCTTCTTTGGTTTCGCCTGATCCGGCAAATAACAAATCACCTTTTCTGAGTTTCACAGCATTGCTGGCAACTTTAGGTGAAATCCATGAGAAGAAATTTCTTATGACATCGTTATGATGTGTGTATATTTCCCCATAGCGTATGCACGGGAGGTGACCACTGATTGCGTCTTCTTTCTTTACACCTGATCCTTTCAGAAAAATTCCCAATTCACCGAGTTTTTTTACCTCCCAATTTCCATCAAATCCCGGCAACCGTGCTTTGCCAGTAAGTAATTCCTGCATGGCTGCCTGCTTGATGTTGCGCTTTTTGGCGATCAGCTTGTCGAGACTTTCGATCAAGGCATCAACATCGGAGAGGGCGGTGGCTATGGCGCTTTGTTCAGCTTTATTTTTCGGGACTGCGATAGAAATCTTCAGAATTTTTGATACGGATAGCCCAGGTTGTGCAGAGGATTCTGAAAATCGATTTAAATTCATTTCAGAAAGCACATAAGTTAAAAAACTAATCTCAATCCATTCTTTTGGTGTGACAACAATGGCATGCTCGGAAGCAAAAAATTTCCCTGTTACGCCAACCACATTTCCACACAATGCTCCTTGACGACCAATAAGGGCAAAATCACCATCATGCGTAAATCTTTTTGTGTATCCGCGAAGACCATTACCTCCATAACAAGGGTAAACAGAGTGCTCATCGATGAATGATTCCGTAATGGATTCGCCACTTTTCATTGAGCAGACAGCTTCAAGATTGAGAGATTCCCATTCTTCCGGGATGACCCCCACCTCAGTCTGCTTATATCCTGGTGGAATCAATGGGGAGCTGAGAATGGATAGTTGAGAATTATCAGAATCCGTCATTTTCATTCTCCCCTCTCCATTTTCCCGTTGCCGATCACTTCCCAATGGCCCCTCTTCGTTGATCCAGCATGCCGAATGCATTTCATTTTTCTCAACCGGTCAAGATGATATTTTACCCCGTCATCAGATAGCCCAATTCTTTCGGCCAACTCCCGCCGGGTAATGAACGGTTCCGATTTCATGAGACTGATGATTTTTTCTTGGGTAGTATCTTGGGCGGTTTCTTGGGTAGTTTCTTGTTCTTGGGTAGTTTCTTGGGCGGTTTCTTGGGTAGTTTCTTGGATAGTTCTTGGATAGTTTTCACCGGCGTTTTCACTTATCTTCTGGGTACTGTCCTCCGCAGGAATCCGGCCTTTGAACATAACCAGGAGTCCGTCAGGCATAAACTGGAAGGTTGGAAAATCCGTGCCGTATTCGATGCAGGCGTTACGAACCTTTTCAATACCACGGCCCCAGGACTCGATATCGCCTGTGCGGAAAAACGCGCTGGCAATGAGTGGGTTATGCGGCCTGGATATATGTGAACCAAGCAAGTCCTCTACCGTCCATCCTTCCGGGATACAGCCGTTGTTCCATATCCGCAACTGATCATCATAAACGCGAATCTGGATCGGCACGCCGCTGCCGTAATCCCGATGCACCAGCGCGTTCAGAATCAGTTCGCGCAAGGCCTCGGGGGGAAAGAGAAATCGTTCCACGCGGGTAATGCCCTCATAGTGGATGTAGGCCTTCATGTATTTGGTCAACAGCAGATCAAGGATTTTTCGCGCCTGATCAAAAAGGTTGCCGTGAATTTCGTCCTGATAGGCCAGATCCGCATGATTGCGGAAAAAGCCGATTTTTACATACGCACCGGGAACAAACCGTTCGGGATTCTCGTGGAACAGCAGTACCGCGGCACGACGCAGATAAGCACCCTCACAAAGATTCAGATTTTCCAGGATGCGTTTATGGGTGTCTTGCAGGATCGCCTCATCCATACGTCCGCTTTTGGCCGCGGCCCGTTTGAACTGTTTGAAGGCATTGGCGTCCAGATCGTCCATGACCGCGTATGGCACCGGCACACCATCCCAATCTCGTCCGTGTTTGCGCAGCAGAAAGCTTTCCAGCGCGGCGCCCTTCAGCTCCTGTTTGGTGCTGCCGGTGCGATAATGGAACTCACCTTTGTAACTGATGGGGCTCAGATAGGGTTCGACATGAATTTCAACGATCTCCTTGCCGGCCGTCCTTACCAGCCGGACATCGGCCATGACCCCAAGCACATCCCGAATCTTGTTGGGCAGATCTTCCATCAGTTTGGCCGCATTTGCAACCCCGACCGCTTCGCCTCTGTCGTTCTTGCCGATGATCAGCACCCCGCCTTCGGCGTTGGCAAAGCCGCAAATCCATTTCAGGTATTCATCGCGCCAGGTTTCCTTGAATTCGATGATCTGGGACTCTTTCATGGTTCAAACCCCATCCGTTCGAGATGCGCATCGACACGGGCGGACAACGCCGTTACCTCTTCAACCAATTCCGGCAACGGCATGGCATACCGTTCGGCCAGTTGGCGGATGCGGGAGGTCAAGGTCTGAGAGACGCGATCCAGCTCACCCTGCACGGCAAGGGCCAGCGTTGTCAGCCACTTGTCATCCACCACCAGGGTCTTGATCTCGTCCATGCCGAGTTGCGGGTATTTGTCATAGACAAGCGTATCGAGTGCGGTATCCGCTTCCGTGACCTTGCCCTTGAGGACACTCTGCCGCTGTTCCAGCTTGACCCACGCTTTCAGAACTTTCGCCTCTTCGGCATAGTCGGCATCATGTTTGATCTCCTTCAGGCGTTTGCCGATTTCGCCCTTGTTGATTTTGTCGAGCTCGCTGAAAGCGCCCTCTTCGCCGCCGTGCTCTTCCTTCAATTCTTCCAGGCTGGCGCTGATATCGTCAAGTTCTGCCTGAAGCGCATCGATGGCGGCCTGCTCCTCGGGAAAATATCGGGCGACGATGAACGGTTTGGGAATGAGATCGCAGGTCCAACCCTTATCCTTCATTTCTCCTTTGTTTTTGCCACTTTTCACTTCTTCCTGAATCTGTCTTGTTTCGGCTTTCCATCCATCGGCGGCGATCAGGTAGCAATCGTCCTGCATGGTTTCTGCCCAGAAATCCATCAGATGCTGATAGATATCGTAGGCATCCAGCAGCGGTGAAGCACGAAACGCAGCGAGCAGGTCGTTGGAAACGGTTTCGATCAAGGCTTTTGGCTTGCCATCTTTGTCGAAGCCTTTCAACCGTGGGATATTGGTTTTCCGCCATGTTTCGAAAATTTCGGAAATTGCAGCCTTGAACGCGGCGAACTCTTCATGTTCGAGAATCGATGACTTCACCGAACCGACCGGCTGTTTGAGTTTGAAATAGCCGGGGCGACCGGCGTTTTCGAAAAGCACATCCCGCACGGCCGGGATGACTTTCCAGTAGGCGCTCAGGTCATCGATATCCCGCTGTGGGATGCCGCCGCGCATGTGAGCGTCGATATCCTGGATGTCTTCCGGCTCCGTGCTGTCGATATAGCGGGGAATGTTCAGATTGTAGTCGTTTTTCGAACCGGCGATTTCATCGATGGGCGCCATACGGGCATAACGGGGAGTATCGGCCTGTTTGTTGAAGGTATCCACAATCTTGTGAATATCCTGTTCGCGCAGCCGGTTCTTGTTGCCGTCTTTGATGAATTCTTTCGAGGCATCGATCATGAAAACGCCGTTGCGGGATGCGGCGTTTTCCTTATCCAGCACCAGAATGCAGGCCGGTATGCCCGTGCCGTAAAACAGGTTGGCCGGCAGCCCGATGATTCCCTTGAGAATGCCGGATCGGATGAGGTTCTTCCGGATTCCCGCTTCTGCATTCCCCCGGAAAAGGACACCATGGGGCAAAATACAGGCGGCCTTGCCGGTGCTTTTCATGGAGCGGATGATGTGCAGCAAATAGGCATAATCCCCTTGTTTGGCCGGCGGCTCGCCCCATTTGAAACGGTGGTGCGGATCGGCTGCAGGGGTCAGGCCGGTACTCCATGTCTTGTCGGAAAAGGGCGGATTGGCCACAACATAGTCATAAGTGCGCAGATTTTCGCTGTCCGTGAACTTGGGGGCGGCGAGGGTGTTGCCGTTCAGAATGGTTGCCGTGGGAAAATCGTGCAGAATCATGTTCATGCGGGCCAGACCGGCGGTGGTAACGTCCTTTTCCTGACCTTCCAGGGTAATGTACTTGCCTGCTTCCGCCGCAACTTTCAGCAACAGCGACCCGGAACCGCATGTCGGGTCGTAGGCGGTGGTGGATGCCACCGCATTGTGGGGACCGATGCCGATGACTTTGGCGATAACCCGGCTCACTTCGGATGGGGTGTAGAACTGGCCCTTGCTCTTGCCGCTGTCTTGGGCGAAATGCCGCATCAGGTATTCGTAGGCGTCTCCGAGAATGTCGTCGTGATCGGCGCGATTCTTCGAAAAATCCAGTGCCGGGGTGTTGAAAATGTTGATGAGATTGGTTAAACGCTCCACCATCGCTTTGCCTTCGCCCAGCTTGTTGGGATCGTTGAAATCCGGGAAATCGCTGCGTGCCAGACGCGAATTGCTGTCGATGAGCGGTTGGATGATCTGGCTGTTTATTTTGTCTCCGATGTCGTCTTTGCCCCGGAGATTCAGCATGTCCCGAAAACCGGCGCCCGGTGGGATGGTGACCGGTGGAGCGAAATCGTCGGAGTCGGCATACTTGTCGGAGATATATTTGATGAACAACATGAACAAGACATAGTCTTTGTACTGGCTGGCATCCATGCCGCCGCGAAGTTCATCGCAGCTTTGCCAGAGCGAGGTGTAAAGTTGGGATTTCTTGAGAGCCATCTGAGTGAATCACCGTTCTGAATGTAATAATCCGTTTTTATTGAAGTGGCGGGAAGGGCTTTTTCGTTCGGCCGAGTCACGAGCATTCGATGGATCTATCTGATAACCCGAAATCAACCATGCAATGGGAATGATAAATACCTTTGCTGAAGCCGACTGTCAATTGCTATCGCCGAAATGAAACAGCCGATTCCTGCTCGACAAGTTGGTGTGTCGGCCGGACGATACCATTTATCTTACTAATATAATTTATGAATTATCCGATCGGCTGTACACTCATTACGACGGCTAACGCTTTTCGCAATCTGATTTGAAAACGTGTTGTAGTGATTGACAACGCCTGCCTCTGCTGTTATTGCTGCCAATGTGAGTGCGAAGCTTTTGCTAAACGAGCGACATACAATTTCGGAGACATCTTTCGTAGAAATGGTGATATGGCAAATACCCTCGCCCGTTTCTGGAAACGGCCATTCTTTCAAGTATAGACTTGCGTTTGTAAAGGATGGTATTTGTGTCCTTCGTTATGACAACGAGGCAGGCAAAGGTGATCACAGGCACAAAGGAAAGGAAAAAGTCTCTTACGAATTTGTTACGCCCCAACTGCTTCTTAATGATTTCTGGAATGAAGTTGACAATTGGAGGCCCTGATATGATTGGCGTAACTTTAGAAGTATGCTCCCGTGAAAAAATGAATAGTCGGTTTTTTCGCGCGTTTGATGGAGAGTCGCAAGGGCAATTCATCAGCTTCGAGTCGCCAGAGTTATTATTTAAGGTAATTTCCGGCAAGCGATGGGATTTGTTAAAAGTCATGACGGGTGCTGGGCCTATGACAATTCGTGAAGCAGCCCGTAGAACACATAGAGACGTAAAAGCGGTGCATGGCGATATTCACGCACTTCTTAATGCCGGATTGTTGCAGAAAACGGAAAAAGGCCAGATCGTCTTCCCATATGACGCCGTACATGTGGATTTTATGCTGAAAGCGGCTTGTCTATAGGGATCGATCCGGATTATCAGCGCCAGAAAGGCCACAAAAAAGGAGATGGTGATTCGATGACGATAAAACCAAAATCGGAAAAAGTTCCGAAAAATATGGAATCAACTTACAGTATGATTATCGATCTGACGGACAGGTTTTGTGAAAAACATTTAAACGAAGAATATGCGCAACTGGCCCGCCAACTGACTGCCGCGCTTTGCCGAAAACGTCCGTCTCCCCTGATGAGCGGCAGAGCGAACACATGGGCGTGCGGTATCATCTACGCACTTGGCTTTGTCAACTTCCTGTTCGATAAAAGCAGCGAACCATACGTGAGCGCATCAGATCTGTGTTCGAAATTTGGTATCAGCCAGAGTACGGGGTCAAGTAAATCGCGTGAGATTCGGGATTTGATGAATATGGTACAGCTTGATCCGAACTGGTGTTTGCCAAGCAGGATGGATGAAAATCCGATGGCCTGGACGATTATGGTGAATGGGTTTATAGTTGATGCACGAAGTGCACCCTTGAATATTCAGAAAACGGCTTACGAAAAGGGATTGATTCCGAGTATTCCGGGCCTCGCAGATATGGAGAAAACCACAAAATAAAAGAAGCAGGGAGCCTACAGCAGGGGCATATCCCCATAGCGCCCAATCCATATTTGACCAGAACAGCAATATCCACATCGCTCCGTAGAGTATCTACCCCCTCGGCGACGCTGCCGGTCTCTGGGGCGACCGAACACCGGCGGCGGCGGGTACGTTGACCAGAGCTTATCGTCATCATGATATTAGAATGATGGAGGCGCTACCGCAAACCACGCCATGCAGTCAAACGGCAGCCTGTCCGATGCCCGGATACCGTCTTGCTTCAGTTGGTCGAAAAACGGCAGATTCCCCGCCTTTGCAACCAGCACTTTTTCTACACAGCAAAGTGTGATGTTTTTGTGAAACCGCTCAAAGAGTTCCTTCAGCTCCGGATAGAGCATCTGCCGGTTGGCCAGGTCTTTGATAAAGCCGTTGATGTCTTGGGTTTTCGGTCTGCCTTTCTTTACATCCCAGCCGGGGGATTTATGAGCGGCCCGTGCGATACGAATCGACAGTTCCTGAGAAACAGGCAGGCTTCCATCGGGCGCCAGCCTGCCCCAGAACAACGTGCGAAATGCCGGGGCATGTCTGCTGTTGAAAAATTCCGTGCAGATTTGTGCCAGAAGCGGAATCTGGACGGACAGAGGCAAGGAACAGTTTTCCCGGCGGAGGACAACGCCGGGCTCGACATCGCGGACAATCCAATGAATTGTACAGGTTCCGCTTGAAATGCCGTAAGTCGTTTCTTTGTCGATGTCGCTGTAGATAACGGCAGCGGCGGACGCATGGCGTTCAGAAATCGGCGGTGGCATATCAAGACGGGCATCATCCGCCAAAACACTGGAACAAAGAATACAGACAAGCCAGACTCCCGTAACCAGCATCCATAAACATTTATCGCAATCGTTGCGGTCTATTTTCATTTAATTTCCCCTTGTCCGAAAGGTCTCGATCAATCCGGAGCTCTCGGACATTCCCCGGTCAGAACATGCCGCCTTCCTCGATCTGCCGCATCCGTTGCAGATACCGTTCCATCGTGAAATCATCCACAACCCGCTTGCCGGATCGATAGTATGTCACCTGGCCGCTGCCTTCATGAATCCTTCCCATGGATGTCAGCGTGTTTTTCAGATTGCAAATCGTTCCCCTGTTCCCATCGACAATAACCGTGCCTTTCGGAAAGAATTCCCGAATGTGGTTCTTGAAAAACGGGAAATGGGTACACCCGAGAACCACGGCGCCATACCGGTTCAGGTCGTAATCCTTTAATCGCTCTTTCAGATAAGTCAGGATAACCGTCCGGTCGAACTGACAGGATTCCGCAAAAGTGACCAGTTCCTGCAGGGGAAGGTAATCGACCGTATTGTGGATATCCACCTGATTCAGCAGTACCATGAATTTGGATTCGCGAAGCGTTAAAGGCGTTGCAAATACCAGTACCCGTTTGCCATCCACGGATTTGACCGCCGGCTTGACCGCCGGTTCCATGCCAATGACCGGAAATCGGTATTTTCGGCGGATATCCTGTATGGCGGCGCTGGTGGCCGTGTTGCAGGCAACAACAAGGGCCGCAATGTCCATGCCAGCCAAAAAATCGACGGCTTCAATGACACAGCATCGGATATCTTCCCGGGACTTGTTGCCGTAAGGAACATTGGCATCATCGGCATAGTAGAGATAATCCTCGTGTGGCAACTGACGAAGCGCTTCATACAAAACGCTCAGGCCGCCAATGCCTGAATCGAAGAATCCAATTCGCATATTCACCCGATCAACAAGTTTGTTCCATTTAAAATTAACGGTGTCCCAATAATAATCCGATCTCCAGGAGTCAGAATGCTTGGGGAGTCTATTGAAAGAAACCGATGTGGTCAAGGGAAAACCGGAAAGTTACCCTGAATTTCAGGGGTTTCAGCCCCACGTTTGGCAGCAGCGGTCAATGAAGGTATTGACAACTTTTTTTTAACATAATACATAGCCCGAAAAGAATTCGGCATTTCAACCGGCTGATTGGCCATTGAGGGGATACAGTCCGCGATTTTAACCCCTCGCACCGACCCGCTCCCTGATGGAAAGAGGGTTAAAAGAGGAAAAGAACATGCACCCTGCAGGTACTGCTGCAACCCTGTCGCCCTGGGAACCCGGCCTTCTGGCCATGTTGACCTATGGCGCCATGGTGGCTGCCCTGATCGGGATTTTGCTGTTTTGCTGCTCCCACCTGGGTCATAAAAAAACCGGGCACGAGAAAGAACGGGCCTACGAAAGCGGCATCATTCCGACGGGTGCGGCTCTCCTGCATAAACCGGCCGCCTTTTACCTCGTGGCGGTTTTCTTTCTCATATTCGATGTAGAGGCCGCCTTTGTTTTTTCCTGGGCGGTTTCCTTCTACAGCCTGGGATGGGCGGGCTGGATGCACATGACGTTTTTCATCGTACTGCTGCTCTTCGGGTTGTTTTACGTATGGAAGAAGGGAGGACTGGCGTGGGGAACACCGGCATCACCGCCTACCTGCAACAGCAAGATTTCCTGCTGACCCGCCTGGATGCGCTCATCAACTGGTCCCGCCAGTACAGCCTCTGGCCCATGTTCTTCGGGCTGTCCTGCTGTTTTATCGAAGAGGCGGCATCGTTTACATCCCGGTACGATATCGCCCGTTTCGGCGCCGAAGTCATGCGGGGATCGCCCCGTCAGGCCGATCTGATGATCATTTCCGGAACCGTTTTCAAAAAAATCGCTCCGGTGGTGGTGCGGCTTTATGAACAGATGGCAGAACCCCGCTGGGTGATCTCCATGGGTTCCTGCGCCAATTCCGGCGGCATGTACGATGTTTACAGCGTGGTTCAGGGCGTCGATCAACTCCTGCCGGTGGATATTTACATTCCCGGATGCCCCCCACGTCCCGAAGCGATATTGCATGCACTCACCCAGCTCCAGCAGAAAATCCGCACCCACGAACGCCCGGCACGATCCGTCCTCAATCTTGAAGGCGGCAGCCAGGGCACACAACAGCCCGTCCGGGTGGACGGTATCAGCAAGAGCCGAGACACACGGGGCGCCGGATACGAAGGGATTCCGATCCGGGGCACCGCGGCAACCCCGCCGTATTTCAAACAGAACGGCGCCGAACGGATCTGGACGCCGCCTGCCCGTCACATCGAATTGACATCCGTCGATCGATCTCTGTGCGCCCAACTTCAGGAAAAATTCAGGGATGCGGTGCAGCCTGCCGGTGAAACCGCCGACATGTTGACGCTTCAGGTAAATGCGGATCAGGTGCCGGAGGTTCTGGATTTTCTGAAAAACACCGCCAGTCCGCGATTTCCGCGCCTTGAAGACCTGACGGCCGTGGATGAGTCAGCCCGAAAAGAAAAGAACCGCTATCCGGATTTCACACTCGTTTATCAACTGCTCTCCTTTGATGGCCCCCGTCGCCTGCGCATCAAGACACCGCTTTATGGTTCACACCCGTCCGCACGCAGTCTCACCCGTCTGTGGCCCAACGCAGACTGGTACGAACGAGAAGTCTTCGACCTCTTCGGTATCGATTTCAAAGGCCATCCAAACCTCCGACGCCTTCTCCTGCCAGATGACTGGAAAGGGCATCCGCTGCTGAAATCCTGTTCCGGAAGAGCCACCGACATGCCGCCATATACGGCGGCAGACGCCATGTTCCACCAGCCGCTGGATGCCGGGGTCTTTTTCCGCAGGCCGGACGGCGAAAAAGAACTGCTGCTGAATCTTGGCCCCCACCATATCAGCACACACGGCCTGATGCGGTTTGTTCTGGCGCTCGACGGTGAAACCATATCGGATATCGACATGGACATCGGCTATCATCACCGGGGGGTTGAAAAAATCGGGGAACGCCAGTCGTGGCATCAGTTCATTCCGTACACCGACCGGGTGGATTATATGAACGGAACGGCCAACAATCTGTCCTACCTCTCGGCCATCGAAAGCCTTGCCGGAGTCCGGGTGCCGGACCGGGCCCAGTGCATCCGGGTGATGCTCAGTGAATTCTTCCGGCTCAACAATCACCTGATCTGGTTTGCCACGTTCGCCCATGATCTGGGCGCCATGACCCCCAATTTTTACACGTTCCGGGAGCGCGAGCGGATCATGGACATCGTGGAGATGATCACCGGCGGCCGGCTGCATCCCGCATGGTTTCGCATCGGCGGGGTGGCGGCCGATCTGCCCGATGGATGGAAAGAGGCGGTCGATGGATTTATCAAAGACTTTCCGGAACGGATCAAGGAATACGAATCCCTGACTACCACCAACCCGATTTTCAAGGCCCGCACCCAGGGAATTGGCCGCCTTTCCCTGCAGGATGCCATCGACTGGGGGGTCACCGGCCCGATGCTGCGCGCCTGCGGCATGGACTGGGATGTTCGCAAAAAATTCCCCTATTCCGGATACGACAATTATGATTTCGATATCCCGACCGCCACCGAAGGAGACTGTTATGCCCGCTACCGGGTTCGGGTCGAGGAAATGCGGCAGAGTGCGCGGATCATTCAACAGGCGGCAAACCGGATGCCAGCAGGGCCTTACATCAGCGAGGACTGTCGTTACAGCATCCCGCCGAAGTCCAGATCGCTGCAAGACATAGAAAGCCTGATTCATCATTTTGTCCACACGACGCGCGGCCCCAGAATACCGGCCGGAGAAGCCTACGCCGCCATCGAATCCCCGCGCGGAGATCAGGGATATTATGTGGTCAGCGACGGCAACAGCACCGCCTACCGGATGCGTATCCGCACACCGGCCTTTGCCAATGTTCAGGCCATTCCGCTGATGGCCAGGGGCGCTTCCATCGCCGATTTTGTGGCCATCATCGGCTCGGCGGATTATCTGATGCCGGACATCGACCGATAGATGAAAGGACTGCCATGATACCCGACGATCTCAAGGAAACGCTGCAACGTCAGATCGCCGCAACCGATCACCCGCGGGAGCAGGTCATGGATGTCGTTTTCATCCTGCAGGACCGCTTCGGATATCTGAGTGATCCACTGTTGGAAGAAGTGGCGGCACTGGTCGGCATGACCCCTCTGGAAGTGGAGGAAATCGCCACATTCTATGAATTCATCTACCGAAAACCCGTTGGCCGCCATGTCATCCATGTCTGCGACGGCGTGGTATGCTGGATGCTGGAATATCAGTCGGTGCTGGATTACCTGCGCAGCAAACTGGGTATTGATTACGGACAAACCACGGATGATGGTCGTTTCACCCTGCTGCCCACCTGCTGCCTCGGCTACTGCGATCGGGCGCCAGCCATGATGATCGATCGAAAAATTTACGGCAGACTGACGCCGGAACGAATCGATGAGATTCTGGGAAAGTTACGATAATTGCAAATTCTATTTCAAAATCGCCAGCCCGACCGCATCGCATCGCTGGAAGAATACCGAAACAGCGGTGGGTATGAGGCCCTGACCCTGGCCTTGAAAAAATATACCCGTGCCGAGGTGCAGCAGCTTGCGCTGGATGCAGTACTTCTCGGACGTGGGGGCGCAGGATTTCCGGCTGGCCGAAAATGGATGACCGTGGCCGAGTCTGCCCCGTTTCCCCGCTATATGGTCTGCAATGCCGATGAAATGGAGCCTGGAACCTTCAAGGATCGCGTTCTCATCCATACAGACCCGCACCAGATCATCGAAGGGATGATCATCGTGGGATATTCGGTACTGGCTGAAAAAGGCATTGTTTTCATCCGCACATCCTATGAAAATGCCGCCCGAATTATGGAACAGGAGATTGTCCGCGCCAAAGAAGCAGGCTTCCTGGGAAAGAATATACTGGGCAGCGGTTTTTCAATGGAGATCGCTGTGCATCGCAGCGCCGGCCGCTATATCTGCGGCGAAAATACGGCTCAGATGCGCGCCATCGAGGGAAAACGGGCCAATCCCACACAACCGCCGCCCTATGCCACGGAAAAAGGCATCTGGGGACTTCCCACGGTCACCCACAATGTGGAAACCCTGGCCTGTATCCCGCACATTCTGCGGCATGGCCCGGAATGGTTCAAAAGCCTTGCCGCCACCCCGACTGCGGCCGGCACCAAGCTGTACTGTGTCAGCGGTCGGGTCAACCGGCCCGGCTGTTTCGAGCTGCCGATGGGCACCCGGCTGAGCGAAATCATCGAAGATCATGCCGGCGGGATGCAGGAAGGCTATCAGTTCAAAGCCTGCCTTCCGGGAGGCGCCTCGACGCGTTTTCTGCCGAAATCCTTCTATGATATCGAAATGGATTTCGATGCCATGAAACAGGCCGGTCATCGGCTGGGAACCGGATCGATCATCGTGTTCGATCATAAAACCTGTCTGGTCGCGGCAACACTGAACATGATCGAATTCTTTGCACGGGAGTCCTGCGGCTGGTGTACTCCCTGCCGGGAAGGTCTGCCGTATATCCGGGAAATTCTGAGTCGCATTGAATCCGGAGAAGGCTGCAATGACGATATCCCCCAACTGCGGCGGATGTGCAGATACTTGTGTAATACCTACTGTGCCCTGGCGCCGGGAGCGGTGTCTCCAGTGGAAAGTCTGTTGACCTATTTTGAAGACGACGTGCAGGAACACATCCGCCAACGGAAGTGTCCCTTCAAATGAAAGAACCGCCATGCCGAAACTGATGATCGATGATCGAAAAATCGAGGTGGCACCGGGCGTCAAGGTGATTGCCGCGGCCGAGCAGGCAGGCATCGTGATACCGCGATTCTGTTATCATCCGGCACTTGGATCGGTCGGGGCCTGCCGGCTCTGTGCCGTGAAATTTCTGGACGGCCCGGTGCGCGGGCTTCAGATGAGCTGCATGGTCGAGGCCAGAGACGGCATGGTGATATCCAGCACGGATGACGAGGCGGTGGATTTCAGGCGGTTTGTCATTGAGCTGCTGATGCGCAATCACCCGCACGACTGCCCGGTCTGCGATGAAGGCGGCTATTGTCTGTTGCAGGACGAAACGATAGCCGGCGGTCACGCCATGCGACGGTCCATGGGAAAAAAGCGCACCCATCGGGATCAGTACATCGGCGAGCTGGTCCAACACGAAATGAACCGCTGCATTCAATGTTATCGGTGCCAGCGCTTTTATCAGGATTACTGCGGATACCGGGATTTCGGCGTCATGGGGTCCGCCTCCCGCGTTTATTTCGGCAGATATGCCGACGGCGCCCTGGAAAATCCGTTTTCCGGCAACCTGATCGACATCTGCCCCACCGGTGTGCTGACGGATAAGCCAGCCCGTTTCAAAGGCCGCCGGTGGGATTTCCAACGGGCGCCATCCATCTGCATCCACTGTTCGCTGGGATGCAGCATCACCGTCAATGCCCGCTATCGGGAATTGGTGCGGGTGGAAGCCCGCCGCAACGATGATATCAACGGCCATTTCATCTGCGACCGCGGCCGCTATGGTTTTGCCTTTGCCAATCATCCGGACAGGCCCCGACAGGCGCGCATAAACGGTCGTGACACATCATATGAAGAGGCGATCCAAACCACGACCCAACGATTGTCTGAGATTGCCCGCACTCTGGGGCCCGATTCGATTGCCTGCCTGTCTTCAAGCCGGGCAGGCGTCGAAACACAGATGTCTCTCAAGTTTCTTACCCGGTCTCAGGGGTGGCGGCAACCCGGCTGTTTTGTCGATCGGTCAGAGCAGAACAGCGTGACTGCCGCCGTCGGCAGGCTTACCCCGGAACGGGTCGTTTCGCTGGGCGAGATAGAAAAAGCCGATCTCATTCTGGTGATAGGCGTCGATCCGATCCTGGAAGCCCCCATGCTGGCGCTGGCCATGCGTCAAGCCCAGCGGGCCGGCGCCGGGATCATCATCTTGAACCCACAGCCTGTTTCTGTGCCATTTGCATATGATCACCGGCCAATCTCCCCAGATGATCTATGTTCGACACTTCAGAAATGGACGCGCTCCATTTCGTCGCAAACCCGCACCGAATCCCATTTTGTCGAGAAACATGAAGAATACAGAGGGCCAGAAACCCCTTCTGTCCCCTGCCCCCTGCCCCCTGTTGACTCTCTTTTACAAAACAGCCGAAGACCGATGATCGTCTGCGGCACGAATATCGTCGGAACGGCCATCATTCATGCAGCCGCCGATCTGGCCAGAGACATTCACTCCGACTGCCGATTCCCCGGTCTATTTTATGTGCTGCCCGGCCCCAATGCGTTCGGAGCCGCCTTTGCCTCAGCAGGCGGAAAATCTTTCAGTGACATCCTCCCAGACATCGAAACCGGAAACATCAAAGCCCTGATTCTGGTGGAAGCCGATCCGATATTTCAGTTTCCGGATCAGGAACGGGTCAAAAACGCAGTGAAACAACTCGACCTTCTGGTTGTGCTGGATTATGTGCCGTCTCGATCGGTCGGATTTGCCGGGCAGTCTCTTGCGGAAATGGTCTCCCCTGCCCCGCTCCATGTCGTGATTCCCACGCTGACGCATTTTGAAACCCAAGCTTCTTTCATCAATCAGGAAGGTCGGTTGCAGCAGACAACGCCGGTTCATGTCAACGGTCTGCCCATGTCGCAACTGACCGGCGGAAAACATCCGCCGCGAAAATTCCGCAGCGATGTGCCGGGTGCAGGCGCCAGAGCTGCCTGGCAGGTTCTGTCGGAACTGGAGGCTGTTCTCTCATCAACGCCTGCCGATAGCATCACATTTGCCGACATCTGGTACCGGATCGGTCTGGCATGGAACATTTCTGTTGAAAACCGTACAGAGATTCCGGGCAATCTGCGTATTTTATCGACAACTGTGGAGTCTGAACCAATGACAGAACATTATAGGGATGATTGAATGCTGACCCAGTGGATCATGGGATTTATTTTGCTGATCGTCAAACTTGGCGTGTGCCTGCTGGCCCTGCTGCTTGGCGCAGCCTACCTGGTGCTGGCGGAACGAAAGCTTCTGGCCCGCATGCAGATCCGCATCGGCCCGAACCGGGCTGGTCCCTTCGGACTGCTGCAACCGATTGCCGACCTGATCAAAATGATGACCAAGGAAGATCTCATTCCACGGGAGGCGGATCGCGTGATTTTCCGCTATGCGCCGGCGGTTGCGGCTGCCACGGCCATGCTCATTTTTGCGGTGGTGCCGTTTGGAGATCACCTGGTACTATGGGGAAACCGGATTCCGCTGGTTATAACGGATCTGAATGTCGGACTGCTGGCGGTTCTCGGACTTTCCTCCTTAGGCGTTTACGGCGTGGCCCTGGGCGGCTGGGCTTCTCACTCCAAATACAGCCTGTTGGGAGCTATCCGGAGCGTTGCCCAGATGATCAGCTATGAATTATCCTTAGGGCTGTCACTGGTTCCGATCGTCATGATGGCCGGTTCTTTCAGTCTGGTGGATATCGTAGCCGCCCAAACAAAGTATCCTTTCATTTTTGTACAGCCGATTTCTTTTATCATTTTTTTTATCAGCGCCATGGCGGAAATCAAACGCATCCCTTTTGATATGCCGGAAGCTGAAAACGAGCTGATCGCAGGCTATCACACGGAATACAGCGGCCTGAGATTCGGATTGTTTTTTTTAGGTGAATATGTCACGTTGGTAACACTGGGCGCCTTGACTGCCGTGTTTTTTCTGGGCGGCTGGCATGGCCCGTTTCTTCCGGGAGTCATCTGGCTGATCATCAAGATCGCCGCCATAGCCTTCTGCATGATCTGGGTCCGGGGCACGCTGCCACGATTTCGCTCCGATCAGTTGATGGATTTGGGCTGGAAGTTTCTGACGCCTCTGGCGCTGATCAATATCGTTATCACCGGCGCAGTTCTGTTGATACTAACCGTAACATAGCAATTTACGCAATGGTGAAACAGTTCACAATGCTTTCTTTGACCGTTCCTTCCGAAAGTAATAATATGAAAATACAATATTTTTCTGATACCGATACGTTACTTATGACATTTAACGAAAATTCTGTTGTAGAAACACGGGATTTTGATGAAAACACGATAGTAGATTTAGATGAAAAGGGTAATTTAGTCAGCATGACCATCGAGCATGCCAAGGAACGAGCAGATATACCCAATTTTTCTTATCAGATTGCAGCTTGAAACGATAAACAAAATGCAGTCGCCATCATCATACCAATCCATATTCGAAGGCGCTTACGGGCTTCTGACCGGATTTGCCACGACGATCCGGCATCTGTTCCGAAAGCCCATCACCGAACCGTATCCGGAATTCAAGCGTCGGCTGCCGGAGCGCACGCGGGCGACGATCATCCTGACACGTGATCCGGATGGAGAAGAGCGCTGTGTGGCCTGCTATCTGTGTTCCGGGGTCTGTCCGGTCAACTGTATTTCGATGCAGTCGGCCGAACGATCCGACGGGCGGCGTCATGCCGCGTGGTTTCGCGTCAATTTTGCCCGCTGCATTTTTTGCGGATTCTGCGAAGAGGCCTGCCCTACCCTAGCCATCCAGTTAACACCGCATTTTGAAACCTGTCAACCGGATATTCTCAGGCTGTTGTACGAAAAAGAAGATCTGCTGGTCAACCACGGCGGAAAAAACAACGCGTACAATTTTTACCGGCATGCGGGTGTGGCTATGGGAATCGACAAGGGAGACCATCTCGGGGAAGACCGTCCGGTGGATGTCCGGAGTTTGATGCCTTAAAAATCAGAGGACAGATATCAGGGAACAGCGGTAATCGTTCACCTCCCCCCTCAGCCGGGGAGGTCGGGAGTGGGGAAATAAGGGATATCGATGACCATACTCAACCTCATTTTTTATGTGTCTGCGGCCGTTGTGCTGTGTGCAACGGCTCTGGCCATCACCCGGCAAAACGTGGTTCATGCCGTGTGTTATCTGGTGATTTCCTTTATGGGGACTGCGGTGATTTTTTACATTCTGGGCGCGCCGCTGCTGGCCGCGCTGGAAGTCATCATTTATGCCGGCGGCATCATGGTGCTGTTTCTGTTCGTCATCATGATGATCAAAGATCAGCAGAGCCCGATGGATGATTTTAGTTCAATCCGCATCAAAAAATGGCTTCCCGCCGTGATACTGGCCGGAGTCAGCGCAATCATGGCCGGGGTTCTCGTATTCGCCGATCCCGGAAACCGGCTGCGCCCGCCGGCGGTGATGGGCACGCCGCAGGAATTCGGCAGAATGCTGTTTCAGGACTACTGGTTTCCGGTCGAAATCGCTTCCCTGCTGCTGCTGGCCGCGTTGATCGGCGCACTGTATCTGGGACACCGAAAGGATATATCATGACCATCCCCTTTTCCCACATGCTGTTTATCGCAATCCTGCTGTTCGGAATGGGGGCGGCCTGCGCCATGACCCGCAAGAACCTTTTTATGATCCTGATCGGTGTGGAGATCATGCTGAATGCCGCCGGAATCGGCTTTGTCGCCGCTTCCATGCGATGGATGGACATGAACGGACAGGTCATGACCTTGTTTGTCATGACGGTGGCGGCGGCTGAAGTTGCCGTGGCGCTGGCGCTCATCGTGTGCATCCGCCGGCGAACCGGATCCACCAACGCCGATCGATTCAATCTGTTGAAGGGATAACGTGAAACCGGTACTTTTTCTCCTGCTTTCGTTTCCCCTGCTGGGGGCCGTCATTTCGGCGCTAGTCGGCCGATACCTGTCCCGCCGAGCGGTTGAAACCATCGCCTGCACATCGGTTGCGTCCGCATTTGTTCTGGCGCTGACCGCCTTTTTTCTGTCCGGACAGACGGTCCACAGCCTGACCCTGGCCCGGTGGTTTGCGGCCGGATCATTTCAGGTGAATCTGGATATTTATTATGATCCGCTGGCCGCGATCATGGCGCTGATGGTCACCTTCGTGTCCAGCCTGGTACACCTGTATTCGGTGGGCTACATGCGCCACGAAAACGACTATACCCGCTATTTCTGTTTTCTGAATCTTTTCGTTTTCGCCATGCTGGTAATCGTCATGGCCGGTAACCTGGTGTTTCTTTACCTGGGATGGGAGACCGTTGGGCTGTGTTCCTACGCCCTGATCGGTTTCTGGTACGAAAAGCCCGAAGCAGCCCATGCCGGCACGAAAGCGTTTATTGTCACCCGACTGGGGGATGTGGCATTCGGCATTGCCATCGCGCTTTGCTGGACGGCGCTCGGCCAGCTTTCGGTTACCGGAATTCATGAAGGGGCCTCCGGGCTCGGCGCCACCATGGCCGGGATCATCGGCTTTTTTCTGCTGCTGGCGGCTATCGGTAAATCTGCGCAAATTCCGCTGGCGGTCTGGCTTCCGGATGCCATGGCCGGGCCAACACCTGTATCGGCGTTGATCCACGCGGCGACCATGGTCACTGCCGGTGTGTATCTGCTGATGCGGTTTTTCCCGATCATCCGAGGCTCCGCTTTCCTGATGGTCGTCATTGCCGTTATCGGCGTCATCACCGTTTGTTTCGGGGCCGTTGCCGCCCTGGTTCAACAGGATATCAAGCGCATCCTGGCCTATTCCACCATCAGCCAGGTGGGATACATGTTTCTGGCTCTGGGCGCCGGGGACGTAGCGGGCAGCATGTTTCACCTGATTTCCCACGCATTTTTCAAATCCCTGCTGTTTCTGGGCGCCGGCTGTATCATTCAGGCCCTTCACGAGGAACAGAATATTTTCCGAATGGGCGGGCTGCGGCACAGTATGCCCCACCTTTTCTGGCTGTTTCTGGCCGGAACAGCGGCTCTCGGCGCATTGCCGGTCACTGCCGGCTTTTTCAGCAAGGATCGCATCCTTTTGGCCGTTTTTCTTCAGCCGAATCTCTTTTATATGCTGCTCTGGTCTGTTTCGGTACTGGCTGCCGCCATCACGCCGCTATATGCTTTCAGGTTGTTTTTTGTCGTGTTTTACGGCGATTCCCATGCGGATACCCAGCCCACTTCCCCGGCGCCCATCCCCCCATGGATGATCCGGGTGCTGTGGCCCCTGGCGGTGTTATCCGTGGCCGCCGGATTATTGAACTTGCCTGTCAACTGGTTCGGTAACGAGTGGCTGGTCCATTATCTGGCTGCGGTACCGGGTGCTGCGATGGAACTCCACGCGTCGCATCGAATCGAAACCGCCATGCAACTGGGATCGGCTGTCATCACGATCATCATGGGGGGGATTGCCTGGATTTATTTCGGTGGCCGCACGCAACCCGAAGACATCTTCCCTGAAATATTTCAGACCAAATGGCGCCCGCTTTTCCAGAATGGCTTTTATCTGGATCGTTTCTATCAGTCCTGGATCATTGCACCTTACCGGGCAATGGCCAGGTTTTTATGGCATCGGGTGGATACGGGATGGGTGGATACCGGCCTCAACCAAGGCGCCCGTTTTTTTCTGAATCTGGCTGAAATGCTTCGACTGTGGACAACGGGCAGGATTTCGCAGTATGTCTCCATGACATTTACCGGGTTTGCCCTGATTCTTTGCAGTCTGATTCTGGCTTGGTGGGTGCTTCCGATATGAATACGTTTCCCCTGCTCGGCACAATTGTTTTTCTACCGCTGATGGGTGCTTTCGGCGCACTGGCATGCCGAAAAAACGATCTGCTCTGCCGCCGCCTGTCACTGGCGGTAATGCTGACGGATCTGATACTGGTGCTGTCGCTTTTTGCACTGGCCCCCCAAACAGCGGATATTCCCGGAACCTGGCTGCGGGTTGAAGACTTTTCCTGGATGGCGTCGCTGGGGGTCCGCTTTACCCTGGCGCTGGACGGCATCAGCCTGATCCTGATTCTGCTGACCACAGGCCTTGGCGCCATAGCTGTTCTGGTTTCCTGGAACGAAATCACGGATCATGTGTCCCCGTTTCATTTTTTTCTGCTGTCCATGATGACCGGAGTCCTCGGGGTGTTCCTGGCGATGGATGTCTTTTTGTTTTATCTGTTCTGGGAACTTCAGGCCATCCCCATGTTTTTCCTGATCGGCGTCTGGGGACACGGCAACCGCATTTACGCAACGGTCAAATTTGCACTCTTTACCATATCGGGAAGCCTGGTAATGCTTTTGGCCTTGTTGGGGCTGCATCTACTCCATGCTCATCAGAGCGGTGAAACCACGTTTGCGTTGCACCGGCTGATGCAGACATCCTTTACCCAACCCGTTGAACTGATATTCTTTGCCGCCTTTGTGCTGGCATTCGCCATCAAAATTCCGCTGATTCCGGTACATACCTGGCTGCCGGATGCCCACACCGAAGCCCCCACAGCCGGAAGTGTCATTCTGGCCGGCCTCCTGTTAAAGACCGGCGTATATGCCCTGCTTCGAATTGCCGTTCCGCTGTTTCCCCATGCAGCCCAGACATTGTCGCCGCTGCTTCTTGTGCTGGGATTGACCGGCATGTTTTATGCCGGCTGGATCGCCCTGGCCCAGGAAGATTTAAAACGCCTGGTGGCTTACTCGAGCATCAGCCATATGGGGCTGATCGTTGTCGGGCTTGCGGTCTGGAATGTCACAACCCTGTCCGGATCGATCCTGCAGATGATCAATCACGGCATCACCACATCCGCTCTGTTTATCTTGATCGGTATGCTGGATGAGCGCCTGCATACACGAAAACTCTCCGAACTGGGCGGACTGTGGAAAACCATTCCGCTCTGGAGCGGATTCTTTCTGTTTTTTTCCCTGGCCTCGCTTGGCCTGCCGGGCCTCAACAATTTTATCGGAGAGGTGCTGATCCTGGTCGGTACCTTCACCCAGCGCCCCGGATTGGCGGCCGTCGGATTCCTCGGCCTTCTCTGGACCGTTATTTACAGCTTGCGGATGCTTCGGGAAAGCCTCTGGGGAGAGGCTGAAAACAGACCCGATATCGCGGATCTGACCCGCCGGGAACTGACCATTCTAATCCCACTCTGCCTGGGCGTTTTCTGGCTCGGACTGCATCCGGGGCCGACTCTTAACATCATCGGAACAGCTCTGGCGGGACTGGACGTTACACCGGAATTGTTGGCGCATACGCCATGAACTTCGATTTACCAAGAGATATTCGATCATGACCGACTTATCCTGGACATCCGTTTTCTTTCAGCTTCTGCTGGCTGCCGGCGGCATCATCGTTTTTTCCGTGGGCGCTTTTGTCAATAACAAGCCCAGGAATCTGCTGTTCAGCCTGGCCATTTCCGCCGTACTTTTCGCAGCAGGGGCAGCCATACTGATAGACGGCGGAAGAACTCCGTTTTTTCACATGCTGGATGTCGGCGATTATGCCCGCTTTTTCAATGTGCTGTTTGCGCTGGTTGCCGTATTCGCCCTGTTTTTCAGTCATGAACATGCCGGCCTGCGTCAGGTGGCCGGTGATGAATTTTACGGGCTCATGATCCTGGCGGTTCTGGGGATGTCGCTTGTAGCCGGCGCCACTCACTGGCTGGTGTTTTTTCTGGGTTTCGAGATGTTGTCTCTGTCATTTTACATACTGATCGCCATGCGACGCGATGATCCTGCCGGCAGTGAAGCGGCCTTGAAATATTTGATCATGGGGATGGTTTCCAGCGGATTTCTGGCCTTTGGGATTGCCATGTTTTACGCCGCCACCGGAACGATCGATATGCCCATCGGACTGACCGCCATCAAACAGCCATGGTCGGCCACCGGGATGCTCCTTTCCCTGGGCCTGATTCTAACGGCGGTCGGTTTCAAGATTTCCCTGGTGCCCTTCCATCTATGGACTCCGGATGTCTATCAGGGCGCTCCGACACCGATCACGGCGTTTTTGACCACCGGCTCCAAAATCGCTGTCTTTGCCGGACTGCTTCGTATTCTCATGCTGTCTTCGAACTGGCTGTGGACCCGCACGGTTCCGGTTCTGTGGACACTGGCCGCTGCAACGCTTCTGATCGGAAGCATCACAGCACTTTCTCAGACACGACTCAAACGTCTGCTGGCTTACTCCTCCGTCGCCCAGATGGGGTATGCGGTCATGGGAGCCCTGGCTATCCGGGAAGACGGCGGACTATCGGTCATATTTTATTTCGCTGCCTATGCCTTGATGGACATGGGCGCGTTTGGCGCCATCGCCACGCTATGCACTTCACCCGACAGCGATCTGGATGAACTGGAAAGCTACCGCGGTCTGGGGTACTCCCACCCCTGGCAGGCCGCACTTCTGACCGTTTGTCTGTTATCTCTGGCCGGGCTGCCACCGACAGCCGGTTTCATCGGCAAATTCATGGTGTTCAGGTCGGTTCTGCAGGCCGGCTATACCGTGCTGGCAGTCATCGGTATCGCATCGGCCATCCTTTCTCTTTTTGTTTATCTGAAAGTCATCGTTGTCATGTTCATGAAGCCTACAACCGACACGGTCATAACCAGCGGATTCGGTCCGGCCGCACGCGTGGCCTTTGCCGTGATTCTCTGCGGCGTGCTGTGGGCCGGCGTATTTCCTTCGCCACTTCAGATGCTGATTTCCCGGGTGATCACGTCCATCAGTATCTGATTGGAACGGTCTCTGATCAAATTTCGATAAACAATTCAAAAATGAAGAAGAATTTAATGAAGCGATCCAAAAATTGACAAGAAATGACAACTATTCCAAAACTATTTGATTTATGACTGATCTGCTACTGAAAGTCAGCGACGAAGCCAAAGCCCTGCTAGACTCCATTCATAATCCGATTATTGCCATCGACACAATCGGTCGGGTGGTTTTTTGCAACAGTGCCTGTGAAAAACTGATCGGTCGCGATGCAAGCGAGATTATGGGACAAGAATTGACAGCGTTGATCGCAGACTCGCTGTTGTACCGCATCCTTCAGACCGGAAAAGAGGAACTGGCTCAGAAAATCGTTGTAGGCGGCCGCACATTCATGTCTAACCGGACGATTTTCAAGGTTGAAGACAACGTGATCGGGGCCGTCGCCATTCTCCAGGATATTTCGGAACTGGAATCCCTCTCCAATGAACTCGATCACACCAAACGGATATCCGCCGAACTCGAGGCGATCATCGAATCTTCATATGACGGAATTTATGTAACCGATGGCCAGGCTAGAACAATACGCGTCAACAGCGCCTATGAGCGGATTACAGGAATAAAAAGAGAGGAAGTGCTGGGCCGGACCATGAACGAATTGGTTGACGATGGTTATTTTAACGAGTCGGTGACCCTCCGGGTACTGGAAACCCGAAATCCCACATCCCTGGTTCAGAAGATCAAGACGGGGAAAACCGTGATGGTCACCGGCAATCCGTTTTTTGACAAAATGAATAATATTCATCTGGTTGTCACCAATGTCCGGGATGTGTCTGAATTAAACCAGCTTCAGCAGAAACTGGAAACGCTCGAAAAACAGCGCAATGAGGCTCAGGTGGAGGTTCGACAGCTCCGGGAGACACTTCGTGAAGGCGGAGAAATTGTGCTGCGCTCCAAAAAAATGCAGGAACTGCACAAAACCGCCTTGCGGCTTTCTCAGGTGGAATCCACGGTCCTCATCCAGGGAGAGTCCGGGGTCGGTAAGGAAATATTTGCCGATATCATTCACGATAACAGCCCTCGCCAGAAAATGCCTTTCATCAAGTTCAATTGCGCGGCCTTTCCGGATCAGTTGGTGGAGTCCGAATTATTCGGATACGCAATGGGTGCTTTCACCGGTGCAAACAAAAACGGCAAGGCCGGACTGTTTGAAGCGGCCATAGGCGGTTCCATTTTTCTGGATGAAATCGGGGAATTGCCCCTGCATCTTCAGCCCAAACTGCTGCGTGTTTTGCAGAAGCGGGAAATCTACCGTATTGGAGATACTGCCCCGATCAAAGTGGATGTCCGGATTATCGCCGCCACCAACCGGAATCTAAAAGAAATGGTAACCGAAAAGAGATTCCGCGAGGATTTGTTTTTTCGCCTCAATGTCATCAACATCGTTGTTCCGCCGCTGAGGGAACGATCCGAATCCATTCTTCCCTTTACCTATCACTTCCTGAAAAAATATAATGCCAGATACCGTTTCAGCAAACAGATTGACCAGGATGTGATCAACTTGTTTCTGGAATATGACTGGCCCGGCAATGTGCGGGAACTCGAAAATCTGATCGAACAGCTTGTGGTGATTACCCCCGGAGAGATCATCAACAGAGCGTGCCTTCCCGACAGATGGAAAGGCGGAATCAGCGACAGACCGCTGGCGGCCATCGGAGAAAGCTCGTTGCCCGAAATCATCTCGAACATGGAACGTTCTTTGCTGGAACAGGCCATGCATCTTCACAAGACAACCCGGAATGCCGCAAAAGTCTTGAAAGTGAACCAGTCAACCGTTGTTCGCAAACTCAAACGGTATGGCATCGCACCATGAGCCGGTTGAAAGTAACCGTTCACTCCCCCCCTCCCGACCTCCCCCCGCTGGGGGGAGGAGGTGAACGGTCACGGTTGAAGTGATGTCATAATGCATCATGGTGATGCGTTATGGCATCACGCTGATGATCCCCCTCAACTCTCAGTCAGATATCTGTAAACTGCATCATTTCTTACTGTTTTAAACCGACTGATAAGCCAGAGAAGTAACCTTTCTGATGCATATTTGCATCAATCGGCGGAAGAACGTACAGCAGCTCAGCCCATAGAAACACCCCGCCATTGTGTGACGCCAGATGTCCTTTTTTTGTATTCAACAAGATGATATCATTACATGAACATGCTGTAATGTTTTATACTCACCTTTGATTTCCCTTACAGACCGACCGATTCCGTCAAGCTGGCATTGTTATTGCTCAATGGCTTGCTGATGATTTTATCGTCTCATAATGAATCGTTTCAAAGGGAGGACACCCCATGATGATGAACGCTCAGCAGTATGAGGACAGCTTACGCAAACTGAATCTCAAGGTTTACATGTTCGGTGAAAGAGTCGCCAGTGTGGTGGACGACCCCATTATCCGCCCCTCCATGAATGCCGTGGCCCTCACCTACGAACTGGCGCACCAGCCGGAATTTGCGGATATCATGACAGCAACATCCCACCTTTCCGGCAAGAAAATCAACCGTTTTACACACATCCATCAGAGTGTGGCGGATCTGGTCATGAAGAGCAAAATGGGACGCCTCATGGGCTCCCAAACCGGATGCTGCTTTCAGCGATGTGTGGGCATGGATGCGTTAAACGCCTTATCGATGACGACATTCGATATCGATAAAAAACATGGCACCGCATATTACAAACGTTTTATAGACTATCTGACTTTTGTTCAGGAAAACGACTTGACCTGCGATGGCGCGATGACCGACCCCAAAGGCGACCGCAGCCTGCCGCCGCATCAGCAGCATGATCCGGATATGTATCTTCGGGTGGTAGAGGAAAAACCGGACGGAATCGTGGTCAGAGGCGCCAAGGCGCATCAGACGGGTGCGGTGAATTCTCACGAAATCATCATCATGCCAACCATTTCCATGCGCCGGGAAGATATGGATTATGCCGTATCTTTCGCTCTGCCGGCCGATGCCGACGGTATTACCTATATCATGGGCCGACAATCCTGCGATACCCGGAAACTGGAAGGAAAGACGTTTGATATCGGCAATGTGCTTTATGGCGGACATGAAGCGCTGGTCGTGTTTGATGATGTATTCGTTCCCTGGGAGCGCGTTTTCATGTTCAAGGAATATGATTTTGCCGGCCAGTTGGTCGAGCAGTTTGCATCCTATCATCGGCAGAGCTATGCCTGTAAAGTCGGCGTGGGGGATGTACTGATCGGGGCCGCCCAGTCCATCGCCGAATTCAACGGCGCCGCCAAAGCCTCTCATATCAAGGACAAGATCATCGAAATGAACCAGTTGAACGAAACCCTGTACTGTGGCTGTATTGCCTGTGCGGCCGAAGGCCATCAAGAACCCTGCGGCACTTACTATGTCAACACCCTGCTGGCCAATGTCCACAAACAGAACATCACCCGGTTTCCTTACGAAATCGCCAGACTGGCGCAGGACATCGCCGGCGGGCTCATGGTGACGCTGCCGTCGGAAAAAGACCTCTTGTCTCCCGAGGTGGGAAAGTGGGTAAGAAAGTATTACCAGACCCAAAAAAATGTACCGCTGGAATCCCGGCTTCGCATCCTGCGGCTGATCGAGAATCTGACCCTGGGAACCGCCGCCGTGGGGTATCTGACCGAATCCATGCACGGTGCAGGCTCTCCGCAGGCTCAGCGGATCATGATTTCACGCCAGGTCGATATGAATGCCAAAAAGAAGCTGGCGCAAAAACTATGCGGAATCACGGAGGATAATTGATATGAACTGGAAAGATTACTACGCATCCCGTCAGATCGACCTGCAGGCAGCCGCCGCTTTGGTAAAATCCGGCGACCGGGTGGTTGCCGCCCATGCCTGCGGTTCTCCGGAGCCCTTGCTCGAAGCGCTGGTCCAACGGGCCGCGGAGGTGAAACAAGTAGAGATCGTTCATATGGTTTCCATGGGCAAAAGCACTTACTGCACGCCGGAAAATGCCGCATCCTTTCGCCACAACTCGCTTTTTGCCGGCGGCAATACCCGCGCGGCCATCAAAGAAGGCCGGGCCGATTATACACCCTGTTTTTTTTCCGAAATCCCCTGGCTGTTCCGCGATGGCGCCCTGCCTGTGGATGTGGCCATGATAACAGTAACACCGCCGGATAAAGCCGGTAATGTTTCCCTGGGTGTTTCGGTAGATTACACGCGCCAGGCGGCGTTGAGCGCCCAAAAAGTAATCGCCGAGGTCACACCGTTTATGCCGAGGACATCCGGAAGCGCTTTTCTGCATGTAACCGAAATCGACCATTTCGTCCTCAGCGACAGGCCGATCATTGAAATGAAGCCACCTGTCATCGGTGCGCTGGAAAAAGCCATCGGCTCCCATGCCGCCGAATTGATCCGGGACGGCGATTGCCTGCAACTTGGAATCGGCGCCATTCCGGATGCAGTTCTGTCCTTCCTGGACCATAAAAACGACCTGGGCATCCATTCGGAAATGATATCCGACGGGGTCATGCGCCTGGCCGAAGCCGGTGTTGTCACCTGTCGCCGCAAAAACCTGCACAACTCGAAGATCATCATCACCTTTGCCATGGGTACCCGGATTTTTTACGACTGGCTCGATTACAACTCCATGATCGAATGTCATCCGGTCGATTACACCAACAACCCTTTCATCATCGCTCAGAATGACAACATGGTTTCCATCAACTCGGCCATTGCCGTGGATCTGCTGGGGCAGGTGGCTGCCGATACCATGGGTACGCAGCAATTCAGCGGTGTTGGCGGACAGGTGGATTTTGTCAGAGGGGCGCGACGGTCCAAAGGAGGAAGAAGCATCATCGCCATGCCTTCCACAGCATCCAAGGGAAAGGTGTCGCGTATCGTCACCCATCTTGCACCCGGACAGGCGGTTACCACATCCCGAAACGATGTGGACTATGTGGTCACGGAACATGGCATCGCCCATCTCAGGGGAAAAACCGTCCGACAACGGGCCGATGCCCTCATTGAAATAGCCGCTCCGGAATTTCGGGATGCGTTGCGGGAATCCTGGCGCATCCACAATCAATAACTGTTTTCAATATCAAGGAGGTCCATCATGAAATTGTATTTTTTCGAAGCCGGTGTTTTAAAAAGTCAGAAACACTTTTTTACACTCAACCAGGGCATCGGAGAGGCGTTTGATGTGCCGGTTCCCTTTTTGCTGATCGATCATCCCAAGGGCAAGGTCTTGTTTGATACCGGAAATGCCTTTGAAACGATTCATGATAAAAAAGCCCACTGGGGTGGGGTTCTGGCTGCATACGATCCGATCATGACCGAAGACCAGTGGTGTGTCAACGCCATCAAAAAAGTCGGATGTGCAGCCGAAGACATTAAATATGTCATACTGTCTCACCTGCATCTGGATCATGCCGGGTGCGTCGGCCACTTTCCCAATGCCCGCTATCTGGTTCAGCGCGATGAACTGCATTTCGCCTATGTTCCGGACCCCTATATGAAAGCGGCGTATATCCGAAAAGATTTCGACAAGGAAGTGGACTGGTTTATGCTAAATGGCTGGACCGATGACAAATTCGATCTCTTCAACGACGGCGCCATCCAGATTTATTTTACACCCGGACATACCCCCGGCCACCAGTCGGTGATGATCAACCTGCCCAAATTCGGGCCCATGTTTTTTGCCGCCGATTCCTGCTATACCCAGGAAAACCTGATGAACGGCACCCTGCCCGGCCTGATGTGGAATGCCGGCGAAACTGTGCGGTCTGTTCAGCGCATGCGATTTTTAAAGGATACCCAGGGCGCCACCATTGTCACCGGTCATGACCCCGAAGCCTGGAAAGCGTTCAAACAGGCGCCGTTATACTACGAATAGCCACTTTTCACTAGTATTCGACCCACAGCAGTGTTTCCAGATCGACCTTGTTCACATCGAAACTATGGACGGTGTGGACGCTGTGTGGCACGAAAGAAAATTAGGCTCATCGTGGATTGACGTGAAAGCCGGGTACGACCATCGTTTCGGTCGATCCGGTGAATGATTTTATTTGCCGCTGGTTCCCAAGCTCCAGCTTGGGAACCCAGTCGGGAAGCTCCCGCTTCGCCTTTCCGCTGTTTCCCCATGCAGCCCAGTTTTTTACGCTTCTGCTGCT